>CAIPBT010000202.1 GCA_903863375.1 uncultured Ferrovum sp.
CCGTCCAGTGCCGGGGCCACCAGCCGGTGCCGTTCCTGTCGGTGCTGGCGCATCGAGAGCTGCTGGGCGAGCAGCTCGTCAAATTTCAGGCGCTGCCAGGCCGGATGGCTGCGGTCTTCCAGAGCGGCACGGGCCGTTCCGGTCGGCGGCTGGTGCAACAGGCGCAGGCAGGTTTCCAGTTCCGGCAGGCCGAGGGCTGCGCGCAGTCGCAGGGGTAAGGTGTCGTGCAGGGGTTGCGCCCGGGTCAGCGCCTGCTGGGTCAGCCGGCGCAGGGTGGGCTGTGCGAGGCCCGCCGTGGTCGGATAGACCGGGGTCAGCACGCTGGGCAGCGGAGCGCCGGGCTCAACCACCCGGTAGCGCGGATGCACCATTTCCAGTCCGGCAAAGCCCATGCGCAGGTCGCCGGATACGCGCAGCAACGTGCCCGGCACAAACTGGCGCAGCTGGCTGGGGTAGAAATTCAGGAAACGCAGGTGCAGCGTGCGTCGGCCGCAGTGCACGACCACCCGCAGGGTCTTGCGCGGGCGGTAGGTGATCTCGTGCGAGTCGACCGTCACTTCGAGGTGCACCGGCTCGTCGGGCGTCAGATTCTCGAGGTCGGTCAGCTGGGTTTCATCTTCGTACCGCAGAGGCAGGTGCAGCAGCAAATCGGTCCAACGCTGGATGCCTAAGGTGCGCAGACGCGAGACGGTGGTGGCCGGCACGCCCTCCAGGGCCGACGGCGCACGCCGTTCAGTTGCCGAGGACGAGGATGCCGTCAATTTCGACGAGGGCTCCCCGCGGCAGCGAGGCAACGCCCACGGCAGCCCGGGCGGGATAGGGGGCGCTGAAACAGGCGGCCATCTGCTCGTTGACCTTGCCGAAATGGGCCAGGTCGGTGAGATATACCGTGACGCGGACCAGATTGCCAAGGTCGCCGCCGGCGGCAACCGCGACCGCGCGCAGGTTGTCCAGCACCTGACGGATCTGCGCATCAATGCCGTCTACCAGCGTCATGCTCTTCGGATCGAGGCCGATCTGGCCGGACAGATAGACCGTATCGCCGACGCGGACGGCCTGGGAGTAGGTGCCGATGGCGCCGGGGGCGTCGGCCGTGGCGATGATCTGTTTGTGGGGGGTACTCATGCGGCGGTGCGACTCCTGTCAGCCCTCGACGCGTGCAATGCGCACCACTTCCGGCAAGACACGCAGGGCTTGCATGACCTCGGCCAGGTGGTTGCGATCACGCACCGAGATGGTGAAATTGAGACTGGCGTAGCTGCCGGTCTCACGTTGATCCTGGAACAGCGATTCAATGTTGGCATGGGCTTCGGAAAACGCCGAGGCCACCGTGGCCAGCACGCCACGTTGGTGCACCACCATCAGCCGCAGTGACACGTCGAAGGTGCGGCCAGGTGAGCTCTCCCACTCCACGTCGATCCAGTTCTCGCCACTGCCGTGCGCCTGGCGGATGTGCTTGCAATCGTGGGTATGCACCACCAGCCCCTGGCCCTTGGCAATCAGTCCGATGATCGGGTCGCCCGGAATCGGCCGGCAACAAGTGGCCAGCTGCACGGCCAGCCCCTCGGTGCCGCGGATGATCACGCGCGGCCGGGTCTGCGCCGGGTCTGGGGCGGGCAATTCGTGCGCCTTGGTCAGATTGCGGGCCACCACCAGGTTCAGCCGGCGGCCAAGGCCGATGTCGGCCAGCACTTCCTCGCGGGTCTTGGCGCGGTCGCCGCGCAACAGGTGATCCCAGTCTTCGCGCGTGATGCTGGCCGGATCGACCTGCAGCGAGCGCAGGGCCTGATGCAGCAGTCGCTCGCCCAGTTCGGTCGACTCGGCGTACTGCCGGGTTTTCAGGTAGTGCCGGATGTGGCTGCGCGCCTTGCCGCTGGCGGTGAAGCTGAGCCAGGCCGGATGGGGAGTTGCATCCGGCGAGGTGATGATCTCGACGCGGTCGCCGCTTTTCAGCGGAGTGCGCAGCGGTGCCAGTTCATCGTTGACCTTGGCCGCCACGCAGTGGTTGCCCACGCCGGTATGCACCGCATAGGCAAAATCGATGCAGCTGGCACCGCGCGGCAGTGCCTTGATCTGGCCCTTCGGCGTGAACACGTAGACTTCGCCCGGAAACAGGTCGACCTTGATGTGTTCCAGGAATTCGACCGGATCGCGGTTTTCGGTCTGGATCTCGAGCAGGGACTGCAGCCATTGATGGGTCTGCAGCTGGACGTCCGACAGGCTGGTGTCGCTGCTCTTGTACATCCAGTGCGACGCCACCCCGGCCTCGGCCACCTGGTGCATGTCGATGGTGCGGATCTGGATTTCGATCGGGTATTCGAAGGGGCCGAACAGGGTGCTGTGCAGCGACCGGTAGCCATTCGCCTTCGGGATGCCGATGTAGTCCTTGAACTTGCCCGGGATGGGCTTGTACAGGGTGTGCAGGGCGCCCAGCGCGAGGTAGCACGACGGCACGTCCTTCACCAGGATGCGAAACCCGTAGATGTCCAGCACCTTGGCGAATGGCAGGGTCTTCTCTGTCATCTTGGTGTAGATGCTGTAAAGGTTCTTCTCGCGCCCGCTCACGCTCGCTTCAATGGCCTGACTTTCGAGGCGGCCACGGATGGCCGTGAGGATCTTGCCCACCAGTTCGCGGCGGTTGCCCCGCGCCGCCTTCACGGCCTTTGCCAGCACCTGGTAGCGATGGGGATGGAGGTAACGGAACCCCAGTTCCTGCAGTTCCTGAAACACCCGGTGCAAGCCCAGCCGGTTGGCGATCGGGGCATAGATTTCGAGGGTTTCGCGCGCGATGCGCTTTTGCTTCTCGGTGCTCATCGCCTCGAGCGTGCGCATGTTGTGCAGGCGGTCGGCCAGCTTGACGAGGATCACGCGCACATCGCGTGCCATGGCCAGCAGCATCTTGCGGAAGTTTTCCGCCTGCGCATGCTGCTCCGACTGGAACTCGATCTTCTCGAGCTTGCTCAGGCCCTCGACCAGTTCGGCCACGGCCCGGCCAAACTGATGGGAGATTTCGACGGCCGTGGTGCTGGTGTCTTCTACGGTGTCATGCAGCAGGGCGGCACTCAGGGCCTGCGCGTCGAGGTGCCACCCGGCACAGATGGTGGCCACCGCGAGCGGATGGGTGATGTACGGCTCGCCGCTGCGCCGGGTCTGTCCGCGGTGGGCGTTGGCGGCGACCTGGAAGGCCTGTTCCACCATGCGGACATCATCAGGCTTGAGGTAGTCGGCCACCATCTCGCGCAGCCCCGTTACCACCGGGGTTGGCGGTGCAGCGAAATGCGGGTCGGGCTGGTTCAAGGCGGCAGGGCGCCACCCGAAGGTGGCGCAACCCTCAGATCAGCGGGGTCGGGGTACGGGCGTTGAGGATCTCGGCGCCGATCTTGCCGGCCGCAATTTCGCGCAACGCGAGAACCGTCGGCTTGTCCTTGTTGGGTTCGAGCAGCGGGGTCGAGCCATTCGCGATCTGGCGGGACCGGTAGGTTGCGGCTAGCGTCAGTTCAAAACGGTTCGGAATCTGCTTCAGGGCGTCGTCGACGGTGATGCGGGCCATGGCGGTGTTCCTCAAAGGTCCAGGTTGGGCAGGATTTCGGGATGCCGCAGGACCTGGCGCACACGCTTCAGACGCTGCGCCCGGACAATTGCTGCGAGATCTTCCACTGCAACGGAAAAGTCAATATTGATAATAACATACTCGAATTCGCCGACGTGGCTGATGTCCTCGCGTGCCGCCGCCAGACGCCGCGCGATCACCTCCAGGCTGTCGGTGCCGCGTCCGACCAGACGGGCTTCGAGATCGACCAGGCTGGGCGGCAGGATGAATACGGTGGTGCAGTCGGGAAAGAGGGTCCGCACCTGCTGGGCGCCCTGCCAGTCGATTTCCAGCAGCACATCCTCGCCGGCATCCAGCTGCTGCCGGATCCAGGCGGAAGAGGTACCGTAGTGGTTGCCATACACTTCCGCCGACTCGAGGAACTCGCCGGCAGCCATCATCGCCAGAAAGCTCGCCCGGTCGATGAAATGATATTCCCGGCCATCCTGTTCCCCCGGTCGCGGCGGCCGGGTGGTGTGCGAGATGGACAGCCGCAGGGCCGGATCACGCTCCAGCAGGGCCTGCACCAGGCTGGATTTGCCGGCGCCGGAAGGCGCGGCGAGCAGCACCATGCTGCCTCGGGTGGGGGAAGACGTCATTCGAGGTTCTGCACCTGTTCGCGCATCTGTTCAATCGTGACTTTCAGTTCAAGGGCAGTGGCCGAGGTACTGCTGGCCACCGATTTGGAACCCAGGGTGTTGGCTTCGCGGTGGAGTTCCTGCATCAGGAAGTCGAGACGTTTGCCAACCGCCCCGCCGCGCTCCAGCACGCGCAGCACCTCCTGCACGTGGGCGCCGAGCCGGGCCAGTTCCTCTTCGACATCGATCCGGGAGGCGTAGAGCACCACCTCGGCGCGCAGGCGATCCTGTTCCTCTTCGCCGAGGGCTTCGTGCAGGCGCTGGGCGAGGCGCTGCTGGTAGTGCTGGACCAGCTCCGGGATGCGTGGACTGACCTCGATGCGCAGGGCATCGATGTGTCGGGCCTTGGCGGCAAGACCCTCGCGCAGGCTGGCGCCTTCGCGCGCACGACTGGCCGACAGCTCCTGCAGCACGGTATCGAGCTGGCGCAGGCACTGTTCGCCAAGGGCGTCACCGGCGACCGTTTCGCGCCGGAACATGCCAGGCCACGCCAGCAACTCGGCAACCGACAGGCGGCTGGCCTGGGGATGGACGGCAATCACCTGGTCCTGCCAGGTGGCCAGCTGCTGCAGCAGTTCGCCATTGGGCGGGCTGCTGCCCTGGCTGTCGCGCAGATTGAGGTTGACCCGGCATTCCACCTTGCCGCGGCTGACGCGGGCAGCAATCGCTTCGCGCATGGTGCCTTCCAGCTGGCGCAGATCCTCCGGCCCGCGCCACGTCACCTCAAGGTAGCGGTGATTGACCGTGCGCAGCTCGATGCCGAGGCTGCCCCAGGGGTGCTCGGTGGTCAGACCGGCATATCCGGTCATGCTGAAGATGGCGTTCATCAGGCGCGGTGTACCTTGCAGGAGGAAGGGGCGGGCCTCTCACCGGCCGGCGGGTGGGGCGGGAAAGCTTTGACTTGCACCGATACGACCGGGACAATTTGAGACTGGGTATGTTACCGCGGAACGCTGATGTCCTTGCAAGCCAACCGGCCCCTGCCGGACAGTTACCGGCTGGGGGAACTGACGGTCGAGAAGGTGCTTTCCTCCGGAGGTTTCAGCATCGTCTATCTGATGCGTGACGACCACTGGGGGCCACACGTCGTGAAGGAGTTCCTGCCTGCGGGCATCGCCATGCGCACGGTCGGTGAGACGGTCGAAATCCTCGAGGGCAAGCAGGGGCTGTTCGCGCGCGGCCTGCGCTCGTTCATGGAAGAAGCGGCGGCCCTCGCCAAGGTCGATCATCCCAACGTGGTGCGTGTCGAGGACTTCTTCCGGGCGAATGGCACGGCCTACATGGTCATGCGCCATGTGCGCGGCCGCAGCCTGCAGTTCCAGATCCATGCCCAGCGCGCGCGGCTGGACGACGCCTTCCTGCGCAGTTTTTTCCTGCGCCTGCTGCACGGCCTGCGCGAGGTGCATCTGCGCCGCCTGCTGCATCTCGACATCAAGCCAGCCAATATCCTGGTGGGGGCCGATGGCCAGCCGCTGCTGCTGGATTTCGGGGCAGTACGCAGTACGCTCGATCACGCGGCGCCGCAGGCCAAAACCGTCCTGACCGAAGGGTTTGCGGCGCCGGAGCAACATGCTGGTGACCAGCCACTCGGGCCCTGGAGCGACATCTACGCTGTCGGTGCCACCCTCTACTCCTGCATGGCCGGACACCCGCCGCCGTCTGCCCGGCAACGATTGCAGGAAGACCGCCTGGTACCGGCCAGCGAGCGCTTCCGCGGCCGTTTTCCGGCCGACCTGCTTGCCACGGTGGACTGGTGCCTGGAACTCGACCCCCTGCGTCGTCCGCAGAGCGTCTACGCGCTGCAGCGCGCGCTGGTCGATGGCACCGGCGTTCCGGCCGAGCCGCTGGGGCATCTGCGACGCCGGCCGTTCAGTTTCCTGCGCTGGTTGAAGGGGCTGAGGGGACTGGTATCCTCCGGCATCACCGCCATGACCACGCTGGCCCAGCGGCCGGCGGTGGTCCCCCTTCCTCCCGTTTCGGAACCGCCGCCCCATGAGATCAAACCAACGCGCCGACAATGAGCTGCGCCCTGTACGACTGACCCGCGGCTTTACCCGGCATGCCGAAGGATCGGTGCTGGTCGAGTTTGGTGAGACCCGGGTGCTCTGCACGGTGAGCGTGGAAGAGAAGGTGCCGGGATTCCTGCGTGGCCAGGGCAAAGGCTGGCTGACCGCCGAGTACGGCATGCTGCCTCGCGCCACCCACACCCGGGGTAACCGGGAAGCTGCCAGTGGCAAGCAGAGTGGCCGCACCCAGGAGATCCAGCGTCTGATTGGCCGCAGCCTGCGCGCGGTGGTAGACCTCGAGCGGCTGGGCGAACGCACCCTGCAGATCGATTGTGACGTGCTGCAGGCCGACGGCGGAACCCGTACGGCCTCGATCACGGGCGCCTTTGTTGCGGTGGCGGATGCGCTTGCCTGGCTGCGTGCCAGCGGCCGCCTGAGTGTCGATCCCATTCGCGAAGCGGTCGCGGCAGTGTCCGTCGGCATGGTCGACGGGCGTGCCCTGCTCGATCTGGACTACCAGGAAGATTCCGGCTGCGATACCGACATGAATCTGGTGATGACCGCGAGCGGCGCCTTTATCGAGATTCAGGGCACGGCCGAAGGCCGCGCTTTCACGGGAGAGCAATTGCAGGCCCTGCTGGCGCTGGGGCGTCAGGGGACTGCCGAACTGTGTGCCCTGCAGGCGCAGGCCCTGGCACTACCCTTGACCGGCATGTCTGCTCCGCCTTCGTCTGCCGCGCTTGCCACAGCACCGGCCGGATCCACGGCGGGTGGAGCAGGCGCGTGATTCCGCCGCAACTGCTGCTGGCCAGCAACAATGCCGGCAAGCTGGCCGAGTTCCGCGCCCTGCTCGCGCCGCTGGGCTGTGCCGTGCTGGCGCAGGGTGACTTGCAGATTCCGGAAGCGGCCGAGCCCTTCGACACCTTTCTGGAAAATGCCTTGGCCAAGGCCCGGCATGCGTCCGCACTGGCCGGAATGCCAGCACTGGCGGATGACTCGGGCCTGTGCGTGCCTGCCCTCGGTGGTGCCCCTGGTGTGCAGTCGGCGCGCTATGCCGGCGAGCCGCGCAGTGATGCGCGCAACAACGCCCTGCTGCTGGAGCGGCTACATGCCGGGCTGGATCGCAGTGCGTGGTTTGCATGCACGCTGGTGCTGGTGAACCACCCCGAAGATCCCGATCCGCTGGTTGCGCAGGGGCGTTGGCCCGGCCGCATTGTCGAGGCGCCGCGTGGGGACGGCGGGTTTGGCTATGATCCCTTGTTCGAGCCGGTTGCAACGTCTCTGTTCGAGCCGGTGCCGAGCGGCCTGACGGCGGCGCAGCTGGCGCCGGCGGTCAAGAATGCGATCAGCCATCGCGCACTTGCCCTGCAAGGGCTGGTGGCCGCACTCCGTGGCCGCAGCGCATGAGCACCGTCCAGCTGGCCATGCCACGCTTCGGCGTTCGCTTCGAGACGCCGCCACCGCTGGCGCTTTACCTGCATTACCCCTGGTGTGCACGCAAGTGTCCCTACTGTGACTTCAACTCGCACGAACTGCGTGGCGAAGCGCCCGAGTCGCAATACCTGCAGGCAATCGAGGCCGATCTGCAGGCAGCCTTGCCCAGCGTCTGGGGGCGTCGCATTGAATCGATCTTCATCGGTGGCGGCACTCCCAGTCTGCTGAGCGGCGCCGGGCTGGAGCGTCTGCTCACCCTGGTGCGCACGCTGTTGCCGCTGACTGCCAATGCCGAGATCACCCTGGAAGCCAATCCGGGCACGGTCGAGGCCCAGCGGTTCGCCGATTTCCGGGCGGCCGGCGTCAACCGCGTCTCGCTGGGGATCCAGAGTTTCGACCCCGCCCATCTGCGCGCGCTGGGGCGCATCCACGATGGCGACGAGGCGCGACGGGCGGTGGAACTGGCGCAGCAGCATTTCCCCCGGGTCAATCTTGACCTGATGTATGGGCTGCCAGGGCAGTCCCTGGAGCAGGCCCTGGCCGACGTCGAGACCGCGCTGTCCTTTGGGGTGCGACACCTGTCGTGCTATCAGCTCACCCTGGAGCCCAATACGCCCTTCCATCGCGCACCGCCGCCATTGCCTGAGGGGGATGCCGTGGCGGCATTCGGCGATGCCATCACCGCCCGACTGCTGGATGCCGGATTCCAGCACTACGAAACCTCCGCATTTGCCCGGCCCGGCGAGGCGTGCCGCCACAACCTGAATTATTGGACCTTCGGTGACTATCTGGGGCTGGGGCCAGGCGCGCATGGCAAGCTGTCTTACCGCGAGCGCGTGGTACGCGAGGCCAGGCTGCGACATCCGCGTGCCTGGATGGAGGCGCTCGCCACGGGGGCATCGGCACTGCAGACGCAGGAAGAGGTGGCTGCTGCCGATCTGCCGTTCGAATTCGCGATGAATGCCTTCCGTCTGATCGATGGGTTCGAACTCGATCTGTTCACCCGTCGTACCGGACTGCCCCTATCGCGCCTGACCACCACCCTCGACTGTCTCGAGCAGCGCGGTCTGGTGCAGCGTCAGCCGGGCCGTGTCGCTCCCACGCCACTGGGGGCGAGGTTTCTCAACGATCTGTTGCAGGCGTTCCTGCCTGACGCGTAAAGAGCAGGTCCCACACGCCGTGGCCCAGGCGCAGGCCACGCTGCTCGAACTTGGTGGGTGGCCGCCAGTCCGGCCGCGGCGCATAGCCGGCCGCCGTATTGTGCAGGGCAGGTTCGCCGGACAGCACCTCCAGCATCTGGCCGGCATATTCCTCCCAGTCGGTGGCACAGTGAAAATAACCGCCGGGGCGAAGCCGACTGGCCAGCAGCTGCACGAACGGCGGCTGCAGCAGGCGCCGCTTGTGATGCCGCGCTTTTGGCCAGGGATCGGGAAAGTAGACATGCACACCGTGCAGTGAGTCGGCGGCAAGCATGTCGCGCACCACCTCCACGGCATCGTGACGCATCACGCGCAGATTGCTCAGCGCTGCCGTCTCGATCAGCTTGAGCAGGTTGCCCACTCCAGGCGGGTGAACGTCGATCGCAAGGAAATCGAGGTCTGGCCGGCGGGCGGCAATTTCGGCGGTGGTGGTTCCCATGCCGAAGCCGATCTCCAGCACCACCGGCGCCACCCGGCCGAACAGCGACGCGGTGTCGAGAACGCCGGCACGGTAATCCAGACCATAGCGCGGCCAGAGTGTCTCGATGGCGCGCGCCTGTCCTGGCGAGAGGCGCCCGGCGCGCAGGACGAAGCTGCGGATGTGGCGACTGCGCAGGTCTTCGGCAGGCAGTTCGTCGTTCATGCAATCAGTCCGCTGCTGGGCGAGCTGGCACTCGCCTGGTATTCCCGACGCGGCATGCGGCCGGCCAGGAAGGCCTCACGCCCCGCCTCCACTGCCTTGCGCATGGCCGACGCCATCAGCACCGGCTTGGTGGCCTTGGCGATGGCGGTATTCATCAGTACTCCGGCGCAGCCCAGCTCCATGGCGATGGCGGCATCCGAGGCCGTGCCGACGCCAGCATCGACAATCACCGGAACGCTGGCCTGATCAAGGATGATGCGCAGGTTCCAGGGGTTGACGATGCCCATGCCGGAGCCGATCAGGGATGCCAGCGGCATGATTGCCACACAGCCGATCGTTTCCAGTTCCCGCGCCATGATCGGATCGTCACTGCAATAGACCATCACCTGGAAGCCTTCACTGACCAGGGTACGTGCGGCTGCAAGGGTTTCCGGCATGTTCGGAAACAGGGTATGCGGGTCGCCCAGAACCTCGAGCTTGACCAGGCTGTGGCCATCCAGCAGTTCTCTCGCGAGCCGCAGGGTGCGGACCGCTTCCTCCGCGGTGTAGCAGCCCGCCGTGTTGGGCAGCAGGGTGTAGCGCGAGGGCGGCAGGAAGTCGAGCAGATTGGGTTCGCCGGCGGTCTGACCCAGGTTGGTCCGGCGAATCGCCACTGTCACGATCTGTGCGCCGCTCGCCTCGACGGCTGCGCGTGTCTCGTCGAAATCCCGATATTTTCCGGTGCCGACCAGCAGGCGGGAGTGGTACGCACGACCGGCAATGGTGAGTTGATCCATGAGGGGGTCCTGGCATTGATCCGGCATCGCCGGATGTTGAGGGTCAAGGTTGCAAGGTCAAGGGTGCAGGTTTGCAGGACAGGCAGCCCGGATGACCTGCTGACGCCCGCGTCGATCCCGCGCCACGGGTTCGCTGGTGGCGGTTTGCAGGGTGTCAGCCGCCACCCACGGCGGTGACAATTTCGATCCGGTCGCCATCCTGCAGCCGGTGCTGGTCATGCCGGCTGCGCGGAATGATCTCGCCATTGCATTCCACGGCAATCCGTTTGCCGGCAAGACCCAGCGCCACGATGGCTTCTGCCACGCTGGGGCTGCCGGGAAGGGCATGAGACACCCCGTTGATCTGGATGGTTGGCATGTGGGACTGACAGTGTGCAGGCGCAAAATGTTAACACGGACGCCGGGTGCCTCTGCGGCGGGTGCTGACGACCGAGGGGTTCTGGTAAGATGCAAGTCTGCTGCGGGTGTAGCTCAATGGTAGAGCAGAAGCTTCCCAAGCTTACGACGAGGGTTCGATTCCCTTCACCCGCTCCACGCATGATCCGCCGTTCGGACGGACCATCTGTCTCGTTTCCGAAGGATGCGCTCATGACACGCGCTGCCGCCGTCAGCCGGCGCGTTCCTGCCCCCCATCCTGGGCCGCGTGTCCTGGCCTGTCTTGCCCTGTCTTACCCCCACCATGATCGCCGCACCGGCGGCAGGCTGCCGTTCGCCCGGTCTCGCCACCGACTGGACCGCCCGAATTGCTCCGCAGAGGGGGCCGTGCCGCTGCCTGCATCGGCAAACCGGGCAACAGGTGTTGCGAAACGGAACAGTTGCCCGCCGGCTGTGTCGGGCCTGTTCCCGTGCGCGACGGCAGCGGGTGCTGGGTGTGCGCTGCAGCAAATTTTTCGGTCGTCATCCGCGCCAGGATTTTACATGAAAATCAATGGTTTAAGCGTCCATCGCGCGGACTGGACAAGGCTGGCCCGCTTCCTGCTAAAGTTTATTCGCACCCTGTCCACACGGATGGCTGGGGACGATCAACCCTGTCAGGAGGAGACCTAGACATGAACATGCACGAACCCGTAGTCGACGGCAGCGCCGTTCCCTTCAAGGCCCGTTATGGCAACTATATTGGCGGCGAGTGGGTTGCGCCGGTCAACGGCCAGTATTTCGAGAATGTCACCCCGGTGACGGGCAAGGCCTTCTGCGAAATCCCGCGGTCGACCGCCGAAGACATCGAGCGGGCCCTGGATGCCGCCCACGCCGCCAAGGCCGCATGGGGCAAGACCAGCCCGACCGAACGTGCCAACATGCTGAACAAGATCGCTGACCGCATGGAAGCGAACCTGAAGCTGATCGCCACGGCGGAAACCTGGGACAACGGCAAGCCGCTGCGCGAAACCATGGCTGCCGACATCCCGCTGGCCATCGACCACTTCCGCTACTTCGCGGGCTGCATCCGCGCCCAGGAAGGCACCGTGGCCGAAATCGACCACGAGACCTACGCTTACCACTTCCACGAGCCCCTGGGCGTGGTCGGCCAGATCATCCCCTGGAACTTCCCGATCCTGATGGCGGTGTGGAAGCTGGCCCCGGCCCTGGCCGCCGGCAACTGCGTGGTGCTGAAGCCCGCCGAGCAGACCCCGGTGTCGATCCTGGTGCTGCTGGAAATCATCGGCGACCTGATCCCGAAGGGCGTGCTGAACGTCGTGAACGGATTTGGCCTGGAGTGCGGCAAGCCGCTCGCCTCCAGCCCGCGCATTGCCAAGATCGCCTTCACCGGCGAGACCTCGACCGGTCGCCTGATCATGCAGTACGCCAGCCAGAACCTGATCCCGGTCACGCTGGAACTGGGCGGCAAGTCGCCCAACATCTTCTTTGCCGACGTGGCTGCCAAGGACGATGCCTTCTTCGACAAAGCCATCGAAGGCTTTGTGATGTTTGCGCTGAACCAGGGCGAAGTCTGCACGTGCCCGTCGCGCGCCCTGATCCAGGAGTCGATCTACGATCGCTTCATGGAGCGTGCCCTGGCCCGCGTGGCCGCCATCAAGCAGGGCAACCCGCTTGACCTGACCACCATGATCGGTGCCCAGGCGTCGAACGAGCAGCTCGAAAAGATCCTGTCCTACATGGACATCGGTCGCCAGGAAGGCGCGCAGTGCCTGATCGGTGGTGAGCGCAATGTGCTGGGCGGCGATCTGGAAGGCGGTTATTACGTCAAGCCGACCGTGTTCAAGGGCCACAACAAGATGCGCATCTTCCAGGAAGAAATCTTCGGGCCAGTGGTGTCGGTGACCACGTTCAAGGATGAGGCTGAAGCCCTGTCGATCGCCAATGACACCCTGTATGGGCTGGGTTCCGGCGTGTGGTCGCGTGACACCAACACCGCCTTCCGCATGGGGCGTGGCATCCAGGCCGGTCGGGTGTGGACCAACTGCTACCATGCCTATCCGGCGCACGCTGCCTTTGGCGGCTACAAGCAGTCCGGTATCGGTCGTGAAACCCACAAGATGATGCTGGATCACTACCAGCAGACCAAGAACCTGCTGGTCAGCTACAGCGAAGGCAAGCTCGGCTTCTTCTAAGAATCCACTTGCTGCGCCAACACAACTGATCAGCATTACCCTGCGTCCCTTGCGGTGTCTGCCTTCTATTACCAGAGAAGGCACACCGCCTTTTTCGCTGGAGGGGCGCTTCCTGCAAGGGAAGCGCCCATTTTCCTTGCGCTTGACGAGGCCACGGCACCAGCGCCAGCTGCTGGAGTGCCAGATGTTGGAGAAACGCATGACGGAACAATGGATTGCCCCACCAGGCTCGGCGATGCCCGAGTCGGCCCCCCCCCTGACCGAGGTTCCCCTGGTCTGTGTGACCCAGGCGGCCCTCGACCTGCTGGATGTGGTGGTAGCCCGCCACGGACCAGTGATGTTTCATCAGTCCGGCGGCTGCTGCGATGGCAGCGCCCCCATGTGTTACCCCCTGGGAAGCTTCCTGCTGGCCGATCATGACAAGCTGCTGGGTCACATTGGCGGCCATCCCTTCTACATGGGTGGGCCGCAGTACGAGTACTGGAAACATACCCAGCTGACCATCGATGTCGTGCCCGGTCGGGGGGGCATGTTTTCCCTTGAGGGTCCGGAGGGCAAACGGTTTCTCACCCGGTCGCGTCTGTTCAGCGAGGCGGAATGGGCCTGGCTGCAGCACCACGGCAAGGTGGAAGCCGGCCATCCGGCGGACAGCGGCACGGTGGCGGCCGGTTGACGGCATTCCCACCGGGTGAGTTTGCTGCCCGGGTGATGGCGTGGCAGCGACAGCACGGGCGACATGGACTGCCCTGGCAGCAGACTACCGATGCCTACCGCATCTGGGTGTCGGAAATCATGCTGCAGCAAACCCAGGTTGCGGCGGTGATTCCCTTTTACCAGCGCTTCCTGCAACGCTTTCCGGAGGTCGCGGTGCTGGCTGCCGCACCGGTCGATGATGTGCTCGCGCACTGGAGTGGTCTGGGGTACTACGCCCGCGCGCGCAATCTGCAGCGGGCGGCGCAGATGGTGATGACGGCTCACGGCGGACAGTTTCCGGTGTCGCGCGCGGTGCTGGAAACCCTGCCCGGCATCGGCCGGTCGACGGCTGCGGCCATCGCGGCCTTTGCGGCAGGGGAACGCACGGCGATCCTGGATGGCAATGTGAAACGGGTGTTTGCCCGTTGTTTTGCCGTTGAGGGTTATCCCGGCGATGCCCCAGTGCTGGCCCGGCTCTGGGCGTTGGCCGACAGCCTGCTGCCGGTGTCTGGTGCCGGGGCCGATGCCCGGGAGGATATGCGTGCGTACACGCAGGGCCTGATGGATCTCGGATCGGGCGTGTGCCTGCGCGGCCGCCCGTTGTGCAGCGCCTGTCCGCTGGCGTCCGGCTGCCTCGCATTGCGCGATGGCCTGACGGCAGCGCTGCCATCGCGCAAGCCTGCCAAGGTCAAACCCGAGCGCTCTGCCACCTTGTGGCTGTTGCGGCGCGGTGGCGAGGTGCTGCTGGAACGGCGCCCCGAACGTGGCATCTGGGGGGGCCTGTGGTCGCTTCCGGAACCCGCGCCGAACGGTCTGTCTCTGGCTGAGGCGCCTGTCCGGTCGTTCGAGTTGCGGCACGTGTTTACCCACTTCATCCTGAACATGACCGTGCAGCAGGTGGTGCTGCCGGAGGCTCCGGCAAGCCCGAAGGCCGCCCCGCAAGGGGCGCCTGCTGTTGCAGCCGACAGCCGCCACCTGCAGTGGCACGGGCTGGAACCAGCCTTGCAACTCGGTTTGCCGGCCCCGGTGCGGCTGGTGCTGGAACAGGTGCTGGCGGAATACGCCGCCGGCACGGTCGCCGGCCGTTGACGTGGCGGGCGCTGGGTCCGCGGACGCGGCAGGCGCTGGAGCCGCCGGCGGCAAGCGGTGAAGCCGTTGACGTGGCAGGGGCAGGTGCCAGGCTGTCGCGTGGATGGTGCCGGCGTCAGCCGCCGGGCCGCCCCCGTTGCTCATGCAGACAGTCCCGGAGCAGGGCCAGGCGCTCAAGGGGATCTTCCAGGGCCAGCGCCTGCTGTTTGCGGCCAAGCGGGATGGGCAACACTTCGGCCAGCCGGAAGCTCACCCAGACCGCATCATCAAAGCGCAGCGGGCGCGGGAAATAGCGTTCGTCGGCATTCTCGACGATGGCGCGCAGCAGGCGCACCAGGCCGTCGAATTCGACCGGCACCGCTAGTGGCAACTCCGGCGCCAGCGGTTCAATGCCCGCCAGGATCAGGCCGTTCGCGGTCACGCGCCGCTCCTGCATCTGGAACCGTTCCCCGCCCTCGACAGTGATTTCGAGAATGCCCAGATCAGGCATGTCCCATTCCGTGATCCGCGCCAGACAGCCGATGTTGTGTACGCTGGCGGCGGCGCCGGCCTCCTTGCCTTCGCGGATCAGACACACGCCGAAAGCCGTGCCATGGCGCAGGCAATCCTTGGCCATCTCCATGTAGCGTGGCTCAAAGATGCGCAGCGGCAGCAGGCTGCGCGGAAACAGCACGGCACTCAGGGCAAAGATCGGAACCTGCTGCATCGGTCAGGCTTCTGGCTCGCCCCAGCGCGGTGCGAGCTGATGCGGAATGCGCAACTGGTCGAGGATGCGCGCGACGATGAAATCCACCAGATCCTCGATGGTTTTCGGATGATGATAGAACGCCGGATTTGGCGGCAGGATCACCACCCCCATGCGGGAGAGGCGCAGCATGTTTTCCAGATGCAGGGTGGAATAAGGCGTCTCGCGTGGCACTAGGATCAGCTTGCGTCCTTCCTTGATGACGACGTCGGCGGCCCGCTCGATCAGGTTGTCCGACAGACCGGCGGCAATCGAGGCCAGGGTTCCCATGGTGCAGGGACACACTACCATGGCATCGGGTGGATTCGAGCCCGATGCCACTGGCGCAAACCATTCTTCCCGACCAAAACCCAGGATCTGTCCGGGTTTGGCGCGATAACGTTCGGTCATCCAGGCGGCAGCCTCACCCGCCCGGGCGGGCAGGCTGATTTCCAGTTCTTGACGGGTCACGATCTGCGCCGCCTGGGAGTACAGCAGATAGACCTGTGCGTCAGCCTGAACCAGGGCGTCGACCAGGCGAAGCCCATAAGGCATGCCCGATGCCCCCGTCAGGGCCACCGTGATGGTTGCCGCCCAGCTGGTGCTCACTGCTTCAGTCCCTGATGGATCACCCGGGTGGGGTGCAGGTCGGCCAGCCGCTCGCCCAAGCGTTCAGCGAGGTAGACCGAGCGGTGCTGGCCGCCCGTGCAGCCGATCGCGACACTCAGGATGCGCCGGTGGTCGGCAACAAACGCGGGCAACCAGTTGATCACCAGGCGGGCCAGGTCGTCGAGAAAGCGCCCGGACATTGGCTCGGCTGCCAGGAAGGCGGCAACCGGGGCGTCGCGGCCGGTCAAGGGGCGCAGCGCGGGGTCGTAGTAGGGGTTGGGCAGGAAGCGGGCATCGAAGACGAAGTCGGCCTCGACCGGAATGCCGTATTTGAAGCCGAAGGAATACACGAACAGGTGCAGGCGTTCCGGTTCGGCGCTGGCAAACGCCTTGATCTCGGCGCGCAGGGCATTGGGCCGCAGGCTGGTGGTGTCGATGGAATAGGCCCGTTCGGCGAACGAGGCCAGCATGTCGCGCTCCACCGCGATGCTTTCGTCCAGGCTCAGGCCCTGGCTGGAGAACGGATGGGGTCGACGCGTTTCGCGAAACCGGCGCACCAGTTCTTCCGTGCTGGCATCGAGAAACACTTCCCGCACCAGCAGGCCTTCATTGCGCAGGATGGTCAGCACATCCGGCAGGTCATCCAGCTTGACGCGGTTGCGGGCGTCGGTGCTGAGCGCGATGCGGGTCACGCCGCTCGCGCGCAAGGTCACCACCAGGCCGATGATGGTCGACACGGGCAGATTGTCGGTGCAATACCAGCCGGCATCTTCCAGCGCTCGCATGGCGACACTTTTGCCGGCGCCAGACATGCCGCTCACCACGATGACTTCGGCCAGGCCGGCCGTTGCCGGGAGGCTGCCGTCAGCCGGTGTCGCCGCGCCCGCCGGGTTCGGCAGGCTGCCCTCGGCGCTGATGCCAGACGGGGGGGCGGGCACATCATTCAAAGTTGTCGTCCTCCATCAGTTCTCCCGCTTCCTGCGCCATCAGGCGCTCATGACGCTCGAGGAACTGCCGGGTGCTGTCGATGCCGCGGCTGCGCAGGATGAAGTTGCGGGTTGCCGCCTCGACCAGCACGGCCAGGTTGCGGCCTTCGGCTACAGGCAACACCACCTTGGGATATTCGTTACCCAGGATGGTCTGGGTGGAGCTGTTCATCGGCAGTCGTTCCATCGAGGCCAGATCGCCGGCACCAGGCTTTTCAAGGTGCACGATGAGTTTCAGGGTCTTGCGCGGACGCACGGCAGTCTCGCCGAAGATCGAGCGGATGTTGATCACGCCCAGGCCACGGACCTCCAGAAAGTCGCGCAAAAGTGGCGGACAGCGTCCCTGCAGGGTGGTGGGCCCGATCTGGTACAGCTCGACCACATCGTCTGCCACCAGACCATGGCCGCGACTGATCAGTTCCAGCGCCAGTTCGCTTTTGCCCACGGCAGAGCTGCCGGTGATCAGTACCCCCACTTCCAGCACCACCAGAAATACGCCGTGCAGGGTGATCATCTCGGCCAGCTCAAAGCTGAGGAAATGGCGCAGCACATCGATCAGGTTGGCCCCCGAGCGCGTGCTGCCCAGCAGCGGAATGCTGAGGCGTTCACAACGCTCGATGATGCGCCCGTGTGCCATGCAGCCGTCAGCGACGATGATCGCCATCAACTGGTCCTGGAACAGCTTGTCGAGCGCTTTCTCCAGCGCGAGCGGGTCCAGATCGCGCAGATAGGACAGTTCCATCTCACCAATCACCTGAAAACGGTGCGGATGGGTCAGGTTCAGGTGGCTGATCATGCCCACCAGGGGGTTGCCCAGACTGCCTGGTGGCACGGTGCGCAGTCCGCCATGTTTGCCGGCGGCCCAGGTCAGCTGCAGCCGTTCACGGTTCTCGCTATATAGACGCTGAACGTTGACGTCGGGCATTGGGCGTCCATTGGGTGAGCAGGGCATGTGCCACGCGGGCGTCCTGCACGGTCTGCAGGCCGTCACGCAGATCGGGGTCGCTGAACATCTGTGCCACTTCGCTCAGGATGCGCAGATGCAGTTCATTGGCGTTTTCGGGGGCCAGCACCATCAGCACCAGATTGACCGGTGCGCCATCGGGCGCCTCGAAGGGAATGGCCTGGCGCGTGCGCGCAAACAGGCAGTAGGTCTCGCGGGTGCCGCGCAAGCGGCCATGCGGCAGTGCACAGGCTTTGCCCAGCCCGGTCGAACCAAGGCGTTCACGCTGGAACAGGGCGTCGAACACCGCCGTGCGGGGTTGCTGGTGCTGCTGTTCGATATGCAGTGCAAGTTGCTCGAACAGACGTTTCTTGCTGCCAACGTCCAGGTCCAGCAGCACGTTGCCGGGTTTGAGGAGTTTTGTGATCAGTTCCATGGGACACCGGCGGCGCGGCCCGGTGGGGTCGCGCCGTTCCTCCTTATTCGCCGACGGCGAGGTGCTTCAGGGCAGACTGCCGATGATCCGTGCGCTTTTCTTTATAACGGATCACCTGGCGGTCCAGGATGTCGACAAGACCGTCGATCGCCGCATACATGTCCTCATGCGTGATTTCCGCAAAAAGATCCTTGCCCTGCACATGGATGTTGGCTTCGATGTGCTGTCGCAATTTCTCGACATTGAGAACCACCGACACATCGATCACGTCGTCAAAATGCCGTCCGATGCGATCGAGCTTGTCGATCACATACTGGCGGATGGCGGGAGTGACTTCCATATGCTGCCCGGTAACCGTGACGTTCATGGATCTTCTCCTTACAAGTCCTACAAGGACTTTCGTTGGCTCGCCGGATGAATCTGCATCGCTTCGCGATACTTCGCCACAGTGCGGCGTGCGACCACGATGCCCTGCTGCGCCAGAATATCCGATATCCGGCTATCGGACAGTGGCTTGCGGCAATCCTCTGCCGAGACCAGTTGCTTGATCAGGGCCCGGATTGCCGTAGACGAGGCAGCGCCGCCGGTGTCGGTGCCGACGTGGCTGCTGAAAAAATACTTGAGCTCGAAAATGCCCCGCGGCGTGAGCATGAACTTTTGGGTGGTGACCCTGGAAACGGTCGATTCGTGCAGTCCGACGGTGTCGGCAATTTCGCGCAGCACGAGCGGGCGCATGGCGACTTCACCATGCTCAAAGAAGTGGCGCTGCCGTTCCACGATGGCCTGTGAGACTTTCAGGATGGTCTCAAAACGTTGCTGCACGTTCTTGATCAGCCAGCGCGCTTCCTGCAACTGTGCGGACATCTGTCCCCCATGCTCGCGGTTCCTGTTCAGGATATCGGCATAGAGACGGTTGATCCGCAGTTTTGGCATGGCATCCGGATTGAGCGTCACCACCCAGCGGTTGCGCAGCTTGCGCACCATCACGTCAGGAATCACGAAGCGCGCTTCGCTCACGTTGAAATGCGCGGCTGGCCTGGGATTGCACTGGGCCACCAGTTTTTGGGCAAGCCGCAGTTCGTCTTCGTCACAACCAAGCTGCCGGCGCAGCCGCAGGTAATCGCGGTTGGCCAGCAGGGGCAGGTGCTTGCGGGCGATTTCGATGGCACAGCTGCGGCCCGGAGCGCTGGCATCCAGCGCCTGCAGCTGGATTGCCAGGCATTCGCCGAGCGAACGTGCACCCACGCCGGCCGGGTCCAGCGACTGGATCAGCGTGAGTGCCACCTGCAGGTCGTCCAGATCGACGTCGCCCATGCCGCTGTCCGTCAGGTCCGCGTCCCAGGTTTCCGCATTCCCGGCTGCCACACCCCCGGCTGCCACACCCCCGGCTTCCGCATCCGCCGCCAGGTATTCAAGGCGTTTGGGCTGGTCGCCGGCCTCTGTCTGCGGGCCAGCGGCACCGTGTAGCACCGCGGTAGCCAGCAGTTCGTCCTCTTCGCGCTGGGCCAGGATGTCTTCCAGCGAACTGCCGAGATAGCCTTCTTCGTCCAGATGCGCAATCAGCCATGAACACAGGGCAAGGTCGCGGTCGGTCAGGTTGAGCAGGCGCAGCTGTGACAGCAGATGGTCGAGCAGGCTGGGCGCGGCGGCGGCCTGGAGCGGAAACTCGGTATCCTCATCCCCCTCCTTCCAGTTGCTGCCACTGTTGTCGCCAGACCAGGCATCGTCAAAATCCCAGCCTTCTCCCGGTGCCGTGTCGCCGCTGGCATTGTCACCGTCAGTCGATGCGCTGCTGGCACCCTCCGCACTGGCCGGCGCAGATTCGCCGTCCCGTTGTAGGTTGCCGCCGGGCACGGCCGCCGGCGTATCTTCATTCCAGCCCTCTGCCCGTTCCAGCAGCGGGTTTTCCATCAAGAAGCGCTCCAATTCCTGGTTCAGCTCGAGGGTAGACAGCTGGAGCAGCTTGATGGACTGCTGCAGCTGCGGCGTCAGCGCGAGGTGTTGGGAGAGCTTAAGCTGGAGACTGTTCTTCATGTTGCGCAGGGGGTCGCGGCAGACGCTGGGTTGCACATCCGCTTACAGGCGGAAGTGTTCCCCAAGGTATACCTTGCGCACGCTTTCGTTGTGGATGATTTCTTCCGGAATGCCGGCCGCCAGCACGCTCCCCTGATTGATGATGTAGGCACGGTCGCAGATGTCGAGCGTTTCGCGCACGTTGTGGTCGGTGATCAGCACGCCGATGCCACGTTCCTTGAGGAAGCGGATGATCTGCTGGATGTCGATCACGGCGATGGGATCCACGCCGGCGAAGGGCTCGTCCAGCAGCACGAAGCGCGGACGCGTGGCCAGCGCCCGGGCGATCTCCACGCGGCGCCGCTCGCCGCCCGACAGGCTGATGGCAGCGTGATGGCGCAGATGGGCGATGTGCAGGTCATCCAGCAGCAATTCGGTGCGGCGCTCGATTTCCTCGACATCGAGGGGCTGCAGTTCGAGTACCGCGCGGATGTTCTCCTCAACGGTCAGCCGCCGGAAGATCGAAGCCTCCTGCGGCAGGTAGGATAGCCCCAGGCGGCTGCGCCGGTGCATCGGCAGCGCGGTGAGTTCCTCGCCGTCGAGGTGGATGCGCCCGCCATCCAGCTTGACCAGACCCACCATCATGTAAAAACAGGTGGTCTTGCCGGCCCCATTGGGTCCCAGCAGGCCGACCACCTCGCCCTTGTTGACCCGCAGGGACACATCGCGCACTACCGTGCGGGCACGGTAACGCTTCGACAGGCCGCTGGCTTCCAGGTGGCTCATGAACGGGGCCGCTGGCCGGCTGTCAGGGGCGTCCGCCCAGCGCAGGATCGCGACGCAGCGGCAAGGGTGGCGTGGCGCTGGCCGGTTCGCCGTCACCGGCTGGCTGAATCGTGACATGCACCCGGCCGCCGGACGGTGCCATCGGCGTATTGGGCGAGGCCGTGCTGTTTACCCGGAAGAATTCAGTACGGGTGTCGTAGCTGATGTATTCGCCCCGGATATCATCGCCACCGCGCTTCAGGGTGGCGTGTCCGAACAGCTCGATCCGGTCGTTGTGGCCATCGTATTCCAGCCGGTCGGCGGTGCCATCCACGTATTCATCCACGTCGTCGCGCTTCTGACGAAAGGTGGCCTGCCGGCCCGTGCCAGTGGCGTGACGCGCACCGTCCTTGTCTTCCTTCAGCACCACGCGATCGGCAGTGATGCGCAGGGTGCCCTGGGTGATCAGCACGTTGCCGTCGAACACGCTGGTTTTCTGCGCATTGTCGAGGGTCAGGCGGTCAGCGTCCGCCTGCAGGGGCTTGTTGCGGTCGGTGCGCTCGGCGTGCGCGGGCAGGCCAAGCGCGCTGGTGCCAAGCAGCAACACCAGCAGCACAGGGCGGGCTATGGGCTTAGCGCGGAGCAGGGGGAAGACTGACTTTGGCACGAGTGAACCGGACGGTGGAGAGTTTAAGATCAAATGACATGTTATCAGCCTCAAGCCGGTCTGCCCCCTGCGTCAACACAACAGGACCCGGCGCCACGGCCTGCCGGGCATCCGGGTAGACGTCGAGCCGATCGGTGGTGAGGGTCAACGGGGTGCCGCCAGTGGTTGCTGCGGCCTGCTCGGCCCGCACCTTGCCGGTCAACACCACGCGGTCGTCGCGCGCGGCCCGTTCGGCAGCATCTGCCACCACGTGAATGGGCGGCTGGCCCTCGGCAAAGGCAGTCAGTCCGACGCCTTCGTAGCTCGAACCATCATCATCCGGAAAGTGCAGCATGCGTCTGGCTGACAGGGTGTAGCGGGGACGCCCCTTGGTATCGAGCTGGTGCACGGAGAATCCGGCAACGATCAGGTCTGGGTCGTGGCGCCCATGATCCCGGCCGGCGCCGCCGGTATTCTCCACCACACTTTTCAGCCAGAAAGAGGTGGCGGCCAGCACGGCCAGGATGCCGATCGGCAGCCAGGCATTCGAGCGGCGCATCAGCAACGTGCCTGCAGGATCAGGTCACAGAGCTCACGCACCGCGCCCAGGCCGCCGCCGGAACGGCTGACAAAGGCTGCTGCGGCCTGAACGTCGGCGACGGCGTCGGCCGGGCACGCTGGCAAGACCGCGCTGTGCAGGCAGGGCAGATCGGGAAGGTCGTCGCCCATGTAAGCGCATACTTCTGGTGGGCAGCCCAGCCTGTGCTGCACGTCCGACCAGACACTGCCCTTTTCAGCGATCCCTTGGTGCAGTTCGGTGATGCCCAGTTCGCGCATCCGATGCTCGGTCGCACGGGAACGACGCCCGGTGATGACGGCCACCTGGATGCCGGCATCCAGCAGCAGGCGCAAGCCCTGGCCGTCGCGGACATGAAACGATTTTCCGCCCTCGCCGCTGTCGAGGAACAGCAGACGCCCATCGGTGAGCACCCCGTCGACATCCAGTCCGAGCAGACGGATGGAGCGGGCGCGGGCGAGCAATGCCGCCGGGAACGGTGCAGCTGAGGTCATACGATGCCTGCCCGCAACAGATCGTGCATGTTGAAGGCGCCACAGACACGGCCTGTCTCGTCCGTTGCGACGATGGCCGAGATGCGCCGGGCCTGCATCAGTTCGGCGGCCTCGACGGCGGGCCGGCTGGCCAGGATCGTGATGGGCTGGCGGGTCATGTGATCCCGCACCGGAGCAGTCCGGATGTCCAGCGGCATGGCTTCCAGGGCCCGACGCAGGTCACCATCGGTGAACAGGCCAAGCAGGCGGCGGTCGGCATCCAGTACCGTGGTGATGCCCAGTCCCGTGCGCGACATTTCCCGCAGGGCGTCGGCCAGGCTGGCCTCGGCAGTAACCACTGGCAGGTCGTCGGCCTGATGCATCAGGTCGGCAACCCGCGTCAGCAGGCGGCGGCCGAGCGCGCCGCCTGGGTGCGTGCGCGCGAAGTCTTCCGCCGAAAAGCCGCGCGCCACCAGTAGTGCCACGGCCAGCGCATCGCCGAGCGCCAGGGTGGCGGTCGAACTTGTGGTCGGAGCCAGGTTGTGCGGACAGGCCTCGCGCTCGACATGGGCGTCGAG
>CAIPBT010000203.1 GCA_903863375.1 uncultured Ferrovum sp.
CGTCGCCGGTGGTCAGGTGCTGATCATCACCGACGAACTCGCGCAGGCCAGCCTGTCGCCCCAACTGGCCACCCGGCTGGCCGCCTGGGAGCTGTTGCGCACCGAACTGGCCCGTTCGGTGGCGGTGGTGTTGCTGAGCCATGTGCCCGATGCGTATTGGCTGGCGGGTGACACGGCCGGCCAGGACCGCCGGAACGACACGGCCGAGGTGCGCTGGCGCCGCTTCGCCCGCTATGTCTGGAGCGAATATTTCTGCGGTTACCACGCAAGTGTGCAGGCCATGGGCACGCCGATGGCGCGCAACCGGCTGCGGACCGCACTGGAAGAAGACCCGGTGGCCCTGGCCAGTGCCGCCGCGCAGTTCCGCGCGGATGGGGATGCGCAGGAGTGGGTGGCGCGTGCCGAAGGGTGTGCGCGAGGCCTGTGTGAGGCCATGGCGGAGGTGATCGGCCAGACCCATGCCACCCAGAGCCGGCTCGCCGACGTCGATCCGCATCTCGACACCCTGATCCACACCCATGCCCTGGGCGGACTTTGGGATGCCCTCGCCCAGGCCCTGCAGGCCCCGGACCGGCATCCAGCGGAATGGGCATCCACCCTGCGCCTGGACGCTGTCGCACAGGCTGGCCAGTCGCTGCTGCTGGCCTACGGTCTGTCCTACCGCGATGGCGACACCGTGGTTCAGGCCCCCTCCGGCTCGGCCGGCACCGACAATTCGGAAACCCCTTAAAGCTGAATGCGCTGACGGCTATCATGGGGCCTTCGGTCAAGGAAACTGTCATGCTGCTCGTCCAGATGAGCGACCTTCACGTGCTGGCGCCGGGCCGGCAGCTGTCCGGAATTGTCGACACCGGCAGGTTGCTGGCCGAGGCCGTCGCGGCAGTACGGGCGCTTGACCCACAACCGGATGCCATCCTGCTGTCAGGAGATCTGGTCGATACCGGGCAGGCTGAGGAGTACCAACACCTGCGCCAGTTGCTGGCGCCGCTCAACCTGCCGGTGTACGTGATTCCTGGCAACCACGATGCCATTGCCAACCTGCGGGATGCGTTCGCCGACCACCCCTATTTGCCGGCGCACGGGCGCCTGAACTGGGTGGTAGAGGACTTTCCGGTACGGCTGATCGGCCTGGACTCCAGTGTGGCTGGCCACAGTGACGGATGTCTGGGCGACGAGACGCTGCGCTGGCTGGACGACACGCTGGCGGCAGCACCGGACCGTCCAACCCTGGTCGCCCTGCACCATCCGCCCTTTCCAACCGGCATCCGGCACATGGATCGTATCGGTCTGCAGGATGCCAACGCCCTGCGCGCGGTAATCAGCCGACATCCCCAGGTGGAGCGGTTGCTGAGTGGCCACGTGCACCGGGCGGTACAGACGCGCTTTGCCGGCACGCTGGCCTCAGCTTGCCCCAGCACTGCCCATCAGATCGAATTTAACCTGAACGACCAGCACCGCGGCGGCTTCATCATGGAGCCGCCCGCGTTTCAGGTCCACGCGTGGACAGCGGCGGCCG
Organism: uncultured Ferrovum sp.; assembly: GCA_903863375.1. Lineage (GTDB taxonomy): Bacteria > Pseudomonadota > Gammaproteobacteria > Burkholderiales > Ferrovaceae > CAIVHB01. The sequence continues at coordinate 1,517 of CAIPBT010000203.1, forward strand.
GGCTGGTCTCGCATCTGGTACCCGTCGGCCACTTTTCCGGACCGCACCGCTTCAACTGAGACGGGTGCCGCGTGCCGTGGCACGCCGGCGCACGCCAGCCTCGCCGCGACCTTACTCGAACTGGGCGCGGAACCGCTCCAGATCTGCCCGCAGGCTGGCCACTTCCTCCTCCAGACGCTGCAGCCGCTCGGCGGTCGAGCGCGCCGTCGGCAACTCCTGCCGATCGCTCGGCACCCCACTGAGGGTGTGCGCAAACCGCGCCTCCTTCATGCCAGGCTGGCGGTCCAGCTTCTGCACCCGCGGCGGATACCGCACTTCGGCCAGACGTTCCAGCACCGCATCGACTTCGGCGAGATCGCGAAATTCATGCAGCCGTCCCGAGCGCGCCTTCAGTTCGCCCGGGGTCTGTGGACCACGCAGCAGCAGCAGGCACAGCACCGCCGCCTCGGCAGGGCTCAAGGACCAGTTGGTGGTCAGCAACTGGCGGAACTTGTTGACGCGGCTGCCGCTGGTGATCACGGTCTGCGCCCACCGCCGCTGCGCCAGGCCATCCAGGGCAAGCGTGATGGTGGCTTCGTCAAAATCCACCACCGGATCGCGGCTGGTGGACTGGTTGCAGGCGGTGACGAGGGCATTCAGACTGAGCGGATAGGTATCAGGAGTCAGCTGTTCCTTTTCCAGCAGTGCTCCCAACACCCGCGCTTCTTCCGGGGTCAGCGGCGGAGGGCCGTCCGGCGCGCTGCTCCCGGTGACGCCGGCACCCGGAGCGCCGTCGTCGGGTTGACTGTCGTTCGGCGCGCTCATTCCGCCTTCGGCGTGAACATGTCGTGGGTGATCTTCTGCCGGTTGGCGATCAGCTCGTCGATCGAGGGTTCGTTGCGCATGGCGCGCAGGATGGCAAGCTTCGTCGCTTCATAATTGGTGCGATACATGTCCTGCAGGTCCAGGTTCGGATCCTTGGCGCAGCGAGGGTCGATCCAGACCAGGCTGATGATGCAGAGGTCGTTGGCCAGTTCGCGCGGAATCACGCCCTCGATCACCGAGTCGATCACGCCATCGGCGGTACCCGATTGCACCACCCCGCCGAACAGGTCGACGTTCTTGCTGTCTTTCAGCGTGACCTTTGGCACCATCAGGGTGGCCGGCTTGACCATCTGATTGCAGGCGCGAATCGCCAGCATGCGGGTGTGTCCAGCCGTTTGTCCCATCAGGTTGGCAAAGGCATTGCCAACCGGACCATCCACCATACCCAGCACGATCTCGGGCATGGCATCCGTGAACTGTCCCTCGGCAGCAAATACGGTGGCCTCGGCGGCACGGAAAACGATACGGTCAGCCATCTTTCTTACTCCAGGTTGGGGTGCGCCGGATGGTGCAGGAGCGGGACACGCCGTGTCAAACCCGCTGCCGGTCTGCCAGCGCCCCCCAACGGTGGCCCGCGACAGTCCGGCCCGCCTCGACGGACCGGACAAGTAGGTCGGTTACTGGGACTGGCTGCGCTTACACGGAATGCGGCCGGAATAGGCCATTGTCGCGCGAGGCGGTCGACTCCTGCTGGGCCTGCAGCTGCATGGGACCGGCGAGGCCAGAGGCCGGGGTCATCCGGGCCTGGCTTGCCACACCGGCGCGTGGCAGGTCGGCATCGCGGACACCGGTATCGCTGACCTGCAGCCGACAACGGGCCATGAAGCGTTTGCGCATCGGCTTGAGCACCGCCAGCGCCATGATGGAAGCCAGCAGGTTGAGGGCAGCCGACACGAGGAATACGGTATGCCACCCGCCGGAGCTCTGCTGCAGTACGCTCGAGAGCGGTACCAGCAGCGCCGCCGTGCCCTTGGCGGTATAAAGCAGGCCGGCATTGGTCGATGCATATTTCGCCCCGAACGTGTCGCCGCAGGTTGCTGGAAACAGGCTGTAGATCTCGCCCCAGGCGAAGAATACAGCCCCGGACAGGATCACGAAAAACACCGGGTCTTGGCCGAAATGGCTGAGCAGGTAAATGCCGACCGCCTCGATCGCAAAGGCAATGAACATGGTGTTTTCGCGTCCGAGCTGATCCGACACCCAGCCGAAGAAAGGACGCGTCAGGCCATTTAGCACCCGGTCAATCGACAGGGCGAACGCCAGCGCCGGCAGGGTGATTCCCAGCAGCGAAACCGGAACATCGGCGATGTGGAAATCCTTGGCGATCGGCCCCAGCTGCGCCGTGGCCATCAGGCCGCCCGCCGCCATCATCACAAACATGGCGTACATCACCCAGAACACGGGGGCGCGCAGCACCTCGCGCGGCGCGTAATGACGGCGTTCGTCCTGGGCCGCCGCCGGGGTGATTTTTGCCACCTCGTGCTCACGCGGCGCTGCCAGCAACAGGGCCATCAGCACCACCACGGCTCCCTGGGCCAAGCCGAAATATAGGAAGGCCGTCTGATAGCCGTCTTCCTTGATGATCGCCGAAATCGGCAGGATGGTCAGCGCCGACCCCATGCCAAACCCGGCCGCGGTGAGCCCGGCGGCCAGCCCGCGACGGTCCGGAAACCACTTCAGGGCATTGCCCACGCAGGTGCCGTAGACCGCACCCGCACCGATGCCGCCGATCGCCTGGGCGACATACAGCATGGGCAGGGTATCGACGAACGCATTCAGAATCCAGGCAGTGCCAACCAGCAGGCCACCGACAAATACCACCGGCCGGGGCCCCAGGCGATCCACCAGATACCCTTCGACGGGCACCAGCCAGGTCTCGGTCACCACGAAAATGGTGAAGGCAACCTGGATCGCGGTCTTGCCCCAATGGTGGGCGCTGTCCATCGGTGCGACAAACAGGGTCCAGCCATACTGCAGGTTGGCGACCATGGCCATGCAGATCACGCCCAGGGCCAGCTGCAGCCAGCGGTAGGGGGCGCGTGCTGTCGGCGACAGGGCGGCTGGGATCGGATTGGTGTTCACCATGACACTCCTCTGGACGGTTTTTATTGGATATCTGATCGGATCATTTTGGTTAAGAATTTGAGGCATCGCAACCAGCGATCTATCACTTTTCCTTTATATTTCGAGACCTTGAGTGATGGTTCGGTTTATGCGATGCTGCCGCCGTCGTCAGGATGTACCTGCCAGGGCATCGCCCGACGGCGTTTTTTTGCAATGCATCACTCCCCTCGACAGTGGGTCGATGCGGCCCTCTGCTTGAACTTTGCGAGGTTCTTCGCGTGCAGCAATGGATACGTTTTGTGCAGCGCAATGGCGCTGTCGGATTTGGTTTTCTAATCGATGCCCAACCGGCCGGGTTGTCGCCGCAGACCGCTGCCCGTGATCTGCCATCCGACGGGGCGGACGCCAACGCGCTCCCCCACCCTCCTGGCACGGCGGCGACTGTGGCCGATGGCGCCCTGGCCGCCGACCTTGCCTGCCATCGACCCGGCGGGCAGGTACAGGTGTGTACGGGCAATCTCTTCACCCAGTGGGAGCCCACCGAGCTGGCGCTGCCCCTGGCCGACCTGGCCCTGCTATGTCCGGTGATCCCGACCAAGATGATCGGCCTGTGGAACAACTTTCACGCCCTGGCCACCAAAAATGGCGATGCCGATCCCGCCGTGCCGTTGTATTTCCTGAAGGCACCCAATGCCTGGCTCGCCCCGGGAGCGGATATCCGGGCGCCGGCGGGCTATGACGGCCGGGTGGTGTACGAAGGGGAGCTGGGGTTGGTAATCGGCCGCCGCTGTCATCAGGTGCGCGAAGAGGAGGCGGACGACTACCTGTTCGGCCTGACCTGCATCAACGACGTGACGGCCCTGAGTGTGCTGAACGAAGACCCGAGCTTTGCGCAGTGGACGCGCGCCAAAGGCTTCGATACCTTCGGCCCGTTCGGCCCCTGCGTGGTGCGCGGCCTCGACTGGTCGACATTGCAGATCCGCACGCTGGTGAACGGACGGGAACGGCAGAATTTCCCCGCAAGCGATATGATCCTGCCTCCAGCGCGGATCATCAGCCTGATTTCGCGCGAACTGACCCTGGAACCGGGCGACATCATCGCCTGCGGCACCTCGGTTGGCGTGTTGCCGATCAAGCCCGGAACACGGATCGACGTGGTGATTGACGGTGTTGGCACCCTCAGCAACCGTCTCGCCTGAACCATCCGGGACCGCGGCGCGGAGTATCCGCCGCCCGTTCCCCCTTCATGCTCTGCAGGGAGAAATTCGGAATGCGCATCTGTATCGTAGGGGCTGGCTCGATCGGTGGTCTGCTGGGCGTGCGCCTGGCCCTGGCCGGCAACGAGGTCACGGTGGTGGCCCGAGGCGCAAATCTGGCGGCCATCCAGGCGCAGGGTGGCATGCGGCTGATCGAGGAAAATGGCGAGGTGCATCTGGCGCCCATGCGCAGCACGCAGCAGGTCGCCGAGGCTGGCCAGCAGGATCTGGTGATCCTGGGCATGAAGGCGCACCAGGTGGCGGCGGTGGTACGCGATCTGCCCGCCCTGTATCACGAGCAGACCATGGTGATGACCGCGCAGAACGGCATCCCCTGGTGGTACTTCTTCAAACATGGCGGGCCACACGAAGGCCAGCGTCTGGCAAGTGTCGAC
>CAIPBT010000204.1 GCA_903863375.1 uncultured Ferrovum sp.
ACGCCCAGCCCGCGGCAGCCGGTGCGCCGTGCGCCCGGCCACGCCTGGCTGGCCTGCCTCGTCACGCTGCTGGCGACCGCCGGTGGCGTTGCGGCCGCCGCCAATGACAACCCTGTCGCTGCCGGACCGGACGCAGCGGCGGCCGACCCGGTCAGCCAGACGGTGACGGCGGTCGAGGCCGCAGACGTGCCGTCACGACCGGCCGACTGTCCCACCCTGCTGCAGCAGGCCCAGGACCAGCAGGCTGCGGTGCAGCTCGCCTCACAGCAGAAGCGCTGGGACACGGCCAAGGCCGCGCTGACGGCCCTGGCGCAGACGCTCGATGCTGCCCGCGCGCAATGCACCGAAGCCGACCGGCCGGCCCTGTTCGCCCTGCTGGATGGGCAGACCCGCCTGCAGTTCGAGGTGCGGGACCGCATCGAGCGCTTCACCCAGTGCCGGCCGGCGCTCGACCAGGCACTGGCCCTGGATGGCCGGGCCGAGGCGGCGCGCGGTGGCAAGCTCGCGATCAGCCAGGTCGAGCGCTTGTACGCCGACGCCGAGGCGCACTGGCGCACTGCCACCACCACCTGCCATGGCAAGGACCTCGCGCGGGCGCAGGCTGGGCTGGCCGACACCACCACCGCGCACGCGGCGGTGCGCGTGCTAAGCGATGCCGGGTCGGAATGCGACGATGCCTGGCGGGCCGCCGAGGGCATGGTGGAGCTTGGCAAGGGTGCCTGGAAGGAACGGCGCTGGGAGGATGCCGCCATGCTGTACCGGAAGGCGGCGCTGGCCTGGGACGTGGCGGGCGAACGCTGTGAAGCCGGCGAGCGCCACCAGCAGGCGGCCCAGAAGCAGGATTCCGCCGCCGCCGATGCGCACAATGCGGCGTGGTGCGCGCCCGACTGGGACAAGGCGCGCGAACTGTCACAGCGCCTGAAAGTGGAAGGACAGGTGCTGCCCGCCAAGGAGCGCGCCGATCTGTCGATGCGCGCCGAGGTGCTGTGGCGCAGTGAGATGCAGGGGTGCGTCGGTCCCGACCACGACCGTGCCAAGGCCAATGCCGAGGCAATTGCCAAGGACCGTGGCACGCCGCTCACCCTGCCCGTGGCGGTGCGCGCCGTGCCGGCCTTTGTGCCGAATGCCAATGCCATCGCGCTGGCGGACGGCACGGGCGTCCCGACCAGTGCGCCGGTGCCTGCCGTCAGTGCCCGACCGGTGAACAGCACGCCGGTGGCGGCCAATCCGGTCAAGGGGGGCGGCAAGATGGCCGTGGCGGTACCGGGGCCCATGTCTGCTCCGCCGGTGGCGGCCGTTGCCGCCGCTGCGCTGCCCATTCCGGCTGCGGCACCACCCAAGGTGGCCAGCAGGGAGCCTGCAGCGCCTGGCGCAGCAGCGGCCCGGCCGCCGTCCGTCGATGCACCCGTGTCGACGCCCGTGCCGGTGCCCGCGCCGGTGGCCGGCACCCAGCCGGTGGCTCCGCCGGCGGCGGATGTCGACCCGACCAGCCTCGCCGGGGTGCCCGGCATTGTCCTGCTCGGGCCCAACCGGTTCACCCTGGCGGGTGACCTGTTCGAAGGCGACTTCCGGGTCGACCCGGCCACCCGCACGCTGACCGGGCGTGGCACCTTCACCCGTCAGAATGGCGACGTCTACACCGGCGCCATCGTGCGTGGCCGGATGGAAGGCGCCGGCACGTTCCGCTGGAAAAACGGGCTGGTGGCTGACGGCACCTGGGCCGACGACCATCTGGTGGGGCGCGCCGACCTGCGCTTCCCGAACGGCAACCACTACCTCGGCGACACCCGCAATGCCGTGCCCGACGGCAAGGGCACGATGACCTTTGCCTCCGGTGACCGGTACGAGGGCGACTTCGAGGCCGGCGTCATCCGCGGGCAGGGTCGCTACACCTGGGCGAACGGCGATGTGTTCGAAGGCAGCCTCGTCAACGCGCAACCGGAGGGCAAGGGCAAGACCGTGTTTGCCTCCGGCGACAGCTACGAGGGTGACTATCATGCCGGCCTGATGGAGGGCCAGGGACGCTACCGCTGGCCGAACGGTGACGTCTACGAAGGCGGGTGGAAAGCCGCCCAGCGCGACGGACCGGGCACCTACATTTGGGCGAACGGCGAGAAAAGTGCGGGCGTCTACGCGGCCGGCAAGCAGGTGGCGGCGCCGTAAACTGCCGGGCGCGGCAGCCCGGCGCAACCGCACCGGCCCTCTGGTGCGCGCGGCACGAGGAGCAAAGCCTCGCCGATCTCATGCGAACGACGGGCCTGTTACCCTAGCGGCTTCCGTCGCGCATCCCACCACTTCCAGCGTCGCCCATGAAAACCATCCTGATCCTGAACGGCCCCAACCTCAACCTGCTCGGCACCCGGGAACCGGAGACCTACGGTGCCGCCACGCTGGCCGATGTCGAGGCGCTCTGCCGCGCCACCGGCGAGCGCCTGGGGGTGGCGGTGGAGTGCCTGCAGAGCAACCACGAAGGGGTGCTGCTCGACGCCCTGCACGAGGCCGGGCGCCGCATCGCGGCGGGGGAGGTGCTCGGGGTGGTGATGAATCCGGGCGCCTACACTCATACCTCGATTGCCCTGCACGATGCGATCAAGGGGGCGAGC
>CAIPBT010000205.1 GCA_903863375.1 uncultured Ferrovum sp.
CACGCCGCCCACGCTGATGATTTCTCCGCTGATCCAGGATGACGGCCGGGTGAAGGATACGGTGCTGAATATCCAGGCAACCGGTGAGTTCGTGGTGAATCTGGTGCCTTTTGCGATGGCCCAGGCCATGAACGCCACGTCCTCCCCCTTCCCGCACGGCGAAAGCGAATTCGAGCGCTGTGGCATTCCTTCCCTCACCAGCACGCGCGTGCAACCGCCGCGGGTGGCCGGCGTGCCGGTCAGCTTTGAATGCCGGCTGGCCGCCGTGCACCCGTATCCGGCTGAGCGCCCCTCCTGCCACCTGATCCTGGGAGAGGTGCTGGTGGCGCACGTGGATGAGGCCATCCTGAACGAAGCGGGCCGGGTGGACCCCGACCGGATCGACCTGCTCGGACGCATGGGTGGGCGGTGGTACAGCCGCACCCAGTCCGGCAGCAATTTCGAGCTGACGCGACCGCAGTAGGCGGCTCGGTCGGTTCAGCCGCGCCTGCCGGATGTCACATCGGCCTGGGCCAGACCGACATGTTTTGTTGCGATCGTCGTCTGTACAAAAACGACCCTGCCGCATACCCTTAAGTTCCGGCAATTTCACGGAGTCGCAAACATCATGCGCAGCGCCATGCTTACCCGATTGACCTTTGCTGTGCTGGCGGCCGTTGCCCTGGCCGCCTGCAGCACCCCGCCGGTCAAGACTGAACCGCCGCCGCCCGCGCCGGTGGCACCGCCGCCGCCCCCCCCCCCGCCGCCGCCGCCGCAGCCCGTCCCGCCGCCCCCACCTCCTCCGGCGCCTACCCCTGCTCCGGTGGTCGAGCAGAAGCCGATCCTGCCGGACTATCTGAATCCGGACAGCGAGATCCGTCGTCAGCATCTGGTGCTGTTTGGCTTTGACCAGTCGAGCATTGATGTCAAATTCAATGGGTTGCTGGATCTGCAGGCCGGTTATCTGAGCAAGCATCCCGAAGTGCAGATCACCGTGGAAGGCCACACCGATGAGCGCGGCAGCCGCGAGTACAACCTCGCCCTGGGTGAGCGTCGCGCCAAGGCCGTGGTGCAGGCGCTGACCACCCGCGGCGTGAATCCGGGACAGTTGTCCGATCACAGCTGGGGCAAGGAAAAGCCCGTCGCCGAAGGGCACGACGAGGCGGCCTGGGCGCAGAACCGCCGCGCCGATCTGGTCTATCCCACCAAGTAAGACAAAGTGCCGGCCATCGGCCTGGCGATCGTTTCTTGATCGCCAGGCCGATGGCCGGCACTTTTCATTTTCTGGAGCCCCCCATTGCGTAAAGGTCTGCTGCTGGCTGCGGCGTGTTACACCATCTGGGGCCTGTTCCCGCTGTATTTCCATCTCCTGCATGCCATCGCTCCGGCACAGGTGCTGATGCATCGCATGCTGTGGAGCCTGTTGCTGTTGTCCGTCGTGCAGGTCGCGCGCGGGGAATGGGGCTGGCTGCGCGCGCTGGCGCGTCAACCCAGGGTCATCGCGGGATTTGCCACCAGCGCCGGCCTGCTGTCGCTGAACTGGTTCATCTACATCTGGGCAGTGGATCAGGGCCGGGTGGTGGATGCCAGCCTGGGTTACTTCATGAATCCGCTGGTGAATATCCTGCTGGGTGCCCTGGTGCTGAAGGAGCGGCTGCGGTCAGGCCAGTGGATAGCCGTAGCAACGGCCAGCCTCGGGGTGTTGTGGCTGACCCTGCAAGGTCATGGATTTCCCTGGATTGGGGTCTCGCTGGGGGTGTCGTTCGGGCTCTACGGCCTGCTGCGCAAGACCGCTGCCCTTGGCGCGCTGGAGGGTCTTTCTCTCGAAACGCTGCTGCTGGCCCCCTTGGCCGGGGCCTATCTCGGCTGGGTTTCGCTGCAAGGCCACAACGATTTTGCGCAGGCACCGCTGGACACCCGCCTGTGGCTGGTGGCGGCCGGACCGATCACGGCCATTCCGCTGGTGATGTTTGCCGCAGGTGCCCGCCGCATCCCGCTATCGCTGCTAGGTCTGATGCAATACATCGCCCCAACCTTGCAGCTGCTGCTGGGCGTACTGCTCTATCACGAACCGTTCAATGCCAGTCGGGCCGCCGGATTCTGCTTCATCTGGGCCGCCTTGGCGATTTATTCTGGTGAGGGTTTGCTGCGTTTCTGGCAGGAGCGCCGTGGCGTGGTGGCAACATGATTGACACCATGGCAGACGATTCCGGCAACGCACCCGAAGTCGCAGAGGGGGCTGAATCCTACGTCGCCGCCCTGCAGACGCGACTGGTGGAAGTGGAGGTCAAGCTGTCGTTTGCGGAAGACCTGCTCGACAGCCTCAACTCGATCGTGATCCGCCAGCAACAGCAGATCGATGCCATGCGGCAGGAACTGATCAACCTGCGGGGTCAGGTATCCACGCACGATGTCGACGGCATGCCGCGACAGTTGCAAGATGAGCTGCCGCCACACTACTGATACGCCACTTCACACCCATGTCGATGCCTCCTGTTGATCCTGCCGATGCGGTGCCCGACGTGCTGCCAGACCCCAGGTCGGGCGTCCCCAATCCGCCAGTTTCCAGGCCGCCAGTTTCCAGGCCGGCGGATCACCTGCCCTGGGTGACCGTGATCACTGTGGTGCTGAACCGGGCGCAGGACCTGCCGGCCACCATCGCCAGTGTGCGGGCGCAAACCTGGCCACACCTGGAATACCTGGTCGTGGACGGCGGCTCCACCGACGGCACCCTGCAGGTGCTGCAAGCCAATGAGGATCGCATCGACCACTGGCAAAGCGCCCCCGACCGTGGCTTGTACGATGCCATGAACAAGGGGGTGGCCCAGGCCCGTGGTGAGTGGCTGCTGATCCTCAACGCCGGAGATTGTCTGAACGGCACGGCGGTATTCGAGTGCCTGCGCACGGCCACCGATGCCGTAGACGTGCTGTATGCCAACACCTTGCTGATGCGAGAGGGAGCGCCCGTGTTGCTGCCCGCCGATGTCCAGCAGCGGCGCTTCGTGCACCAGTCCATGGTGTATCGCAAGTCGCTGCACGTCCGGTACGGCCCCTATCTGGTCGCCCCCGGCGTGACCATTAGTGACTACCTGTTTTTTGCCATGGCGTGGCAGCCTGAGCGTACCCGCAAGCTGGAGCATCCGATCGCCTGCTACCAGGAGGGAGGCATGAGCGCGCAGTCCCGCCACCATCACCAGAAGCTGGCCGTCGATTTGCTGCTCGGTCGGCGCAGTGCCATCCATGTCGTGTTGAGCCTGCTGTCGGCGCTGTTCTTCGCCTCGGCTCTAGGGCGGCCCTGGCTTCGGTGGCTGCAGACCCGGCGCTTACGACGTTGGCAGGACGGCGGCGCGCCCCGGTTGCCCGACTGAGATGCGCGTCCTGTTTGACCACCAGATTTTCACGCTGCAGCGGCACGGTGGGGTTTCCCGCTATTACGTCCGCCTGGCGGAAGCCCTCCACGCCCTGGGCCACAGCCCCAGCATCCTCGCGCCCCTGCATCGCAACGCCTATCTGCAGGCGGCGCCGGCCGTGCTGGTGCGGGGTATCGGGGTTCCGCAGTTTCCCCGGGGCACGGTACGCCTGTGCAAGGAAGTGAGCCAGGCGCTCGCGGCCATGGCGGTGCACCGACTGCCCTATGACCTGCTGCACGAAACCTACTACACCGACCGGCCGATCGGCCGGCGCGCCACGCCCCGGGTGGTGACGGTGTTCGACATGATTCACGAACGCTACCCCAACGACTTTCCCCGCCGTGACACCACGTCAGCACTGAAGCGGATCGCGCTGGCTCGCGCCGACCACATTCTGGCAATCTCACAAAGCACCAAAAATGATGTCTGCGCGATGTTCGGCATTGCCAGTCAAAAAGTCACCGTGGTCCATCTGGGGTGTGACCCACGCCTGCCGGAGATCGGAGATAGCCTGTCGCACGTCGTCGCTATGCCGCCGCATCGCCCGTATCTGCTGTATGTGGGGCAGCGCGCCGGCTACAAGAACTTTGCCGCTGTGCTGCATGCCCTGGCGGGCAGTCCTGCTCTGCAGCGCGCTGTTGACGTGGTCGCGTTCGGTGGCCCGCCCTGGACGGCGGCCGACCGCGAACAGCAGAAGCGCTTCGGGTTTTCCTCCGGACAGGTGCGGCACTGCGCTGGTGACGATACCGTGCTGGCCAGTCTCTACCGTCACGCGCGCGCTCTTATTTACCCATCCTTGTATGAGGGCTTTGGTCTGCCGCCGCTGGAGGCCATGCAACATGACTGCCCGGTGATTGCCAGCCAGACCAGTTCGATGCCGGAAGTGATCGGGGCGGCGGCCGAGTATTTCGATCCGTGCGACCCAGCCGATCTGGCGCGCGCCATCGAGGTGATCCTGCACCAACCCGAACGGGTACTAGCGCTGCGCGCACTGGGCAGGCGGCGGGCGGCGGAGTTCACCTGGCATCGCTGCGCGCAGCAAACCCTGGCAGTCTATCAACGCGTGGCCGGCCAAGCGCCAGACCCTCAACGATGATCAGGCCGTACCAAGGTTGATCCAGCGTAGCAGCACATAACCGAGAATTTCCTTGAACACCCGGGCGCTGCCATCCAGGGCGTTGCTGTCGGGCAGGATGCGTGTGAGCACCCAGGTGTGCGGGATTACCTCGATGTCGCATGGTGCCGGCACCACCTGGAATCCGGCCCGTTCAAACAGCAGACGGGCGCGTGGCATGTGCAGCGCCGACGTCAGCAACCGGATGCGGCGGACCTGCCGCGGCAACAGCAGCGCCGCCGTGAATCTGGCATTTTCAAACGTGGTGATGCTGCGGTTTTCCCGAAGGATGGCAGCGGCCGGAACCCCAAAGTCGGTCAGCATGCCCTGCATGGCTTCCGCTTCCGGTCCATCGCCGTCGTCAGAGCCGCCTCCAGACGCTACGATGGTCTGTACACCGCCCTGGTGATAAAGCCTGGCGGCTTCCCAGATCCTGTCGCCCGCCGCCGTGAGATTGGGATAGGGTCGCACCGGAGGGCGCGGCCCCTCAAGTCCGCCGCCCAACAGCACGATGACCGCCGGCGGATCAGCCACGTCTGCGGCATTTCTGACAGTTGGCTGTTCCCACCAGCCACGCAGCGCCTCGCTCAGGGCCGGGGTTGACCAACCATAAAGCCAGACCAAGCCTGACAACAATAGCGCTTGAGATACTCGCTGCCCCAAATTGGAGCGTGCCAAACGTGCTGTGACATAGGACAATATAAGGATAATTAAGGCTGTACCGAGCGGCGAGACCAGTGGTTTGACGAATTGGGAGATCACGCGGAATCAAAGCTCCATGGCTTAGTCCAAGGTCAGAATGAATGCCGTGTTACTGTTACCCGTGGCACTGACGCTTGTTCCTTCTTTGTTTCTTGAGGATATCGCTTCACGCGGTCTCGCACCTCAGGTGTCAGGCCAGCTCCCCGCAGGGCAGCAATCAAGACTGCTCCGGACAGCGCTCTTTTTGGAGTTTGTTTGACTGCACTGCAACCGACGCGCGCGCACCTGCTGATTCTCACACTGCTCGCCATGGCGACCGGATGGATAATTTGCTGGCTGGTGGTGCGCTTCCCCAATCTGCATGGCTGGTTCAGCACCGACCACGTCGACAGTGGCGTGCAAAAATTCCATGCACAGCCCACGCCGCGCATCGGTGGTTTGGGCATTGCGGCGGGCGTTCTGGCGGGTACTCTGCTGGTGTGCAATACGGCCTGGTTCCCCCAAACCACTCACGACGAGTTCATTGGGCTTGTGCTGGCATCCGTTCCAGCGTTTCTGGGCGGACTGATTGAAGATGTCACCCGTAAGGTTGGCCCACGCGCCCGGCTGATGATGACCATGGTGTCTGGTGCCCTGGGTATCTCAATGCTCGGCGCCACCATCTCGCGACTCGACATACCGATCGTGGATCTGGCCTTCCGGTTTTATCCCATCGGCGTGATATTGACGATGTTTGCCGTGGGCGGCGTGTCGAATGCGGTCAACATCATCGATGGATTCAATGGTCTGGCGTCCGGTGTGGTGATGATCATGCTGGTGGGTATCGCCACTGTCGCCGCCATGCATGCCGACCTCACCATCCTTGCGGCCGCCATGGCGATGGCCGGCGTGGTCGTTGGGTTTCTTTACTGGAACTGGCCTCATGGAAGAATTTTCCTGGGTGACGGTGGTGCCTACCTGCTGGGATTCTGGGTGGCTGAGTTGGCGATCCTGCTGGTGGCCCGGCACCCGGACATCACTGCATGGTTTCCGGTGCTGCTGATGATTCACCCGATCATGGAGACACTTTTTTCCGTGTACCGGCGCACTTTCTTACGCGGACGCCCCAGCACGCATGCGGATGCGATGCATCTGCATCAGCTGGTATATGCAAGACTGGTGAGAATCTATGTAGGGAGTCGCGCGGTATCCGAAAAAACGAAACGCAACTCCGCAACCGCCTTGTATTTTTGGGTTGCCAGCTTGATCACTACGGCATCCAGCGTGGTACTGACGTCTTTTGCCATCGTCAGCTTTCTTGTGGCATTTGTGGCCTGTGCCGCCTACGTTTTGCTCTATCGACGACTAATTC
>CAIPBT010000206.1 GCA_903863375.1 uncultured Ferrovum sp.
GGTCTGGTGGTGGACGGCGGCGTGTATGCGCAAGCTGGCCAAAGCCAGGGCGCGCTGTATGGCCTGCGCTACCAGCACCTTTGGCAGTTGGGCGACCGCCTCAATTACCGCTACGGCCTGGGGTTGCAACGGCGCCCGTATGACGGCATCCCATCCACCCGCCTGTTCGGCTTTTTCGACCTGAACTGGATTCTATGATCCTGCGTACTTTCATCGCCGGCCTGCTGCTGTCCGCCCTGATCACGCTGCCCTGCGCCGCACAGGATGCGCCGGGCACCCTGCGCGTGCTGTGTTACCACGACATCCGCGATGCGTTCGCCAGCACCCGGGCCGAGCGTCCTGATCCGGAAGCCACCGACACCAGCGACCTGGTCGCGCAGTTTTCCTGGCTGCACGATCGCGGCTATGTCAGCGTGACCCTGGACCAGGTTCTGGCTGCCCGATCAGGAGGGCCGGCCCTGCCAGCCAAGGCAATCCTGCTGACCTTCGATGACGGGTATCGCAGCCTCTACACCAAGGTGTTCCCCCTGCTGCGCGTGTTTGGGTTCCACGCCGTGGCAGGGCTGGTCACCAGCTGGATGGAAGTGCCGGCGGACGGACGGGTGGCCTACGGCGAGCAGGGACTGCCGCGCGATGCCTTCGTGACCTGGGATCAGGTGCGCGAGATGGAAGCCTCGGGCCTGATCGAAGTCGCGTCGCACACCGACGACCTGCACCACGGTCTGTTTGCCAACCCTCAGGGGGCAATGCTGCCTGCAGCAGTAGCCCGTCGCTATGATCCAGCCAGTGCCGCCTACGAGACCGAAAGCCAGTATCGCGCCCGCCTGCAGGAAGACCTGGCGCGCTCACGCATCATTCTGCAGGAGCGGCTGCACCGTGCACCGCGCGCCGTGATCTGGCCCTACGGGGAATACAACGCGATTGCCGCCGAGACGGCCATCGGTCTCGGCATGCCGATCGGGTTCAACCTGGAGCTGGGCGACAACGAGCCCGGCCGAGCGCTGCAGGCGCTGCGGCGTACCCAGTTGCAGAGCACCACCACGATTGCCGACCTGATCGTTGCGCTGCGCCGGACGCCGGGTCCGCGCGCCGAGGATCTGGGACCGGAACGGGTGATGCACATCGATCTGGACTACGTTTACGATCCCGATCCCGCGCAACAGGAGCGCAATCTTGACCACCTGATCGAGCGCGTGGCTGATCTGCGCCCTTCCACGGTCTACCTGCAGGCGTTTGCCGATCCGAACGGCAAGGGTGCCGCCGAGGCGCTGTACTTTCCCAATCGCCATCTGCCTATGCGCGCCGACCTGTTCTCGCGGGTGGCCTGGCAGTTGCGCACCCGCGCCCGGGTACGCGTGTATGCCTGGATGCCGCTGCTGGCATTCCGGTTGCCGCCGGGCGAGGCGGCCAGCCACCCGCTGGTTGCCGCCACCCGGGATGCTCCATCTGGTGCCGGAGCCTACGCACGCCTGACTCCCTTTCATGCCGGCAACCGCGCCCTGATCCGGGAGATTTATCAGGATCTCGCGCGCAGCACGCGCTTTGCCGGCCTGCTGTTCCACGATGACGCAACCCTGGCCGGCAACGAGGACGTCAGTGCAGACGCGGTCGACTACGCCCGCCGGGAATGGCAGCTGAGCCTGGATCCCGCTCATGATCTGACCCTGCCTGCCGCCCGCACGGCGTGGGCGCAACGCAAGAGCGCTTTCCTCGACCAGTTCACCCTGGAACTGGCCGACCTGGTCCGGCAGGAACAGCCGGCCCTGCTCACGGCACGCAACCTCTACGCCCCCACGGTGACCGATCCGGACGCCGGCACGCGTTTCGCCCAGGATTACGCCCACGCCCTGCAAATCTACGATTACACCGCGGTGATGGCCATGCCCTACATGGAGGCGGCCAGCGCCCCCCTGCCATGGCTTAGCACCCTGGTTGAGGCCGCTACCCGACAGCCGGATGCTCTGGCCCGTACGGTGTTCGAGCTGCAGGCACAGGACTGGCACACGCACACGCCGGTACCGGCGCAGGTTCTGGTCACGCAGATGCAACACCTGAAAGTGCTGGGCGCACGCAACTTAGGCTATTACCCGGACGATTTCCTGCACGACCATCCCGATGCGCAGATCCTGAAACCGGTGTTCTCGCTGGAGCGCCTGTATCGTGGCCACTGACCACCTGGTAGTGGCGGACTGGATTGCCAGCTTTGTCTTTCTCTACCCCCTGCTGATGGCCTACATCTGGGTGATCGGCGCAGTGGCGTACTACCTGCATTACGAGCGTCACAGCGTCACGGTGGACAGTGGCCTGCCCCTGCTGCGCAGCCTTCCCCGGGTGAGTGTGCTGGTACCCTGCTTCAACGAATCGGCGCATGTGCTGGAGGTGTTCGAGGCGTTGGGCAAACTTGACTATCCCAATTACGAGGTGGTGGCGATCAACGATGGCAGCACGGACAACACTGCCGTACTGCTGGACGGTTTGCTGGAGCGCTATTCCTGGCTGCGAGTGCTGCACCAGGACCGCAACCAGGGTAAGGCGGTGGCGCTCAACACGGGCGCGCTGCTGGCCCAGGGCGAATACCTGATGTGCATCGATGGCGACTCGCTGCTGGCACCAGATGCCATTCCCTGGCTGCTGCGCCACTTCCAGAACAGTCCACGGGTGGGTGCCGTGACCGGCAATCCGCGCATCCGTAACCGGTCTTCGCTGCTGGGACGCATCCAGGTCGGTGAGTTCTCATCGATCGTCGGGCTGATCAAGCGCTCGCAGCGCACCTATGGCCGACTGTTCACTGCCTCGGGGGTGGTGGCCATGTTTCGTCGCCGCGCCCTCTTGCATGCCGGTTTCTGGAGCAAGGACATCCTGACCGAAGACATCGACATCAGCTGGAAACTGCAGACTCACCACTGGGACGTACGGTTCGAGCCGCGGGCCTTGTGCTGGATCCTGATGCCAGAGACCCTGCGCGGCCTGTGGAAGCAGCGCCTGCGTTGGGCCATGGGTGGCATCCAGTCGGTGCTGAAATACCTGTGGATCGTGCGCGCCTGGAAGCAACGCCGCATGTGGCCGATCCTGATCGAATACTTTGTCAGCGTGATCTGGGCTTATGCCGCCGTGGCGATGATCCTGATTGGCTTGATCGGTTTGGTGGTGCCGCTGCCGCACCTGCTGCAGATTTCACTGATCCCCGGCTGGTGCGGCATGCTGTTGTGTACCACCTCGTTGCTCCAGCTGTTCACGGCGTCGATCCTCGATCGCCATTATGACGACCGCCTGTGGCAGAGCTACTTCTGGGCAATCTGGTATCCATTGGTGTTCTGGCTGGTGACCGCCACCACCACCGTGGTGGCTCTGCCCCGTGTGCTGCTGCGCCAGCGCGGCCTGCGGGCCATCTGGGTGAGCCCTGACCGAGGGTATGGGTCGTGAGCCGAGGGTATGGGTCGTGAGCGGGGGATCTGGGTCATGAGGAAGTTGCCCGATCTGGGTGCCCGGAAATACCGCGCGCCCATCATCAACCGCCCCGATCAGGTGCCAATACGCCAGCGACTCACGCTGGCTGTGCTGACTGGCGCCCTCTGGGCGGTGTGGCTGTATCTGTGGTCACCGCTGATAACCCTGCTGCTGTGGCTTCTGGCCACGTGGCTCGGCTGGCGGGTGGTGGCCCCAGTGATGGCGCGCGAACACCTGCTGACCTCCGTCTTGCAGCTGCTGGCCGTGGCCGGGGTGCTGGGTTTGCTGCTGCTGCTGTGGGCGACGGTCGAGTATCTGCGGTTCCGCAATGTCAGCCGGCGCCGTTGGGCTGCCGGCGTCAGTACGGCAGAACTGGCTTCCAGTGAACTTACGCACGCTGGTTTGACCAAGGCGCAAATTGAGGCGTGGCAGCAGTCGCGTCGCCTGCTGGTTGAGCATGACGAGGAAGGACGGGTATCCGGCGCCGATCAGCCGTGATCGGGATTGACGGGTGGGCAAGACCAAAACAAACAGCCCGACACGGAGGTGTCGGGCTGTTTGCTTTTTGGGGGGGGTTAGCTATGGCTCACCGGCCGCTTACGGTGGGCCTGCGCTGCAAGGTGTCCGGTACCGGCCGCCTTGTGGAGTTTTCTATGTTGCGAACGCTGCCGTACAAAGCAAGGCGCCCGAAGTTCGTTATGAACTTCGGGCTGCAATGGGGAGTTTGGCGGTGACCTACTTTCGCATGGGAGAACCACACTATCATCGGCGCTGTCTCGTTTCACGGTCCTGTTCGGGATGGGAAGGGGTGGTGCCAA
>CAIPBT010000207.1 GCA_903863375.1 uncultured Ferrovum sp.
CCGGGATGTGATCGAACGCGCAATCCGGGTGGATGGACCCGGGCTGCATAACGTCCGCCGGGTGGATGACCTGATGCGCACCCTCGATTATCTGGCAGCGCGCAACGGCACCTTGCTCGACGTGCCAGATTTGTGCGCACAGCTGACAGTGGAGCGGCCCACCGTACGTCATTTCCTGCAGCTGCTCGAAGACCTGCAACTGATCCACCGCATTCCGCCGCTGGGATATGGCGACACGGTACAGCGCGCGCGATTCCGGATCTGTGCCGCCGATCCCGGCTTGCCCCATGCCCTGTTGTGGCAGGAGACTTTTCAGGGCGCGACCGAGTCTGCCCTGGCGGCCTCCGTGGAAAGCGCACTGCATCGCCATCTGCTGGGCGCTTATGGCAGCCGCGGCGTGCAGGTCAGCTTTGCACCGCTGGGCCGGCAGGGTTCCACCCTGGTGGTCGGCAGCGGCAAGACTCTGCTGCCGTTCGCGCAACAGTACGGCAGCAGCAAGACCACGCCTCGAGACCTGGTCAACCTGATCAGCTTCTGCCGGGAACACGCGATCCAGCGGGCCTACGTGGCCACCCGTCTGCCGGAAGACTGTGGCCCGCTGCTGATCGGGGCCGGCGATCTTGCCGTGATGCGGCTGCCTGCCCCGCTGCTGTGCCTGTGGCTGGCGGCTGCCGAAAGTCCGCGACTGGAATACGGCGCAGCGGCGCCTGCCGTCACACGAGCAGCCCTTCCCGCTCAATGAAGGCGATGATCTCGCGCAGACCCTGACCGGTCTTCATGTTGCTGAACACAAACGGGCGCGTGCCGCGCATGCGGCGGGCATCAATGTCCATCACCTCGAGCGACGCGCCGACCAAGGGGGCCAGATCAATCTTGTTGATCACGAGCAGGTCGGACTTGGTGATGCCTGGCCCCCCCTTGCGCGGAATCTTGTCACCTGCCGACACGTCGATCACGTAGAGGGTGAGGTCGCTCAGTTCGGGGCTGAAGGTGGCGGCCAGATTATCGCCACCGCTTTCCACCAGCACCAGGTCGAGCGGGTGGTGGCGCTCCTGCAGGCGCGCCACGGCTTCGAGATTGATGCTGGCATCTTCGCGGATGGCGGTGTGCGGACAGCCGCCGGTTTCCACCCCAATGATGCGGTCCGGTGCCAGGGCCTGCTGGCGAACCAGGAACTGCGCGTCTTCTTCGGTATAGATGTCGTTGGTGACCACGGCCAGATTCCAGCGATCCCGCAGGGCCAAACAGAGCGCCAGGGTCAAGGCCGTCTTGCCAGAACCCACCGGACCGCCGATGCCCACCCGCAGGGCAGGGCGCTGGGCACGCGGAATGGGGTTGTCTGGCACGTTCTCCGGCGCCATGGCGGGCACGGGCGTGGTGGTGGCTGGGGTGGAAAGGGTCGTCATGGTCACTCCGGACAGGCAGGCAAGGGCAGCGCCGCTTTCATGAGCGGAAGAGCCGGGAATACTGGGTTTCGTGCTGGGCGCAGGCCAGTCCGAAGCCCGGGGCGTAATTGCCCGGGCCGTCATCTGGCAGGGGGTCCGCCAAGCAGCTGGGCCATGCCACCGTGGCCTGGCCGGCAGCTTGCCCGGCAGCTTGCCCGGCAAGCTGCCGGGTGGTGGCAACCCACCTGGCTGCCACCGCGGCTTCGGCCAGTGGCGGCAGACGCGCGCCCAGTTGCAACAGCAGCGCCTGGCCAGCATTCTGCCCGAGGGGCACGGTTTTCAGGGCCGCCATCACCTGGTTTTCCAGCCA
>CAIPBT010000208.1 GCA_903863375.1 uncultured Ferrovum sp.
CACGACCAGGTTGCGGAAATCAGGCCGTCCCAGCCGCTGCGCGGCTTCCAGCGCCCCCAAGGGCGGTTGCGCCTGGTCGAAATAGATTTCGGAATAACATTCGTCGGCAGCGATCACGAAGCCATGCCGGTCAGACAGATCAAACAGGCGTTGCCAGTCGTCGAGGGTCATCACCACGCCGGTCGGGTTGCCGGGCGAGCAGGTGAAGACCAGGCGCACCCGTGGCCACAGGTCGGCGGGCACATCGCGAACATCGCAGACCCGTGATGCGTCCGGACGGATGTTGAGAAACCAGGGTTGCGCCCCGCCGAGCAGCGCTGCGCCCTCATAGATCTGATAGAACGGATTCGGACAGATCACCAGGGCATCGCTTTCGAGCGGGTTCAGCACGCTCTGCGCCAGGGAAAACAGCGCTTCCCGGCTGCCCAGGGTGGGAATTACCTGCGTGGCGGGATCGAGCGTGGCGAGCCGGAAACGCGAACACAACCAGGTTGCCAGCGTGGTGCGCAGATCCTCCCGGCCGAGCGTGGCCGGATAGCTGGACAGCCCGCTGCCGAGGCTGTCAGCCAATGCCTGGCGCACGAAAGGCGGCGAAGGGTGGCGCGGCTCGCCGATCGACAGCTGGATGGGCGAGCGATTCTCGGGTGGCCGCTGACCTGCCAGCAGCGCGCGCAGGCGCTCGAACGGGTAGGGGCGCAGCAGGTCGAGACGGGGATTCACGGACGCTGCCTCAGCCGCGGAGCGGCGACTCGGTGGGAAAGGCCGGAACGTGTACCACCGGCGGGGGGGTCCAGCCCGGCGCCCGGTGTTCCACCGTGACGTTGGTGAAGATGCCGCCACGCACATACCAGCGGGCGCTCAGCCGCATGAAGCGCGGATCGAGCACGGCCATCAGGTCATCGAAGATGCGGTTGGTGACGGCCTCATGAAAGACCCCCTCGTCCCGATAGGACCACATGTACATCTTCAGGCTTTTCAGCTCGACGCAGCGCTGGTCGGGAATGTAGTCGAGCGTGAAATGGGCGAAGTCGGGCTGGCCGGTGAGCGGGCACAGGCAGGTGAATTCCGGAATCTGCATGTGGATCACGAAGTCCCGTTCCGGGTTCGGATTTGGGAAATTCTCGAGGGTCTTGCTGGGGCGCGTGCTCATGCTGGGCTGGGGTCCTGGGCGCAGAGGCCGATGGGATTCGGGTAAACTTGTGACATTTTAGACATCCGCCGCCAAATTGCACCTTAAGTCCATCAAGCTCGCTGGTTTCAAGTCCTTTGCCGAGCCTACGGTGATCCCGGTTGGCCGCCGTCTGGTGGGTGTGGTCGGACCCAACGGGTGCGGCAAATCCAATGTGATCGATGCCGTGCGCTGGGTGCTGGGCGAGTCTTCCGCTCGCCATCTGCGCGGCGAGACCATGCAGGATGTGATTTTTGGGGGTACGACGGCGCGCAAGCCACAAGGCCGGGCCAGTGTCGAACTGCTCTTCGACAATGCCGATGGCCGTGCACCCGGACAGTGGAGCCAGTTCGCCGAGCTTTCGGTGCGGCGGGTGCTGACCCGGGATGGCGACAGCCAGTATTTCCTCAACAACCTGCACGTGCGCCGACGCGATGTGCAGGATATTTTCCTGGGTACCGGGCTTGGCCCACGGGCCTATGCGATTGTCGAACAGGGCACCATCTCCCGCATCATCGAATCGCGCCCGGAGGAAATCCGGGTATTTCTGGAAGAGGCCGCCGGCATCTCGAAATACCGCGAGCGCCGACGCGAGACCGAGTCGCGGCTGGTCGACAGTCGCAACAACCTCGCACGTACCGAGGACGTGCAGCGCGAGCTGGCCAGCCGTATTGTCACGCTGCAGGCACAGGCCGGGGTGGCGGAACGCTATGCCGCCCTGCGCGACCGCCTGACGCTGCTGCAGGACCTGCTGCTGTTGACCCGGCGGCGCGATGCCGAGGCCGCCCGCGCCAAGGCGCAGCAGGAGCTGGAACAGACCCAGACCGCCATCGAGGGCGAGACCGCACGGCTGCGCGAGGCCGAACGCGCCACCGAGCAGGCGCGCCAGGCACAGCTCGATGCCAGTGATGGCCTCCAGCACCTGCAGGGGCACCTGTTCGAGGTGGACAGTGAACTGGGCCGTCTGCGCCAGCAGATCGACAACCTGCGTGCCACCCGCGCGCGGCTGGAGGCTCAGCGCGCCGCTCTGGCGCGCGAGATGCAGCAGGACCAGGAGCGCCTGCAGGCCTCCAGCGACGATGAGCAGGGGCAGCTGGCGGCGCTGGCCGATGCCGGTCAACGCCTCGCCGACGTGCAGTCGCGTCTGCTGATGGCCCGGGATGCCCTGCCGGCCGCCCAGCGTCGCGCCCGCGACGTGCAGGCCGAATTGAATGGCCTGCGTGCGGCCTTGACCCAGAGCGAACAGGCAGCCGGTGTGGCGCGGACCGAGCGTCGCAACAGCGAACGCTCGCTGCAGCAATGGCAGGAGCGTGACACGCGCAACACGCAGGAAACGCGCAGCCTGCAGGCGCCTGACCTGGCGGCGCTGGAAGATCTGGTGGCACGTGCGCAGGCCCAGGAAACCCTGGCAAACCAGGGCGAAGCTGCCGTGGCTGCCCAGACCCAGCAGCTCGCCCAGTCCGAAACAGCCCTGACGGCGATGCGGCAGCGCGTGGCGGAAGCCGATGGTGCCTTGCGCCGCTGTGTGGCCGAACTGGAAGCCCTGCAGGCCTTGCAGGCACGTACCACCCAGCGCGGCGACCTGAAGGAATTCCTGCACCGTCGCGGATTGCAGGATGCCGCGCGTTTCTGGCAAGGAATCGCCGTCGAGGGCGGTTGGGAAGACGCGCTCGAAGCGGTGCTGGGCGGCCGTCTGAACGCTCTCGCCGTGTCGGATCTGGGCACGGCCGTGGCCTGGTCGGAGGATGCTGCCGCGCCGGGTCAGTCGTTTTATGCCGCACCGGCTGGCGCCGATCTGCAGGGTCCTGGTTCGCAGAATTCCGGTTTGCAGGGTTCTGGTCTGCAGGGGTCTGGTCCACACAGTTCTGATCCACAGGGTTCCGGTCTGCCTCACCCCGCTGCACAGCGGCTGCGGCTGCAGGTACGCGCGCTTGATGGCCGTCTCGACACCGTGCTGGATGCCTGGCTGGCGGGGGTGTTCTGTGCCCCAGACCTGCCGACGGCCCTGCAGTGGCTGTCCGGCCTGGCCGCCGGACAGGCCCTGGTCACGCCGGCGGGTCATGTGCTGACCTGCCATCTGCTGCGGTTTTTTTCGGCGCGAACCGAAGTCCATGGCGCCCTGGCCCGGGCCAGGGAAATCGAGGCCTTGCTGTCCCGGCGCGCGCCGCTGGAGCGTACCCTGCAGGAGGCGCGCGAGGCGCTGGCCGAACTGGAAACCGGCATGCGCAGCTTGCGCCAGTCGCTGGAGCAGGCCCGCCAGCAAGCGCGTGAAGCGCGCAGCCAACAGCACCGGCTGGAAGTGGAACGGACCCGGCTGACCGGCCTGGCGGAGCGCTTCGAGCAGCGCAGTCGGGAACTGCAGCGCGACCGTGAGGAAATCGCGCTGGGCCTGCAACATGAGGCGGAGCGCCTGGCGGAACACAGTGCCACCCTGACCCGCCTGGAGGGCATCATCCGCGACGAGCAGCGCAGCCTGCAGGCCAGGGAAGCTGCGTGGCGCGAAGCAAGCCAGGCACTGGACCAGGCGCGCGCCAGCGTCCAGTCGGCGGAAAAGGCTGAGCAGGAAGCGGTCTATCTGGAGCGCACCGCCCGCGAACGGCTGGCCAACCTCAGCCAGTCGCGGACCCAGGTACAGGAACGACTGCAGGCACGCATCCCACAACTGGCAGCCCTGGAGCAGGAGCTGGCAGGAATCGACCCGGCCGCCCAGGATGCCCCCCTGCAGGCCGCCCTCGCCCTGCGGGCGGAGCGTGAAGCCGCTCTGCTGGCCGGGCGTGCGGCCGTGGATGCCCACGCCAGTGCGGTGCACACCTTCGACCGGGCGCGCCTCACCGCCGAGCAGGCCCTGACCCCCCTGCGGGAGCGCCTGCAGGAATGGCGGCTGAAAGAGCAGGAGGCGCGTATCCATTTCGACCGCGCCCAGGAGGGCCTGCAGGAGCGCGGGGCGGACGAGGGCCAGCTGGCCTTGGCCCTGAGCGAGCGCGGCCGCAGCACCGGGCTGCCCACCGAGATCAGCCAGGTCGAAAAGTCGATTGCCGCCCTCGGCGCGGTCAACCTTGCCGCCCTGGCGGAGCTGGAGCAGGCACGCGAACGCAAAGGGTATCTCGATGCCCAGGTGGCCGATCTTGCCGAAGCCGCAGCCACCCTGGAAACCGCCATGCGCAAGATCGACCGGGAGACCCGCGAATTGCTGCGGGCAACCTTCGACAGGGTCAATGCGAGCTTCAGCGAGCTGTTTCCGACGTTGTTCGGGGGCGGCCAGGCGCGCATCGAGCTCACCGGTGACGAGATCCTCGATGCTGGCGTGCTGGTGGTGGCGCAACCGCCAGGCAAGAAGACCAGTTCGATCCACCTGCTGTCCGGTGGGGAAAAGGCCCTGTCAGCCCTGGCTTTGGTGTTTGCCATGTTTCAGCTGAACCCGGCGCCGTTCTGCCTGCTCGACGAGGTGGATGCTCCTCTGGACGACGCCAATACCGAGCGTTACGCGCGGCTGGTGCGGCGCATGTCGGAAACCACCCAGTTCCTGTTCATTTCGCACAACCGCATCGCCATGGAAATGGCGGAACAGCTGATCGGCATTACCATGGCGGAATCGGGTGTCTCGAGAATGGTGTCGGTCGACATCCAGGAAGCCATCCGCATGACCGGGGATGCCGCCCGTGAGGAGAACACCAGCGCATGAATTCCCTGCAACTCACCCTGATCGGCATCGCCGGCGCCCTCGTGCTCGCTGTCTGGATTTTCAACCGGATCCAGGAGTGGCGCTGGCACCGCCTCGCGCGGTCGACGCTGGGCGAAGGTCATGCCGATGTGCTGCTGGGCGAGCCGCCCGTTGCGGTACCCGGCAGGGGGGCCGGCCAGGCTGCCGCCGACGGCCGTCCTGCGGCAGAGGGGTCGACCAGCCGGCGGTCGGAACCAGCCTTCGGCCATCCGGCAGAAGCCGGGAGCGCTGGCGGCGGCGCCACCTGGGCGGTGCTGGACGAGAGCGACGACGAGCGCGCTGCCCTGGGCACCGATCTGGCGGGCGCCGATCCGCTGGGCGACGGCTTGTCCCGTCCTGCGACGGGTCGGACGGGTGCCGATGCTGTCGCGTCGGAATCCCTGCTGGCACCGACGCAGGCTTCCCTCGAGGCGGCTGGCCTGGCAGCGATGACGGCAGCCGCCGCCGCTGCGGCTGCTGCGGCCGAGGCCGCCAGTGCGCCGGTGCCGCTGCGCGAGGACCTGCTGGCACCGCCTGACGAGGAAATTGAATATCTGGTGCCGCTGGCCTGCAACGTACCAGTGACGGGGGTCGAACTGTGGCGGCATCTGGCCAAGGCATCTGCCCCGGTACGCGGCGCACGCTGGCTGGGACGACGCGTGACGGATGGCCACTGGTGCGTGGTGCGCGCCGACAGCGACCAGCGCTTTGACAGCCTGCGTGCTGCGCTGCTGCTGGCCAAC
This sequence comes from uncultured Ferrovum sp., assembly GCA_903863375.1. Classification (GTDB taxonomy): domain Bacteria; phylum Pseudomonadota; class Gammaproteobacteria; order Burkholderiales; family Ferrovaceae; genus CAIVHB01. Next base: position 5,612 of record CAIPBT010000208.1, read on the forward strand.
CGGCAGGGCCCCGTCACCAGCCTGGACCTCGAACGGTTCTGTTCCCTGGTCTCGGCGCTGGCCACCCAGATGACCTGGCGCGTGGAATTCCCGCCCCGCGCTCCCGCCCTGGAACGGGCCGAGGCGCTCGATGAATTCTGTGCCGCCGTCGATATCGTGGTGGGCATCAATGTGGTGCTGAGCGGTGGGCAGTCCGTGGCGGCTGCCCGGGTGGCGCGATGGGCCGAGAGCCATGGCATGACGCTGGAAGACGATGGGGCCTACCATCTGGTGAATGCCCAGGGTCAGACGCTCTGGCGATTGGCCAACCGCGATCCCTTGCCCTTCCGCGACGCCCAGCTTGCCAGCATGCAGGTGGGCGGCGTGACGTTCCTGCTGGATGTGCCGCTGGTGGAACAGGCCAACCAACGCCTGTCGCCGATGTTTGATGCCGCCGCCACCCTCGCACGCGAGCTGGGGGCCCGGGTACTGGACGACAACGGCGCCATTCTTGGCCCACAGCAACTTGGCCGCATTGCGCGCGAGCTGGCCGTCCTGCTCGAGCGGATGGCCGCCGATGGCATTCCGGCCGGGGGCATCCGGGCCCGTCGCCTGTTTGCAGGCTGATCGCATGACGGCCGGCACGCAACCGATGTCCCCCGGGAACGCGATCCCGCTGCCAGGCGAGGACGTCGCAGGGCCGTCCGGCGCGGCCGGCGCCAGCGAGGCCGTGGTCCGGGCGCGCCTGCTTGCCCTGGCCGGGGCGCTCGCCTATCACGACCGCCAATACCATCAGCTGGATGCCCCGGAAATCGATGACGCGGCCTACGACCGCCTTCGGCAGGAATACCTCGCCCTGGCGGCCAGGCATCCGGCATGGGTGCCCGCTGCAGATCCGGCAGGCCGGGTGGGCGCTGCACCGGTGGAGGGGTTTCGCAAGCATGTGCACGCCGTGCCGATGCTGTCGCTCGACAACTGTTTTTCCACGGGCGACGTGCAGGACTGGATCGCCACCACCCGCAATTTCCTGATCGAACTGCGCGACGCCACGGTGCCGATTGCCGTGTGCTGCGAGCCGAAAATTGATGGCCTGTCGTGTGCCTTGCGCTACGAACAGGGGCTGCTGGTGTTGGCGGCCACCCGCGGCAACGGCACTGAGGGCGAGGACGTGACAGCCAATGTCCGCACCATCGCCACGATACCGCAACGCCTGCAGGGCACCGGCTGGCCGGCCGTGCTGGAAGTGCGGGGCGAGGTGTACATGGCGGATGCCGATTTTCTTGCCCTGAACCTGCAGCAGGAGCGCGAGGGTGGCAAGCGCTTTGCCAATCCGCGCAATGCCGCGGCGGGCAGCCTGCGCCAGCTGGATGCCGACATCACGCGCAGTCGCCCGCTGCGGTTTTTTGCCTATGCCCTGGGCGAAATCTCGGCACCGATCGCCAGCACCCAGGAGGGTATCCGTGCCTGCCTGCAGGCATGGGGATTTGCCCTGAATGAGCCGGCCGAACGGGTGGTCGTCACGGACGACATTGCCGGCCTGCAGGCGTACCACGATCGGCTGGCGGCAGCTCGGGCCACGCTGGGGTTTTCGATCGATGGTTTGGTGCTGAAAATCGACCGTCTGGACTGGCAGGGAAGGCTGGGTTTCGTCAGTCGCTCGCCACGCTGGGCGACCGCCTGGAAATTTCCGCCAGAGCAGGCGTTGACGCGCATCGAGCGCATCGTCTGCCAGGTCGGGCGGACCGGGCGCATCACGCCGGTTGCCCATCTTCAGCCGATCTCAGTGGGTGGCGTGCTGGTGGCACGGGCCACCCTGCACAACGCCGACGAGGTCGCGCGCAAGGACATCCGGGAGGGAGACCGGGTGGTGGTGCAGCGTGCCGGAGACGTGATCCCGCAGGTGGTGCAGGTGGATCTGGCCGGCCGTCCGGCCGACAGCCTGCCCTTCGTCTTTCCACAGCGCTGTCCGGCGTGCGGCAGTGGCTTGCGTCGCGAACCGGGCAATGCCGACACGTACTGCCCGGGCGGGCTGAGTTGCCCGGCGCAGGTGCAGGAGCGGCTCAGTCACTTTGTCGGGCGCTCGGCGCTGGACATCGAAGGTCTGGGTGAACGTAACATTGCCCTGTTCGTCAGCCGCGGCCTGGTGCGGGCTCCGGCCGACCTGTTCGCCCTCGAATCCCGCGACGGTCGCTGGCCGGGCCCGGATGGCGCCATCCTGATGCCGCTGGAGGATTGGGAAGGCTGGGGCGAACAGTCCGCGGCAAAACTGTTTGACGCGATCCGCCGGGCCCGGCGTCCTGGTTTTGTACGCTTCCTGGTGGCGCTGGGCATCCGTCAGGTGGGAGAAGCCACCGCACGACTGCTCGGGCGCCATTTCCTGACCATCGAGGCACTGTTCGACTGCCTCGACCGGGCCCTGGCGGGACAGGCCGAAGCCCAGGCGTTGCTGTTGTCGATTGATGGCATCGGCGAGAGCATGGTGGCGGATCTGCTCGATTTTCGGGCGGACGCCCATAACCGCGCCAGTGTCGCTGAGTTGCTGGAGCCCCGCCCGGATGGCCCGCCCTGGCTGACCGTCGAACCCTTCGAACCGCCAGCGGCGCAATCGGTCGTTGCCGGGAAAACCGTGGTGTTTACGGGTACGCTAGAGCGGTTGACGCGTGGCGAGGCGAAGGCTCAGGCCGAGGCCCTCGGAGCCAAGGTGGCCGGCTCGGTTTCGGGCAAGACCGACTATCTGGTTGCCGGGGCAGGGGCGGGCAGCAAGGCCACCAAGGCGGCCGAACTGGGGGTGACCGTGCTGGATGAACTGGCGTGGCTTGCCCTGCTGCGCGATGATTCGGTCATCCGCCCTGAAATCCCAGACCGCCCTGAAATATCAAACCACCCCGAAACCCCCGACAATAACACCCCGGTTTCCTGATCTTCCTTTTTCCTGGAGTTGCAATGCAGAAAGTCACCAAGGCTGTTTTTCCGGTTGCCGGTATGGGCACCCGATTCCTGCCCGCCACCAAGGCAAGCCCGAAGGAAATGCTGCCGGTCGTAGACAAGCCGCTCATCCAGTATGCGGTGGAGGAGGCCGTGGCTGCCGGCATCACGGAACTGATTTTCGTCACGGGGCGCAGCAAGCGCGCCATCGAGGATCATTTCGACAAATCTTACGAACTCGAGGCCGAACTCGAAGCGCGTGGCAAGGTGCAGGTGCTGGAGCAGTTGCGCTCGATCCTGCCGTCGCACGTCACCTGTGTGTATGTGCGCCAGGCCGAAGCGCTCGGCCTCGGTCATGCCGTCTGGTGTGCGCGTTCGCTGGTCGGGCAGGAGCCCTTCGCTGTGTTGCTGGCCGATGACCTGATCGACGCCGAGACACCGGCTCTCAGCCAGATGAGTGCGCTCTACGGCCGCAGCTTCGCAAGCGTGCTGGGCGTGCAGACCGTGCCACGGGCCGACACCAGCCAGTATGGCATTGTTGCGAGCGAGAGCATTGCGCCGCGCACCCATCGCGTGACCGGCATCGTAGAGAAGCCGCGGCCCGAAGATGCGCCGTCTGAACTGGGGGTGGTGGGACGCTACATCTTGTCGCCGTCGATTTTTCGCCACCTCGAGCAGGTGGCGCCCGGCAAGGGCGGCGAGATCCAGCTGACGGACGGTATTGCCGCCATGATGCGCGAGGAGCCGGTGCTGGCCTGGGAATTCGAGGGCACCCGGTACGACTGTGGCAGCAAGCTCGGCTACCTCAAGGCCACCCTCGCGCTCGGCGTGAAGCACGCCGACGTGGGGCCGGATTTCTCGGTGTATCTTGCCGAATTCGCTGCCCGGGCAGGATCGCGCTGAGATGGCCCTGCCCAGTTCCGGAATCTCCCGGGAAGAGGCACTGGCCCTGCTGGCCGGTGCCGACAAGCTCTACGATGCCACCGAACTCGCGCAGGTGGTGTCCGACATGGCGGTCAGGATCACCCAGGACCTCGGCGGGCGCTATCCGCTGGTCCTGTCCGTGATGGGGGGCGCCGTGGTGTTCACCGGACACCTGCTGCCCCTGCTGGCCTTTCCACTCGATTTTGATGTCCTGAAAGTGTCGCGCTACGGCCTTAACACCGGAGGGGGAGACATCACCTGGGCCTTGCGCCCGCGCAGTGCCGTGCAGGGACGGGTGGTGCTGGTGCTGGACGATATCCTCGACGAGGGTGAGACCCTGGCCGCGATCCGTCAGGTGCTGCTGGAAGAGGGTGCCAGCGAGGTGTTCACAGCCGTGATGACCGACAAGGACCACGGCCGCGACAAACCTCTGCATGCCGACTACGTTGGCATTCGGGTGCCCGACCGGTATGTCTTCGGGTACGGCATGGACGTGCACGGCCTGTGGCGCAACCTGCCGGACATTTATGCGCTGCCGCAGGCCGCGACATCGACGTCGGCCACGGCCTGATCCCAACGCTTCGCCGACCCACCAGGAATCCTGCCCTCATGCTGGCCATCATCGGAGGCTCCGGCCTCTCACAGCTCGACAATCTGGAAATCACGCGCCGTCAGGTGTTGCGCACGCCGTATGGCGAACCGTCCAGTCCGGCCACCTTCGGCCGGGTGGGTGGTGTCGAGATCGTGTTCATTGCACGCCACGGTTACGGGCATACGCTGGCACCCCATGAAATCAATTACCGCGCCAACCTCTGGGCCCTGCGCGATCTGGGCGTGGAGGAAGTGATCGCCGTCAACTCGGTCGGCGGCATCGGCGATGGCATGGCACCGGGGGTGCTGGCCATACCGGACCAGGTGGTCGACTATACCAGCGGGCGCAGCCATACCTTTTTCGAGGGGGCCGACCAACCCGTGGTACACGTCGACTTCACCTGGCCGTTTGATCCTGCCGTGCGCACGGCACTGCTCCAGGCCGGCGCCGCTGCGGGCATTGCCTTGGCAGACGGTGGTGTCTATGGTGCCACCAACGGTCCACGGCTCGAGTCCGCCGCCGAGATCGCGCGCCTGCGCCGCGATGGTGCCACGCTGGTGGGTATGACCGGCATGCCGGAGGCGGCGCTCGCCCGCGAACTGGGGCTGGCGTACGCCATGATCGCCCTGGTGGCCAACTGGGCTGCCGGCTGTGGCGACAGCACCAACCGCATCGAGTTGGACCAGATTCCGGCAATCCTCGATGCCGGCATGATTCATGTGCGCGAACTGATCGTGCAACGTGCCCGGCAGCTGCCGGCCTGAAGGAGGATCTGCGATGGCTGTCCGTGAAATCCTGCGTATGGGGCATCCCGTGCTGCTGCGCCACGCCGATCCCGTCACCCGTTTCGATACCCCGGAGTTGTACGCCCTGCTGGAAGACCTGCATGACACCATGGCGGCCGCCAATGGCGCGGGCCTGGCGGCACCGCAGATCGGGGTGAGCCTGCAGGTGGTGGTATTCGGGGTGCGCAGCAATCCGCGCTACCCGGAAGCCGCCCAGGTGCCCTACACCGTGCTGGTCAATCCGGTGATCACCCCGCTTGACGAGGCGCTGGAGGACGGCTGGGAGGGCTGTCTGTCGGTGCCGGGGCTGCGCGGCATCGTGCCACGTCATTCGCGCGTCCGTTATCAGGGGTTCGATGCGGCCGGTCGGTCGATCGACCGCACCGTAGAGGGCTTCCACGCCCGGGTGGTGCAGCACGAATGCGACCATCTGATCGGCAAGCTCTACCCGATGCGCATGCGTGACCTGACCCAGCTGGGTTACACCAGCGTGCTGTTCCCCGGGCTGGACGATAGCGACGACGACTGATCGCCGGTCAGCGCCACCAGCAGCGCCTCGCGCAAGGCGTCGAGCTGCTCGGGGGGCTGGGTTGCCGTGCCGGCGATCAGCAGGCTGTCTTCCACCCGCTCGCCCAGGGTAGTGATCTTGGCGCCCACCAGGCGCACATCATGCGCCAGCAGCACCAGGGCAACCCGGTAGAGCAGGCCGGGGCGGTCGCCGGCCGTCAGGGTGAGCACGCGCAACCCGCTGCGGTCCGGCGCGCTCAGACCGGCGCGCGCCGGAATCGGGAAGTGCCGCAGATGGCGGGAGAGCCTTGCCGATTGCGGCTGGTCGAGCTGGCTCGCCGTGATCAGCCGCTCCTTCAGGTTCTGCTCCATATAGGCCAGCACGTCGCGGTAATGGCCAGCGTCGCGCCCGCGGTAGAGCACCTGGAAGCTGTCGAGCGCATACCCATTGCGGGTGGTGTAGATCTTGGCCTCGATGATGGAATAGCTGAGGCGCTCAAAGAAGCCGCAGATGCGGGCAAACAGGGCGGTCTGGTCCGGCGCATGGATCATCACCTGAATGCCTTCGCCGATGGGTGACAGCCGTGCCCGCACGACGGGTTCGGTGCTGGCATGACGGGTGTGCAGACAGCGCGTGTGCCAGGCGATTTCCTGTGCCTCATGGCGCTGGAAATAGGGTTCGTCGAGCTTGTTCCAGAAGTCCTGATAGCGCGCCGGCGTCAATCCATACTGCTGCAGAATGCGGTCGATTTCGGCGTGTTTGCGGGCCAGCACCTCGCCGTGCGTGCCGGAGCGGCCCTGCAGCCGGCGTCGGGATGCCCGAAACAGGTCTTCCAGCAGTTTGCCTTTCCAGGCATTCCAGACCTTCGGGCTGGTGCCCCGGATATCGGCCACGGTGAGCAGGTACAGCGCCACCAGACTGCGCTCGTTGCCGACCAGGGCGACGAACCCGTCGATCACCTCGGGGTCGGACAGATCCTGTTTCTGGGCGGTGGTGGACATGGTCAGATGCTGCTCCACCAGCCACGTCACCAGCCGCGTATCCTCGGCCGACAGACCGTGCTGACGGCAGAACAGGCGGGCGTCCTTGCCCCCCAGCCGGGAATGGTCGCCGCCGCGCCCCTTGGCGATGTCATGGAACAGCGCGGCCAGGTACAGCACTTCCGGGCGCTCGAAAGTCTGCATGAGCGCGCTACAGAGCGGAAACTCGTGGTCGAACTCCGCTACGGCAAAGCGGCGCACATTGCGCACCACCCGCAGGATGTGTTCGTCAACCGTGTAGACATGAAACAGATCGTGCTGCATCTGTCCTTCGATGCGGCGGAAAGCCGGGATATACGCCCCCAGCAAGCCGTACCGGTTCATGCGACGCAGCACATCGGTCACCCGGCGCGGTTCGCGCAGGATCTGCATGAACAGCCCGCGGTTTTCCGGATTGCGCCGGAACGTGCTGTCGATCACCCGCCGGGCGCGCCACATTGACCGCAGCGCGTCAGGCGTGAAGCCGCGCAGCTCGGGATGGCGCTGCAGGGTGAGCAGGGCGCGGAATACCAGTGCCGGCTGGGTTTCGAAGGCATTGTCTGCGCGTGCGCCGAGCAGATCGCCCCACCGGGCAAAATCATCGTCGATCACCACCGGGTCGCGACGGCGCGGGTTGGGCGACCAGCTGCGGATCTGGCTGACCAGGATGGTGTTCAGCAGGCTGACCGACTTGGCGGTCCGGAAAAAGCGCTGCATCAGGAATTCGCTGGCACGGCTGCGGCCCTGGTCATGGAAGCCGTATTCCGTTGCCAGGCGTTGCTGGAAATCGAACAGCAGGCGGTCCTCGCGCCGTCCGGCGAGCAGGTGCAGCCGGATGCGCAGATCCTGCAGAACGTGCTGGTCACGGCGCACCCGGCGCAGTTCCGCAGCGGTGATCACCCCCTGACCGACCAGGGCCGGCCAGGTCGATCCCAGGCCAACGCCCCAGGCCAGCCAGATCAGTGTCTGCAGGTCGCGCAGTCCCCCCGGGCTTTCCTTGATATTGGGTTCGAGGCTGAAGGCGGTGTCGTCATGGCGCAGATGGCGTTGCGTCTGTTCGGCCAGTTTGCCCAGCAGGAACTGGCGGCGGTCGAGCCTGGTCTCGAGGGCTTCGCTGAGTTGCCGGAGGGCGCCCTCCGGATCGTGCAGGGCACGCATTTCTGTCAGATTGGTGGCGACCGTGATGTCCTTGGCCGCTTCTTCCAGGCATTCCGCCTGGGTACGCACGCTGTGCCCGATCTCCAGGCCGACATCCCAGAGCAGGCCCACCAGCTGTTCGGCAAAGGAGGCCGACGCCGCATCATGGGCCTGGAACAGGATCAGCACGTCGACATCCGAGCACGGATAGAGCTCGCGCCGGCCATACCCGCCGACGGCGGCCAGGGCACTGCCCAGCGGCGGCCGCAGCGCGTCCCAGAGGGTCAGCAGCACGCTGTCAACCAGCTTGGTCTGCCGATCCAGCATGCGCGAAGGGTTCGGCCGCTGCGCATAGTCGGCGCGCAGGGCACGACGGCCCTGCTCCAGCAGTTCCCGGCAGCGTTGGCGCAACGGCTGTTGCTGCAGGTGGGCCAGGGGTGCGTTCATCCGGCGCCAGACGGTCAGGCGGGCGGCGGCGGTGGACTGCCAGCGGAGACGGTCAGCACTTCATGACCGTCCTCCGTCACCAGCACCGTGTGTTCCCACTGGGCTGAGGGACTGTGGTCGGCGGTTACGATCGTCCACCCGTCGGCCAGCTGCCGGATGCGTGCCTGGCCGGCGTTGACCATTGGCTCGATGGTGAAGATCATGCCGGCCTGCAGTTTGACGCCCGCACCCGGGCGGCCGTAGTGCAGCACCTGGGGGTCTTCATGGAACCGCGTGCCGATGCCGTGGCCGCAGAATTCACGCACGATCGAGTAGCCCGAGGCTTCCGCCAGGGTCTGGATGGCATGGCCGATGTCGCCCAGATGTGCTCCGGGGCGCACCATGCGGATGCCCCGCCACATGCACTCGTAGGTGATGGCGCACAGGCGCTTGGCCTGGGTCGAGACGTTGCCGACTTCAAACATACGGCTCGTGTCGCCGTGATACCCATCTTTGATCACCGTGATGTCGATGTTCACCACATCACCAGACTTCAGCACCCGGTCGCCCGGAATGCCATGGCACACCTGATGATTGACCGATGTGCAGATCGATTTGGGATACGGGGTATGCCCCGGCGGAGCGTAGTTCAGCGGAGCCGGAATCGTGCCCTGCACATCGACCATGTAGTCGTGGCACAGCCGGTCGAGTTCTCCCGTACTGATGCCCGGCCTGACGTGCGGCGTGATGAAATCAAGCACCTCCGACGCCAGACGGCCGGCAATGCGCATGGCCGCGATATCCGCGGCAGATTTTAGTGAAACAGCCATAGCGGGAGATTGTGCCTCAGAACCGATCGGGGTCAAACCATCGCATACCAGCCACCTCGGCGAGGCGGCGGTCAGGCGGATCAGGGCGATCCAGCTACCTTGAGTCGCAGGTTGCCGGCATGCTACCATCGAAAGTTGCCTGTATAGCCATGCCCTGTGGGACTGCAGTGATCGGATGATCTGAAGATCAAGAAATCGCAGATCAAGAAATCGCAGATCACGAAATCTCATAGGGCCGGGCGGATCAGTCACCAGCAGTCAAATCACGCATTTCCCCATCATGCCTGCCCGGCCCCGTCCGGCAGTGCTTGCGAGGGTGCCCGCATCACCACCATCCATCAAACGGTGATGCGGAGTAGCCGGGGAAATGGCAGGCTCAACCCTCAGCAGGAGAATGTCATGTCCGTTACCATGCGTCAGATGCTTGAAGCCGGTGTTCACTTCGGCCACCAGACCCGTTACTGGAACCCGAAGATGGCACCGTACATCTTCGGCCACCGCAACAACATCCATATCATCAACCTGGAAAAGACGCTGCCGCTCTACCAGGACGCGATGAAGTTCGTCAAACAGCTGTCCGCCAACAAAGGCAATGTCCTGTTCGTCGGCACCAAGCGCCAGGCACGCGACATCGTGCGCGAAGAAGCCACCCGCGCTGGTGCACCGTTCGTCGACCACCGCTGGCTGGGTGGTATGCTCACCAACTTCAAGACCGTGAAGGGCTCGATCAAGCGTCTGCACGATCTGTCGGCCATGTTTGCCGATGGCTCGGTAGACAAGTTGTCGAAGAAGGAATCGCTGATGCTGCAGCGCGAGCTGGACAAGCTGGAGCGCAGTCTTGGTGGCATCAAGGACATGGGCGGCGTGCCGGATGCCATGTTCGTGATCGACGTGGGTTACCAGAAGAACGCCGTCGTCGAGGCCCGCAAGCTGGGCATCCCGGTGATCGGTGTGGTCGATACCAACAATTCGGTGGAAGGCGTGGACTACGTCATCCCCGGCAACGATGACTCGACCCGTGCCATCCGCCTGTACGCCCGCGGTGTGGCCGATTCGATCCTGGAAGGCCGTGCCCAGGTGTTGACCGAACTGGTCGCCGCGGATGATTTTGTGGAAGTGGAAGAAGCTGGCGATACCGAAGCCGCCAACTGATCCGTCGCCGGCCTGCGGGCCGGCACCCCAAACGGTGGTGGGCCTTGCTCGCCGCCGTTTGTCTGTCTGGTGTGTTGAACGCGCCGGACACCCGATTCCGGCGGGCCTGGTAACAGGGCCGCTGCTTCCGAAAACCACGGCCGGGTGATCTTCGGCCGGGTTAG
>CAIPBT010000209.1 GCA_903863375.1 uncultured Ferrovum sp.
ATCTGTCTCACGTCCAATGGGCGCAGCGGGCCAGCCTCAGGCCGCGCCCACGGCATGGGCCGCATTCTCGCGCTGGAACCGTGCCGACAGGCCATTCGGCACTGCGCGCGGGCCCCACCGATCCGGCGCGCGGCACCTGGGCCGCCAGCCTGCCGGGGCAGACAGGGGCACGCGCCAGCGCGGCTGCACCGAGCACGGCGGGATTGACATCCTCTCATCCCTCAGCCCTACGGGCTGCCGCTTGCGCGGGAATGAAGGAGATTCCGGCGGCGATGGTGTTGTTGAGCGTGCTCATACCAACACCGTCGCTTCGGTGGGTTCCTGTTTTACAGAGGCTGCGACCCCAGCGCTTGCGCGCTCGGGTCGTCTGACCACCCCTCCCACCCGAAGGTGGTTCCCTTGACGGGGACAGGCATCGGTTGAGAGCACGGACGCAGTCCGCTGTCTCTCCCAGACCGCGTATCCCGCGGCAAGTATGTTCTTCGCGGCGTGTACGTCCGCGTTTTCTGTGTGGCCGCAGGCCACGCATTGGAAGATTTCTTGAACCCGCCTGTTCTCCGCACTGACGTGGTGACAGAGTCGGCACTCCTGGCTCGTATATGCGGGGTTCACCAGGATGACCCTCCCGCCTCGCCACTCAAGCTTGTAGGTGAGCTGGCGGGCGAACTCGCCCCATGCGGCGTCCAGGATGCCGCGGTTCAGGCCCGCCTTGGCGGCGACGTTCTTTCCGGGCGCCTCGGCCGTGCCTTTGGCACTGGCCGTCATGTTCTTGATGTTGAGGTCTTCGACGGCAATCACAGCATGGCGATTCGCCAGTTGGGTCGTCAGCTTGTGAAGCCAATCGCTTCGCTGGCGAGCGATCCGGCGATGGATGTTGCCAAGCCTGACGATCGCCTTCTTCCGGTTCGAAGAACCCTTGACCTTTCTCGACACCGCACGTTGCGCGTGCTTCAACTTTCGCCGCTGCTTCTTTAGCGCCTCGAGCGGATCGATCTTGCCTGCGTCCGACCTCGCGGCGAACAAGGTGAGCCCCACATCGATGCCCAAGGTGGGCGGCACATCCAACGCTTGGACGACATCCGTCGTCCGCGTCTGGATCGACGCGAACCACTTGGTCCCTTCGCGCCTCACCGTGATGTTGCGCAACTCGCCAGCCACCGGCTGGCTCTGCCGAAGGCGAAGCCAGCCGAGCTTTGGGAGCCTGATCCGTGAGTTCACCTGGTCCAGTTCGAATTGCTTCGGATCGGGGAACCTCAAGCCCGGCTCATCGCCGAACTTCTTGAACTTCGGGAACCCGCCGCGTTTCTCGAAGAAGCGCTTGTAGGTCTCGTCGAGTCGCTTCAGCACTTGCTGCTGCGTGTGGATAGGGCACTCTGCGAGCCATGACGTCTCTGGCGCGTTGCGCCAAGCCGTCAACCACTTGGCCATGTCCACGTAGGAGGCGTACTTCTCGCCTCGCGCGTGCCGCGCTCGCTGCTCGGACAGCGCGCGATTCCAGACCTGTCTGGCCATGCCGGCGTACCGGCCCAGCACCCGCTCGCCCGAAGGGCGGCAGCGAAGCTGGAAGCGGTAGGCACGCATACTGGACATATTCACAGATTACAGATCTGACCGCTCGTGTGTCAAACCCAATTCATTCCTGTGTGCACCAAGGTGCACACAGGGCGCTTTCCTTCCTCCCCGTGAACGCTTGTCATTACCCACTTTTGCGGCCATTTTCGTAGCCGTTTGTCCAGGCGAGGATCCAGTGTTCGAGTTCGATGAGTCCTTGCCAGAGGGTTTTCCAACCGGGGTCGCCATCACGGGTGCGCGCTAGGAATCCGCCGATTCGGGCTACTTCGCGCCAGTATGCCCGCACCGTGAGGGTTGCCGGGTCGAGTTTACGCATTGCGCATAGGACGGTGAGGTAGCTCGGCTCGATATGCTTGGAGGCGAGCTCATTGGGTCGCAGTCGGGCCAGTCGCGCCAGCGCAAGCAGGCGCACCGAGACGATGCTGCAAAAGCCCAGCAGTACGTCCACGGCCTTGGCTTGCTTGAGCTGCGAACTCTCCATCCGGCACCCGGACTTGAGGCACTTGTGGAACTCCTCGATGCTCCAGCGCTGGCCGTACCACTGGACGCATTGGGCGGCGTCGTCCAGGCTGTTGATCGGCCAGGTGGCCAGCAGCAACCATTCAACCTGGTGTTGATCGTCCCAGCAGCGCACGACACTGGCGGTGAGCACGGGGAGCTTTGATAGCGTCGGATTGTTGCGAGGCGGCAGCACCTGCGCCGTGTCCCAGGCCAGCTTCAGGTTCAGCGTTCGCGCGGCCTGTCCGGGGCGGGCGCGTTGGTTCACCACGATCTGGCCTTGGGCTGCAAGGTCTCGGGCCTGGGTCACAAGATGGCTGTTGTCGGCGGTGCGCCGGTCGGTGAAGATGCGAGACAGGCAGTGCCAACCGATCGCCACGGCGCGCGTCCAGTAGTCGAAGGAGTCGCTGCCTCGGTCGCCAACGCTGACCCAGCATTGATCGGCAGGCACGGCTCCCACGGCCTCCAGCAACTTGGGCCAGACCTCGGACTCCTTGTCAGGGCGAACCTGGCGCTGTGCCCGGGTCTCGGTGCGCTTGTGCGGCGGCCCCAACGGGCGGACCCAACTGTGCTGGGTCCCCAGACCCAACACCTGGCCCTCGGGCGTCAACGCCAGCAAGCTGTGTACGAGCAGGCCCGCACCCCGGTTGTCACCGATCGGGCCGAA
>CAIPBT010000210.1 GCA_903863375.1 uncultured Ferrovum sp.
CACCAACGGCCTGCTGCATCTGGAATTGCACCAGACCGATTTCGGCACCTCACGCAAGCTGCAGGAGGCGATCAACGAGCACTTCAAGGATCATCTGGCCCAGTCCGTCGATGGCCGGCTGGTGGATGTGCGGGTGCCCGAGCAGGAAGACGAGCGGGTGGGGTTCATCGCGGAACTTGAGGAAATTGTGCTGAGCCCGGCCCAGGGTGCCGCACGCGTCATCGTGAATGCGCGCAGCGGCGCGGTCGTGATCAACCAGAACGTCACCCTCGAGCCCTGTGCCGTGGCCCAGGGCAGCCTGTCGGTAACGGTCAACAATGATCCTAGCGTCAGTCAGCCCAACGCACTGTCAAACGGCGAGACCCGTGACACCAGCAAGTCGACCATCGAAATCAAGCAGGATGGCGGTGCCCTGATGACCGTGAAGGGGGCGGCTTCGCTGAACGAGGTGGTGAAGGCGCTGAACGCCCTGGGCGCCACCCCAGGCGACCTGATCTCGATCCTGGAAGCCATGAAAGCGGCCGGAGCGTTGCACGCTAACCTGGAGATCATCTGACATGCAACCCGTGCCCGCCCAGACCTTGGGTCTGGCGATCGATCCCGCCGGGCTGAACGCGCTGAAGGCGCAGGCCGGCGGGGCGCCGACGGCTGCCCTGCAGAAGGTGGCACAGCAGTTCGAAGCAGTGTTCGTCAACATGATGCTGAAGAGCATGCGCGACGCCACCCCGCAGGATGGCGAGACCGACAACGAGCAGACCAAGATGTTTACCGGCATGTTGGATGAGCAGTATGCCGCGCGCTTGTCGCAAGGCCATGGCCTGGGGCTGGCCGACATGATCGTCAAGCAGTTCAGCCGGCCTACCGTGGCCGGGGGCAATACGGCTGCCATGCCAGCCGCTGCAGGTACCGGGGGCCCGGCGGCCAGCGCCGGCCCCGGCATTCCAGCGGGCGCGGCAGGGACGGCGGGGGCAGCAGGGGCAGCGGGGGCAGCCGGGGCAGCCGGCGCGTCCGATGCCATCGGCGCAGCAGTCGTTCCCGGGCCATCCTCGGCCCTGCCGGCCCGGTTCAAGGCGGCCATGGCGGAATCCGCCCAGGCCGCCAGCGCAGCCAGCGGCATCCCAGCCGACTTCATGATTGCCCAGGCTGGGTTGGAGAGTGGTTGGGGCCGCCACCAGCCCGTGGCTGCCGATGGCTCGCCCAGTCACAACCTGTTCGGTATCAAGGCCGGACCGAACTGGCATGGACCGGTGGTCCACGCCGAAACCACCGAAGTGGTGAACGGATTGGTGCAGAAGGTGGTGCAGCCCTTTCGCGCCTATCCCTCCTATGCAGCCGCTTTTCAGGATTATGCCGGGTTGCTGAGTGGCTCGGCCCGGTATGCCCGGGCGGCAGGCGCCACCAGCGGCCATGATTTTGCCGGTGCCTTGCAGAAGGCCGGTTATGCCACCGATCCGTCTTATGCCAGCAAACTGGAACGCGCCATCCAGGCCACCACCGACCTGCGGGCCTGAGCCGCCGTCATGCTGCGCCCGTACCAGCGATGCCAGCCCAGTCCGGAACGCGGGCGGAGGCTGGCCGGTACTCAAGAATCCCCCTCCAGGGCCGTTATCCCCCTTGCAGCGCGTCGGCCAGGCAGCCGGTCGATGACCGGGGCCGCTGAACGCAGGAGCCAACCATGAGCACCATCGACGCCTTTTATTCCAACGCGATGGTCGGACTGACGTCTTCCCAACAGGCGTTGTCGATCGTCAGCAACAACATTTCGAATTCGGCCACGCCGGGGTACACGCGCGAGGTGGCTACGGATGTGCCGATTGGTGGGGCGTCGGGCAATTTCAACGTCGTGGCGGAACGCCAGGTCAGCACCTTCCTGAATGCCGGCGTGCAGACGGCGCAGTCCACGTCCAGCGCCAATGCTGCCTACCTGCAGCAAGCCACGCAGCTCAGCTCGGTGCTGGCCTCGTCGACCACGGACATCGGTACGTCGCTGCAGACCTTTTTCACCAGCCTGCAGACCATGGCCGCCGACCCGGCAGCGGTGCCACCCCGCCAGACGGTGATCAACAATGCGCAGACCCTGGTCAACAGCCTGCAGGGCGTTGGTGCCCAGATCAGCCAGCTGGGGTCTAGTGTCAACGCCCAGATCCAGGGCGATGTGACCCAGATCAACACCTTGTCCGCGCAGATCGCCCTGCAGAACCGGGCCATTGCCACCGCGGAAGCCGGCAACACCGGGCAGCCGCCGAACGATCTGCTCGACCAGCGTGACCAGTCGCTGCAAAGCCTGTCCAAGCTGGTGTCGGTCAGCACGGTACAACAGGGCGACGGCAGCCTGTCGGTGTTTGTTGGCAACGGCCAGTCGCTGGTGGTGGGCGGAAACGCGCAGAGCCTGCAGGCCATTCCATCGACAACCGACAATTCCCAGTTGCAGGTGGGGTATCAGGCCGCGGCTGGGGGTACCGGCGTGGCCCTGCCAGACAGCAGCCTGACCGGCGGCGATCTGGGCGCCATGCTGCAATTCCGCAACGAGACCCTCAATCCGGCGGCGATGAACCTGTCGCATCTGGCGACGGTATTTGCCCAGACGGTCAACAACCAGCAATCCCTGGGGGTGGACCTGAACGGCAGGACCGGCAGCAATCTGTTCACCCTGCCGCAGCCCACCATCGTCGGCAGCAACAGCCTGAATCCGAGCGCTGCCCCGACGGCGGTGCCGTCCCTGACCATCTCTGATCCGTCAAAGATCCAGGCCAGCAACTACACGCTGTCGTTCAGCGCCGCGAGTGGCAACTACACCCTGTCGCAACTGAATGATCCGAGTTCGGGCGCGGTGCTCACCCCGCCGACGGTGCTGTATAACGGAACCTCCTTGCCCACCACGCAGATTCCGGGATATTCGTTCAACCTGACGTCTGGTGCGATGAACGACGGCGATACCTTCACCATCCGGCCCTATCAGGACACCCTCAATTCCATCACCATGGCCACCAGTGATCCCGCGGCGATCGCGGCTGCCAGCCAGTTCACCGTGCAGCCCGGCGCGAGCAATTCGGCTGGCACGTCGTTGGTGGTGACCGGCATGAACGGGACGCCGTCGAGTACCCTGTTTCCCGCGACTGTGAAGCCGACGGCAACCGCCGGGCAATTCATCATCACCCCGGCCAACAACGCCAATCCGCCGCAAACCGTATCGCTGTCGAACGGCACGCTGACCTATGTCGACCCCAGCAGCACCACCAGTCCGCCGGCCGCGGTGGTGTTTACCGTCGGCGGGACCCCGGCGACCACCGACAGCTTCACCATCTCGACCAACGAGGGCCCGGTGGCGGGCAATACCGCCGGCAATGGGCTGGCCAACTCGGGCAACAACGAAAACCTGACAGCCTTGTCGGGCTTTCAGACTGCCAGCCTGGTGGATACCGGCGGTGCCATGAAGTCCAGCCTGTCCGCCGAATATAGCCGGGTGGTGGGGGTGGTCGGTTCGGCCACCGCGGTCTACAAGGCACGTTCGTCGGCAGCCGACAGCGTGCTCAGCAATCTCGTTGCGCAGCAGCAGACGGTATCCGGGGTGAACCTGGACGAGGAAGCTGCCAACCTGCTCAAGTTCCAGCAGCAATACCAGGCTTCGGCGAAGGTGATGCAGGTGGCCTCCACCCTGTTCAATTCGCTGTTGCAGATCTAGTCGTCGCGGAGTCACTGACATGCGCATTGCCACGTCCACCATGTATTCCACTGCGGTTGCCACCATGAACCAGCAGGAGCAGGCGGTGTTCAACGCCCAGCAGCAGGTGTCCACCGGCAAGCGCATCCTGTCGCCGGCAGACGACCCGGTCGGCGCGGCCAAGGCCGTCCAGCTGAATCAGGACATCACCCGCAATACCGACTTCGCCAGCAACCGCACGGCGGCCGAATCCACCCTGAATGCGGTGGGCACCGCGCTGTCATCGGTCACCACCCTGCTGACCAACGTCAAGGCCACTCTGGTGCAGGCCGGTGACGGCTCGCTCGATGCCACTCAGAAAGGGGCGCTGGCCCAGCAGCTGGCCGGACAGATGCAGGAACTGCAGGGCTATGCCAACGCCCAGGACGGCAATGGGGAATACCTGTTTGCCGGCTGGCAAGTGCACACCCAGCCGTATGTGCTGGGTAACTATGCCACTGCGGCGGCGTCGCTCGGCAACCCGTCGAGCGCCTCGATCACGGTCGGCAGCCTGGCGCAGCCGCTGACGGCCGCCAACGCCGCCACCATTGC
>CAIPBT010000211.1 GCA_903863375.1 uncultured Ferrovum sp.
CGCCGAACCGGCAATTCCAGGTCACGGCTCTCGACGTGAAGGTTGTGCGGGAGAGAATCGGGCTGTCGCAGAGCGCGTTCGCCCAGTTGATGCGAGTAAGCATCAAGACGTTGCAGAACTGGGAGCAACATCGTCGGCAGCCGACCGGACCCGCAGCGGCCTTGCTGGAAATCGTATCGACGGCGCCGGACGTGGTATTGAAGTCACTCCACTCCTGAGCGGCTTCCGGCCGTCAGAATGGGTAAGACAGCAGTGTCCGGCAGCGGGAGCCACTATATACCGCTTAATTCGCTTATCAGAGTTTTGCGTTCGGTTACTCTCTAAACCCCGGCTTACCGATTCCGGCCGAGCGGATCCTGAGCTTTGAAGATCCAGCCGACATAATCAAACTGATGTCGGCCGGACGCATCGCACTGTTCCGCAGCGAAATTCCAACGCCGATTGAGGGGCTACCGATGGCCAAGCTCGACCAACCCTATCGCAACGTTCTGGTGGAGAGCTTTGTCCCGGCGCGCTCTGCGGCACGCCATGGTTCCGTCCACATTAGGCCAGTCGCGGGCCAGGGTCTTGATACCGGGCTCTTCGTGGAATGCTCCAAACGACTGGCTGCGGACTACCCCGTGGGCACGAAGTTTCGCATCAAGGCCAAATTGACGGACCGCGAAGATGGTGGTGAGTATCTCTACAGCTATCACGGCTGGAAAGTCGAAGTTATTGTCGACGACAAACTCGGGCGATAACCGATGGCACTGAGCTGTCCTGCTGGTCATAGGCCTTGCCCGAGTTGCGACGATGCCTTTGATGCCATGGAGCGACAACGCGACCAATTGCTCGCGGAATTGAAGCGGATTCTGCACGCCGACGGCTGCATACTCCCCGACGAGGTGCGCGCCAGCACGTCCGTACTGGTGTCGCTGGTTTCGATGGGGATCGATCCTTGATGCTTGGCGACCCGACACCGGTAGGCGGTGCGATGCTGGCAACCCGAGGCCCACTGCACGGCCGAAGGCGCGCTCGGCTGTTGGGAAGATTCACTGGCAGTCGGCACCGCCCCGCCATCATCACCGCAGCACATCCCCAAACACCGCCTGCAAATCCACCCGCGCCCGCAGACGCGCACAAAGCAGAAAGGTGCCAACGAACTTGCGCTGCAGCCAGATCAGGTCCGCCGGCGGAGCGCGTCCGACGCCATGATTGACCAGTTGCGCCCGGCCCAGCTCGAACACCCGGCGCACCAGGGTAGATCGCCCGAAGTCGTACAAACCAATGTGGCGTAGCGGCTCCCCAAGGGCCAGCAGCAGGGTGAGCGTTGCCACATTTTGCGTGAGGGTGTTGGCGTCGTCGCCTGGATCCAGCAGTTCGAGCGCCCAGGCGGCCTGTTCGGTGGCTGATCGGTCCTCCCCCAGCACGGCCTGCCCCAGGGCGCGTAGCTGACGCATCCGCGTGTCACTGACCGCCTGGGTTGCACCGAAGTCGAGCAGGGCGAGCCGACCACGCTCGATGTCGTACAGATAGTTGCCGAAATTCGGGTCGGTCTGCACCAGTTGCATCTCGAACACTTCGCGAACCGCCAGACGGCAGAGGGCGGTCGCCACCTGATCTCGCACGGACTGGGGCACGTCATCCCGGGCGAGCTGGTCGATCGGGCGTCCGGGCGCGAAGTCCATCGCCAGGATGTGTTCTGTGGACAGACCGGCATGGATCTCCGGCACATACAGCACCGGATCCGCACCGAGGCGCTCACGGTAATGGCCGGCCTGCTGCGCCTCGGTCTGGTAGTCGGTTTCGCGCAGCAGCTGGGCACGGATCTGCTCCAGCAGAGGCGAGACGTCGGCCGCCATGGCAGCGGGCACCAGTCCGGGTAGCTTGGCGAGCAGGGCGAGATTGGCCACATCGCTGTCGACGCTGGCCCGCACACCGGGGTATTGCAGCTTGATGGCCAGCAGGCGCCCGTCTGCAGCTTCGGCGCGATGTACTTGGCCGATCGAGGCCGCTGCAATCGGTTCGAAACTGAACTGACGGAATCTGGCATGCCAGTCGGCGCCGTACTCCTGTTCCAGCACGTCAGCCAATTGCGATGCCGGCATGCTGTGCGCCTGTTCGCGCAAGCCTGACAACAATTCTGCGAAGGCGGGTGGCAGCACGTTCTGGCCGTCCATCGACAGCAGCTGTCCCAGTTTCATCACCGCGCCGCGCATGGTGGACAGGCGTTCTGCCAGGCGGCGGGCATTGCCGGGCGTGAAAAGCGATGCCTGCAGATCGACCGCCTCGCCACGCGCCAGCCGGGACAGGCTGTCCGCCGCTGCGCCAGCAGCCACTCCAGCGGCAGCCGCTGCCAAATGCGCGAAGCGACGCGTACGTCCCTGGGGAACTATCGCCTGGGGACGGCTGGACGGGGGATTGCTCATCTGGAATCCGATGGGAAGCGGGATCCCCTTTATGCCAGATTGCGTGCACCCCGGGGCGGGATTGAGTAGTTACCGCAGATTTTGTCGGCAGTGGGAATGGGTTCCGAGGAATGCCAACGAATGCCGGGAAGTCCTCACGCAAGCAGCATCTTTCCGTATGTCGCTGCGTCGTGAATGTCTGTGGATTTCAGTTACACTCAATCCACAACGTCTTTTGATTCGCCCGAATGCTGTATTACCAGCAACATGCTCAGCGCTTTGCCGACGCCACCCTGCATCTTGACTTGGGGTCGTTATACGCAACCTTCCTCGCGCATCTTCCTGCCGATAGCCTGATTCTCGACGCTGGCTGTGGGGCGGGGCGCGACGCCCGGATATTTCGCGAGCAGGGTCATCGCGTACGCGCATTCGATGCGAGCCTTGAATTGTGTGCTATTGCCACAGCACACCTGGGTGAGCCGGTATTTCATCAGCAATTCGACGACATTACCGAACGCGCCTGCTATGACGGCATGTGGGCGTGTGCCAGCCTTCTGCACGTGCCAGAGCGCGCATTGCCCGCTACGCTGGCGCGCCTTTGGGATGCCCTCAAACCCGGCGGTTGTTTTTATTCGAGCTTCAAGCTGGGGGACGGTGAGCGCATCGACGAGTCGGGGCGCTTATTCACCGACGCGACGGAGGAGCGTGCCCGCGCCTGGCTGGATGGGTTGCAGGATTTGCATGAGCAGCGGTATTGGGTGACGGAAGATGTGCGCCCCGACCGCGGGCAGGCCTGGCTCAACATCTTGCTGCGCAAGCAAGTTGCCCTCCGTAACAAATTGGTCACGGGCGGCGCCGACGCTCCCTTTCTGCCGCACCTCAGCACCGCCATCCATCGCGCACGGGAGATCGACCTTGCGGTCGCCTTCATCAAAGAAACTGGCCTGCGCGAACTCTGGCCGGACCTGACCGCCGCCATCGAGCGGGAGAAAGCCCCCGGACAGCGGGTGCGCGTGCGCATACTGACCAGTGACTATCTCGACGTCACCGATCCCGAGGCCCTGCGCCTGTTGGAGCTATTGCAGCAACAAGGTGCGGAAGTGCGCGTCTTCCTGACCGGTGCCGGCAGCTTCCATCTGAAGGCTTATATCTTCTTGCACCACGAGGCAGGCGAGGGCACCGCCGGGACGGCCTTCGTGGGCTCCAGTAACCTCTCGCGCCAGGCGCTACACGACGGCCTTGAGTGGAACTACCGTATCGACTATCCACAGGACAGCGGTTTCCTGGAGGCGCGGAACCGGTTCGAAGAACTGTTCCGCCATCCGAGCACCATCGCGCTGAACCCGCAATGGATCGCGGACTATGCACGCCGCCGGCGGCTGCCAGCATTGCCCGTCAGTCCGGGCAGTCACGAGCGGGAGGCACCACCAACGCCCACCCCAGTCCAGCAAGCGGCACTCGACGCCCTTGATGCCACGCGCAAAGCAGGTCACGTCCGCGGCCTGGTGGTCCTCGCCACCGGTCTCGGCAAGACCTGGCTCGCCGCGTTCGATGCCCGCCAAATGCAGGCCAAGCAGGTGCTGTTTCTGGCCCATCGGGAGGAGATTCTCAGCCAGGCTGCCGCCACCTTCCTGCGCATCCGCCCAGATGCATCCATTGGCTTCTTCACCGGTAATCGCCGCGACCACGCTGCCGACTGTCTGTTTGCGTCGGTTCAGACGCTCGCGCGTCCCAATCACCTCCAGACGCTTGACCCCAGGCGCTACGACTATATCGTCGTCGACGAATTCCACCACGCCGCCGCCGAGACCTACCAGCGCATCCTGCGCCATGTCAGGCCGGCCTTCCTGCTCGGCCTGACCGCCACTCCGGATCGCACCGACCAGTCCGATATCCTGTCCCTCTGCGACGACAATCTCGTCCATCAATGCGACTTGTTCGACGGCATTTCGGCCAACCTGCTCGCCCCGTTTCACTACTACGGGATCTTGGATGAAACGGTCGACTATCAGGCCATTCCCTGGCGCAACGGTCGCTTCGACCCCGACGCCCTGGATGCCCAGCTGGTCACGCAACGCCGCCATCAGCACACCTTGTCGACATGGCAGCGGCATCGCCAACGCCGCACGTTGGCGTTTTGCGCCTCGCGCCGGCATGCCGAGCATGTCAGCGCTGCATTCCGATCTGCCGGTTACCGGGCAGCCGCCGTCTACGGCGGATCCACCATGGGGCGCACCGAGGCGCTCGACCAGCTGACACGGGGTGACCTCGACATCCTGTTCTCGGTTGACCTGTTCAGCGAAGGCGTCGACGTTCCGGTGGTCGATACCATCCTGATGCTCCGTCCTACCGAATCGAAGATCCTTTTTTTGCAGCAGCTTGGCCGTGGTCTGCGCAAGCATGCGGACAAGCAACAACTGGTGGTGCTCGATTTCATCGCCAACCACAAGCGCTTCCTGCACAAGCCGGCTGCCCTTCTCAACTGCAGCCTGCGCCACGCCGATCTGGCCAACCACGCCGTCGCCCTGCAGGAAGGCAGCCTCGCGCTGCCGCCCGGGTGCCAGATCAATCTGGATTTGGATTTTGTCGACTTCCTGCGTGCGCTGCGCAAGACCGATACGCGGGACGCCTATCGCGAATTGCGCGACCTGCTGGGCAGACGGCCAACTGCTGCCGAATTTCATCGCGCGGGCGAGAACCTCGCTGAGCTGCGACTGCAGTTCGATCACTGGTTCGCCTTTCTGGACGGGGAGGGTGACCTCACTGACACCGAGCGGCAGGTCGTTCAGGCTCACGGGGACTTCCTGCGCGAGGTGGAAACCACGGCCATGACCAAGAGTTTCAAGATGGTCACGCTGGAAGCCTTCCAAAGTCTGAATGGCTGGGAAGTACCACCAACACTGGAACGCTTGGCCGAACGGGCGTGGCAGACCCTCGCCGAGCGCGGCAACCTGAGCGTTGATCTGCCGGAAGCTTTTCACCAGACCGCCTGTGCCACCACCCCCGCCTGGGTGAGTTACTGGCGCAGTAATCCCGTTGCTGCGTGGAGCGGCAACGCCGCTGGTCGGCGGCCATTTTTCAAGCTGCAGGACGGGACATTTCAGGCGAGCTTCGGCGTTGATTTGGCGCAGCGCGAGACCTTCGCCTTGCTCGTTCAGGAACTCATCGACTACCGCCTTGCCCGGTATGAACAGCGACCGACCGCCAGCACCAACGTCGCTTCAAGCGCCAAAGTTGGGGGTGTCAGCATTGCGCGGCTTCAGGTGCCGCTATTTGCCAAGCCGCCAAAGCCGGGAGCGACGCCCACCCGGTACTGCACGTTACGCCAGGAACTTGCAGCATTCACGGGCCCTAACGACTGGATCGCCCCAACTCAGGGAAGAGTCAGCGGTTCCGAACCGCCGTACGCCCTCTATCGACCCGGCGCCGATGGTGCCAGCGCCGAATCCATCGCCGCCCTCAGCGGCCTCGACCTTGCCTTTCGGGCAGACTTCTTGCGCGAAGAGATCGCGCCGTTGTTCGGGGTGACGTTCAACCCAGGAAATTGGAACGCTGGCCATGTGGTCCTGGAGGAGGCCAAGGCCCACGTCTTGTTGGTGACCCTCAACAAGCAGGGCAAAGCGAGTGAACATCGTTATCACGACCGCTGGATCGATGAGCGCACGTTCCAGTGGCAGACCCAGAACAGCGTCACCCCCAGTAACAAACGTGGCCAGCAAATCCTTCACCACGACGCGCAGGGCCAGACACTGCATCTTTTTGTGCGCGAGAACAAACTCAACGCACACGGCAAGGCAGCCGCTTTTACCTACCACGGCCGCGTTCGCTATCTCAGCCACGAGGGAAGCGCGCCGATGACGGTGATACTGGATTTACTGGATTAAAGGCTGAGGCAGTACTTGGCTGGATTGCGGCTGGTTCCGCGTTCACGCACCCAGCGACCGGCAGGCCTCCAGCACCTGTTCGGCGGTCACCGGATCGCAGCGCCACCACAACCTCAGGAGCAAGCCACATGGCACTTCCCAAAATTCTGGTGACGGGGGCAACCGGTGGAACCGGTCTGCCATTGGTGCAGCGCCTGCTAGCGATGGGTTTTCCGGTGCGCGCCTTGGTGCGCCAGCAGGACGCGCGCAGCGCGAGCCTGGCAGGGCAGGGAGCCGAAGTGATGGTGGCCAACGTGTACCCCGGCATGTTCGCCCACAATTTCCTGCGTACCCTGGACTTTGCCGCTCTGTTGGGCTTTTATCCCCTGCTGTCGGGACAAGTGACCGGATCGCCCGCCGAGTCCTTCGAAACAACCGCGCGTCGCTATGCTGCGCTGCCTTTTGCCCGGCTCAGCGCGCGCAATCGTCTCACGGTACTGCTCAAGTTTCTGGTCACGCCGCTGTATCCTGGGCACAACTTCCAGCGCTGTGATCGGCAGATGCGCCTGCCACAGACGGCGCAGCCCACGCTGTGCATGGATGATCCCGCCTAGCGGGAGAGCCGCCCGCAGCAAATGGCGGCATCGGTATCCTCGCGACGAGACCTTCCGCCTCTGGGCACAACAGCGCCAGACCAAGCAGACAAAGGGATTCCGACGTTGAAGCCTGTGACCACCAACCTCTCCAACTACCAGAAGGCCCCGGCATGACCACCCGATCGCTCTCCGCCTTGAATCACCGCATTCCGCCGCCCATCCTGACGGTTTTCACCGCGCTGCTGATGTGGGGGCTGGCGCAGGCCACGCCGCGCTGGCCCCTCCCGGACGGGCTGCGGCTGCTGGGCAGTGGCGCTCTGTTGCTGGTTGGGCTCGCCTTCCTCGCCTCCGGTTTCCTGGCCTTTCGTGCCGCCAAGACCACCATCAATCCCGTCAATATTGAGGCCGCCTCATCGCTCGTCACCTCCGGTGTGTTCCGCGTCAGCCGCAATCCGATGTATGTCGGTTTCACTGCTGTGCTCGCCGCCTGGACGGTCTATCTGGCTGCGCCCTGCGCCGTGACTGGCGTTCTCGGCTTCATGCTGTTCATCTACCGCTTCCAGATCCTGCCGGAAGAGCAGGTGATGCACGCCAAGTTCGGGGCAGAGTTCGAGACCTACCGGCGCTCGGTGCGGCGCTGGCTGTGATTGAGCCGGCGAGGGCGGCGCTGCCATCGCTGCTCGGTCACCTTACGGCCGGAAATACGCGTAGCCGTCGCGGAACTGCAGGCGGGTGATCTCTGCCACTCCGGCCGGCACCACCTTGGCCTGTGGCACCAGGGTCGCCCGGTCGATGTTCCGGGCTTGCAGGGTGTTGTTGCAGGCGCGGAATTCCACACCCTGCTTGGCAAGTTCGGCGATCGTGGGCTCAAAGGCATTGCCGCGGGCGTCGTGTGCGCCTTTCACCATGAAATCCACGCCATTGGCCAGACCCACCACCACGATATGCACATCGGGTTCGGCAATCAGGTGATTGTGGATGTTGCCCATCGCCCGGGCAGCCTGATCGAGGCCATCGCTCAGGTGATAGACCACGGACACTGGGGCGGTCGCGTTGCCGCGCATGGCAGCGGCGGTGGCGCGCGCCGGCGCGACATCCGCAGCCATCAAGCCATGACCGGGAAGAACGAGTACGGCCAGCAGACACAGCCGTTGCAGCAGACATCGGGAAGCAAACACGGGAGAAACTCCTAGCAGGGATTAGGGCAACGAGCGCTAGCGATGAGCGCCTGGGCCAGTGGGTGCGGTCGCAATCAGAAATCGTAGGTTGACCCCACCTGGAAGTAGCGACCGACGGCACCGGCCTGATGCAGGGACGGATTGTAGTTGCTGCCACCATACGTCTGCAGGTCGAGCGGTGCCGCGCGGTTGAAAGCGTTGATTACAGCGGCGCGTAACGACCACTGCGGTGTGATGGCGTAGCGCCCCGTGAAGTCGAAGGTGGTGAACGAGGCCACCCGGCACACGCCCGGGTTGACGGTCTGACCGGTGGTGAAGCTGCCGTTACCGTTGAAAAGGATAGCACTTTGGCAATCCGTGAGCCCTGCCGCGGGGTCGGTCACGTTGATGCCACTGACATAATTCACGTTGGTGGCCAGCTGCGCAGGGCCCTTGGTCCAGGTCCAGTTCCAGCTTGCCCGGGTTTTCGGGGTACCGGTATCACCGCCAATGCCGGAGGGGCCATGGGTGCCAGCCAGATCGACCGTGGTGCCGTTCACGCTGAGCTTGTAATGCAGCATTTGCGTGATGTTGAGATCACTGGTCAGCATGCCGTAGTCATGCAGGTTGAAGCGTGCCCGCAGGTTGATGTCCAACCCATCGGTCTGGATGGTTGGTGCATTCACATAGGGCGTGGGAATGTAGAGGATCAGCCCTTGCGGAATCGCCACATTCGCGGTGTTGCCGTTGGCGTCGATCACCTGCGGCAAGATCTGGCCTGGTGCGCCACGCACGGCTGCGGATACCAGCGAGCTCACCGGATAGGCATTGATCGATGAGGTGATCTGATCGAGCAGACGAATGCGGTAGTAGTCCGTCGCGAGGCTGAAACCCGCAACCGGCTCAAAGACGAGGCCAAGGGTGAAGGAGTCAGACCTCTCCGGCTTCAAGTTGTGGTTGGCCCCCTGGAAGAAGGTTGGTACCACGTTGCACTGGGACGGGTAGCTGCCCACAGCTGTCTTGCCGCCAGCGCACAGCACGGGATCCTGCACCGATGTGTAGAAGAATGCGGTGCCGGCGTTGCCGGACTCGGCCGAATTCGGTGCTCGGAAACCCTCAGAATAGGTGCCGCGCAGGCTGAGTTGTTCGATCGGCGTGTACTTGATGCCGAATTTCGGCGTGGTGGACGTGCCATAGGTATTCACGCTGTCCACCCGCCCGGCTACATCGACTTCCAGGTTTTTCAGGATGGCAGCATTGAATTCCACGTAAGCCGCCGCGATATCCTGCTCGCCGACGGCAAAGGCATCCACGCCAGCCGTATTTCCTGCCAGGTTATACAGGCCTTGCTGAATGCCCGAAGACGGCGCGGCGTTGACCGCGTGGTGGGTGTAATCCAGCCCCAGGCTCACCGCCAGCGGCCCCCCGGGCAATTTCATCAGCTCGCGGCTGGCGTTCATCGCGATGAAATCCAGTTCACTGGTATCCGTAGCATTGGCCACGGGGGACAAGATACCGGTATTGGCCGGGCTTTGCAGGATGGCATTGAGTTGCGCTGCTGTGGCCGTCGGATTTTGCTGCAGCAGTTGCGCCACGCCGGGAATGTAGAGATCGCCGTTGATCCGCGAGTGCAGGATCGCTTTGGCAAATCCGGCAGAACCGCTGACCTCCCAGTCACCGAGCGGGCCGGTGGCCTCGGCCACCAGGCGGTAGGTCTGACTGTCCACCAGATTGTGGAGTGGTCCGATGCCGGTGAAGGTGGTCTGCAGGAATTCGCCGGTGCTCGGCACCACGGTCTGGAAGGCACTGCCCGGATAGGTTCCCGCGGCAATGCTCGGGCCTCCCGTGATGCCGACCAGGCCACCGAGCAGATAATTGCTGCCGCTCAGGCCCACCACCTGTTCCGCGGAACTCGAGAACACGGAACCTTGCAGGGTGGCCGTCCAGTCGTTGGCCAGGTTTTGCGTGAATTTGCCCAACAGATTGATGTTGTGGGTATCGGGCTGGATCTGCTGTGCCGAATTGAAGAACGGACAATTCAGCCCGTAGGCATTGGTGGCGGTGCAGGTACCGGGCAGCGGCGTGATCACGGTGTTGGCCCCGGCAGAGTTGATGGTGTAGCCACCCAGGCTGGCAGGGGTAGGCGTGTTGGCCGAATTGGCGACTCCTGGCGTGATGTTCAGTCCACCATAGGCGGTATAGTCCCGATTGCTGAGCCCGGCCCGGTTGACCACCAGGATCGGAGCTTGATGACGGTACTCCACCGTGAAATAGCCGGCGTGATTGTCCGTGGCCAGATCGCCGAAGCCATGCGAGATGGACAGGTGTTGCGTGCCGCCATCACCGAACATGCTGACGCCGGCATCGACGTTGATGCGCGTTCCCTTGAAGGATTTTTTCAGGATGATGTTGACCACCCCGGCGATGGCATCCGAGCCGTAAATGGCGGAGGCACCGTCCTTCAGCACTTCGATCCGTTCCACCGCATCGAAGGGAATCGAGGTGATGTCGACGAAGCTGCGTTGCCCGTCGTCCGCCAGCGGGTAGGGCGCCGTGCGGTGGCCGTCGATCAGCACGAGCGTCGAGCCCACCGTCAACCCGCGCAGGGCGATGCCGCTGCCACCGTTGGCAAATGCGCCGTTGAACGACTGCGACAGCGTGCCTTGGTTGTTGGCGCTGATCCCGCGCAGCACTTCCGAGATGCTGGTGGAGCCGGACTTCTGCAATTCCTCACTGGTAATCACCTGAACCGGGCTGGGCGTTTCGGCATCCGTGCGACGGATGTTGGATCCGGTCACGGTGACGCGGTCGAGCTTTTCCACCGCAGCAGCGTTGGTAGCGGGCGTGGCGCTGTCGTCAGCGTGGGCGTGCGAAAGCCCGGCAAATACCGCTGCCAACGCAATGGCGGTCGGGGTCAGGCGCACGGCATCGAGGTGGCCGATGGCACGCAGCAGGAACGTTGGAACAGACAGGCGTGTAGCGGGATAAGACATCGAGGGGCTCCAGGTTCATGGAAAGCCCTCCGGGCAGCAGGCAGCGTACTGGTTATGGAACCGCTACCGGCTCGGGGCACAGTGCCCCCGACACCGGCGCCGCTGCGCATCAGGTGTGCACTTGGCGGCGCGATTATTACTGGAACAGCAGGGCAGGGCCTATTCGAGCACCAGCCGCGGAAAATAAAACGAGACGATCCAGTTCGGGGCGTCGACGATTTCGCTGATGCGCAGGTCACCGCACACGCTGCACAACATGTAGGCCTCCACAGCGGCCATGCCATGGCGCCGGCACAGCAAGTCGATCATGCCGCCGACGGCGTTGCGTGCGGCAGTCATCAGGTCTGGGCCGATGCCCAGGGTGGCGTCATAACCTTTGCCGTCGAGATGGCGCGTGACCGGGCCGGGTGTGGTGAAGCGTGGAAATGCCAGTGGCGTCTGCTTCAGCAGGTCGAACTGCAGGGCGACCTGCATCGGGCTTTCGATGGCGGTGCCACACACTTCGCCGTCGCCCTGTGCGGCATGGGTGTCGCCCACCGAAAACAGGGCGCCTGCCACTTCCACTGGCAAGTACAGTTCGGCACCTGCGGACAGGTCGCGCACATCCATGTTGCCGCCCACCCGCCGGGGTGGAACGATGCTGTGCACGCCCGGCGCTGCCGGCGCCACGCCAATGGTGCCGGTGAATGGCTTTAGTGGCACCCGCCCCCAGGATCCGAACATCGCTGGCGCCAGGGTGGCGGCATCATAGGACCACAGGTGCAGCGCAGTCTCCGGGAAGTCATCCGCCAGCAAACCAAAGCCAGGAATGTTGGCGGTCCAGCCCCAGCCGGAGGGCCGGAAAGACAGCAGGGTGATTTTCAGCACATCGCCGGGTTCGGCGCCGTCGATGAATACCGGTCCCGTCACCGGGTTGATGCGCGCGAATTCCAC
>CAIPBT010000212.1 GCA_903863375.1 uncultured Ferrovum sp.
CGCGCGGGTCCGGCTGGTGGGAAGGGGATTGACGAAGTTTTCGGCAATCCGGGCACCGGGACCGTTCGACATCAGGAAAATACGGTCCGCCAGCAGCATGGCCTCGTCAATGTCGTGCGTGATCATGAAGACGGTTTGCTGCAGTTCCTGACAGATGCGCCGCATTTCGTCCTGAATCGTGCCGCGGGTCAGGGCATCCAGCGCGCCGAAGGGTTCGTCCAGCAGCAGCATGCGCGGCTCGATCGCGAGGGCGCGGGCGATGCCTACCCGCTGTTTCATGCCACCGGACAGAGCGCCCGGCTTCTTGTCCTGTGCCGCCAGCATGCCCACCCGGGCCAGACTGGCCTGCACCCGCTCCTGCACCTGGCCCTTGGTCCACTCCGGGTAGCGCGACTGCACCGCAAACGCGACATTGCCGGCCACCGATAGCCAGGGCAACAGGGCGTGATGCTGAAACACCACGCCACGATCGAGCCCTGGTCCGGTCAGGGCCCGTCCAGCCAGGAACAGGTTGCCAGCACTGGGCTGCTCCAGCCCGGCAAGGATGTTGAGGATGGTGGTCTTGCCGCAACCGGAGTGTCCCACCACACAAACAAATTCGCCGGGGTCGATGGTGAAATCGACGTCGGCAAAGACGGGCGCGCTGGCGCCGGGATAGGTTTTTCCCAGTTTCTCAGCGCGGATCAGCGGATCAATCGGCATATTGCACCCGGCGTTGCAGCCAGCCAAAGCCGGCGTCCAGAACCATACCCGTGATGCCGATCAGCAGGATCGCGAAGATCACGCTGGGCAGGGACAGATTGTTCCATTCATTCCACACGAAATAGCCGATGCCAGTGCCACCCACCAGCATTTCGGCAGCGACGATCACCAGCCAGGCCACTCCCATCGAGATGCGCATGCCAGTGACGATGGTCGGCAGGGCCGCCGGCAGGATCACCAGGAAAATCCTGCGTGGCAGCGACACTTCCAGCGTGGCTGCAACGTTCAACCATTCCCGTCGCACCGACGCCACGCCAAAGGCCGTGTTGAGCAACATCGGCCAGACCGAACAGATGAAAATCACGAAGATGCCCGAGATGCCGGCATCTTTGATCGTGTATAGCGCGATCGGCATCCAGGCGAGCGGAGAGATGGGTTTCAATACCTGGATGAAGGGATCGAGTGCCGCGTGGCAGAGCGGTGACATGCCGATGAGCAGGCCAAGCGGGAGGGCAACCAGCAGCGCAAGGGCATAACCGCATGCCACCCGCACCAGTGAAGCCGCCAACTGCAGGCCAACACCCTTGTCGTTCGGACCATTGTCGGCAAAGGGATGGGCGAGCAGCGTGGCGGCTACGCGCGCAAACACCAGCGGCGACGGAAAACGGTTGTCGTCGCGCGGTGCTGCGCTGGCCTTGCCCATCAGCTGGGCGTATTCATCCTGAGGCGACGGTGCGCTGACCGCCTTCGGCAGGGTGGCGGCGTACCAGAGTCCGGTCAGCAGCACCAGCAGCAGCAGGGACAGCAGCGCCGCGCGCAGGGATTGGGGAAGCACCTTCATGCGGCGGCTCAGCTTTTGCGGATCGCGAAACTGTTGGCATAGGCGGCGGCCTTCGCGGGGTCGAATTCCTTGCCCATCACCGAGAAGTGGCGGTAGCCCGTCCGTGCGTCGGGCGGGATGGCAAGCCCGACTTCGGCCATGTGCTTGCGGGCGTCGGTCAGCAGGAACACCTGCTCGGCCAGGTCGTTGTAATTCACGTCGCCCTTGATGTATCCCCAGCGCTTCATCTGCGTGAGGATCCAGGTGGCCATCGAGTACCACGGCACCGGATCGTAAGTCACCCGGTCCGGCACGTTTTTCACGCCCCCCAGACCATCGGCAAACCGCCCGGTCAGCACCTGGTCCAGCACGGTTTCGGGTTGGTTGAGGTAATTGGCTGGCGCGATGGCCTTGGCGATGGTGGTGCGGTTCTTCGGGTCATGGGCCAGCACACAGCCCTGCAACACGGCCCGGTAAAGCGCGGCGAAGGTGTTGGGGTTTTGCTGGATGAAGTCGGCGTGCACGCCGAAACCACAGCAGGGATGCCCATCCCAGATGTCGCGTGACAGGATGTGGATGAAGCCAACTTCGTCGTAGACCGCGCGCTGATTGAAGGGATCGGGCCCGAGAAAACCATCGATGTTGCCGGCGCGCAAGTTGGCCACCATCTCCGGCGGTGGCGTGACGCGGATCTGCACGTCGCGGTCAGGGTCGATGCCATGTTCCGCCAGGTAATAGCGCAGCAGGAAGTTGTGCATCGAATACTCGAACGGCACCGCAAACTTGAATCCCTTCCAGCTGGCCGGATCGCGACGGTCCTTGTGCTTCAGGGCCAGCGTGATGGCCTGGCCGTTGGTGTTCTGGATCGCCGCCACGCGCATCGGCGTCTGCGGCGCGCCCAGTCCCATCGAGATCGCCAGGGGCATGGGCGAGAGGAAATGCGAAGCGTCGTGTTCCCGGCTCAGCATCTTGTCGCGGATCAGGGCCCAGCCGGCGGTCTTGTTGAGCGTGACGTTGAGCCCCTGCTGCTTGTAAAACCCCAGAGGTTCGGCCATCACCAACGGGGCCGCGCAAGTAATCGCGATGAACCCCAGTTTGAGGTCTTTTTTCTCGAGGGGCCCCGCTTCCATGGCCATGGCCTGCAGGCTGTCGAGTGGGAACAGGCTGGCAATGGCGCCCATCGCGGTGGCTGCACCGACCCCGCCCAGGAAGCGTCGCCGGGTCGGTTCGTGCGGCATCAGGGCCTTGAGAACGACCGACTCAAGAAAGTTGCTGCTCTGCTGCTCGGCAAGCGCCACGCTCGACACGGTCGCCGGATGGGCTGCTGCGGCAACAGCGGGCAACCGGGCGGTATCCGACCGGCCGTCGGGTTCACCAACGGGCTGACCAGACGGCTGATCGAGAGGATGGTCGGCGGGACGATGATCCGCACCGCAGGAGCAACGCGCAAACAGGGGATGGTCGGGGTCGTATGGGCGATGCAGGCTCATGGAGGCACCTTCAGCAGAAATGTACCTCGCTTCAAGCAATACTTATGCCATTAACTAGGGCCGTGCAAGCGCGCGGCAAAATCCGCAACCGTCATCTGGCAGCCATCGACCGCTATCGACAGCCACCGACAGCTTGCGGCCATTTCCCGCAGCGGCCGGCCCGAAGCGGGCTGCCCGCACCAGACCAGGGCGGGATGCCCCGTTCTGGTTCCTGTCTGCCTCGGCTGGATCGCACGGAACGCACCATGCACCGTTCCGATGCGCTCCTGCTCAGGGCTTGGGGCTGGTCCCGGGATTCAGGGTTTGACGGTTTGTGCCGACTGGCCGAACAGCACCGCACGGCTTTTGTCGTCACTGACGCTTGGGGTGACGTTGATGGCCGCCCCTCTGGCGTAGGCGCGCAGGGTGGCAGGGCGCGAACGGATACGCTCAAACCAGTCCTGCAGATGGGGAAAATCTGCCAGGTTCTGTTGCTGACGTTCATGCGGCACGATCCACGGGTAACACGCCATGTCGGCGATGCTGTAAGCCTCACCAGCGATCCACTGCCGGGTGGCGAGGCGCTGGTTGAGCACCGCGTACAGCCGGGCGGTCTCCCGCACGTAACGGTCGATGGCGTATGGCAGCTTTTCCGGTGCATAGACGCCGAAGTGATGGTTTTGTCCGGCCATCGGCCCGAGTCCCGCCATCTGCCAGAACAGCCATTCCAGGCACTGCACACGGTCACGGCCTGCGGCTGGGACAAACTGTCCACATTTGTCGGCCAGGTAAAGCAGGATGGCACCCGATTCAAACACGCTGAGCGCTTCGCCCTGGTCGGCCGGGGCGTGGTCAACGATCGCTGGAATGCGGTTGTTGGGGGCAATCCGCAGAAAGTCCGGCTGCATCTGCTCGCCGGTGCCGATGTTGACTGGCACGATGCGATGCGGCAGGCCACTTTCCTCCAGCAACAGGAGGGGTTTGTAGCCGTTCGGGGTGGTCCAGAAGTACAGGTCGATCATGGCGGGTCTCTCAGGGGGATGTCAGGGGGTACCCATGGCTTCGCGCCAGCGCATCGCCTCGTGGATGCGAAACCGCGTGCTGGGGTGGTCAAAAAACACAAACTCTTCCAGGACACCCGGCGCAGGTTTGCGGTATTCCGTCAGCTTGAGATAAGCCTCGGCGGCGCCCTGCGGTTCCCGGGCGAGATTCAGGCCGAAGCGGTCGGCCTCGATTTCCTGGGTGCGGATCAGGGTATTGATCAGCGGCGTGGCGAGCAGCAGAAAGGTGGCAAAGAGGGCTGTCAGCAACGGCAGGGTGGCCACATCGTCCACGCCGCGCAGGCGAAGCGCTGCGCCCTGATGCCTGAGCAGGACAGCCATCGCCCATTGGGCAAACAGGAAGGCGGCGGCCAGCAGCAGGATGAGGCCGCCCAGCATCTTGTAGACGTGATTCATCACGTAGTGACCCAATTCATGCGCCATCACGGCCCGGATTTCCGGCAGGCTGGTGCGCTGCAGCAGGTTGTCGTTCAGGCGGATGGCGGCGGTGCCGAAAATGCCCGATACGTTGGCGCTGATCCGGGTGGTCTGACGCGATGCGTCGAATACATAGACGTTGCGTACGGGCACCCCGTCAGCCTGGGCCATGGCCAATACTGCGGTCTTGACTTCGCCATCGGCGATGGGTCGGTAGTCATTGAACAGCGGGTCGATCCAGACCGGCCCCACCAACAGCAACAGCACCAGCAGACCCGATGTGACAACGGTGCCCCACGCCCACCACCGGGCTCCGGCCCGCCGGATGGCGGCATACAGCACCGCCGTGCCCAGGGCGAGCAGCAGCGTGTTGATCGCCAGTGCCAGCAACTGTTCGCCAAACCAGGGAAGGAAGGTTTGGGTGGCCATGCCATAGGCGTGTTCGCGGACAAAGCCCTGATAGATGCCGAGTGGCAGCGTGAGCAGAAATCCCAGGATCGAAAAAAATGCACCAAACAGGGCGTCACGCAGCAGTGCTTTCCGGCCGACCCGCTGCGCCCAGTCGCGCACCCGGGCGGCGCGCCCCCCGCTCAGCAGCAGGGCTGATACCCCCAGTCCGGCAAGGTAATTCCACAGTTGCAGCCAGTAGCCCCCCTCGAAGTAGGCGTTGGCACGCGCAACCATCAACGGTGACAGCCGCTGCAGGTAGGCGTTGGTGGCAGCGTCGGCATCGCGCGGCAGGCCATCACGCCAGTCGTCCGTGACCGGAGCCACCTGAAACTGCGGATTGACGGGGGCCTCTGGCGCCGCCTGCACCTCGCTGCCATGGCCGGCGCACAGCGCGATCAGCACCGCCAGAAAGGCCCCCTTCCCGGGTGCCGCCGCCAGGCAGAACCGAACCATGTGTCGGCAGATGGCCAATCCCAGGCGCGTCAAAGGTCTCCAGATCACAGCAAGGCTCCAGCGCATGGC
>CAIPBT010000213.1 GCA_903863375.1 uncultured Ferrovum sp.
GAACGTGGCCGGGGCGTCGTTCACCAGATAATGGCCGACGGCATCGACCGCCACGTTGATCAGGGTCGGCTGGTTCTGCGCCGTATCACCGGTGGCCTGTGGCAGGTTGATGCGCAGTTCGGTGTACTTGGCGAACGTGGTGCTGACCATCAGGAAAATCAGAACCACCAGCAACACGTCAATCATCGGGATCAGGTTGATCTCGACCTCTTCACGCGTACGACCACGGCGGAAATTCATCTCGGATCCTCAGCGGTTGCGGTCGCCATGCACGATCTCGACCAGCTTGATCGCCTGCTGCTCCATCTCGATCACCAGCAGGTCGACCCGGGCGCGGAAATGACGGTAGAACACCATCGACGGTACCGCCACAACCAGACCGAAGGCGGTGTTGTACAGCGCAATCGAAATGCCATGCGCGAGCTCGGCCGGGCTGCCCCCCGATGGGCCGGAGGTGCGGAAGATCACGATCATGCCGATCACCGTGCCGAACAGGCCCAGCAGTGGCGCAATCGAGGCGATGGTGCCCAGCGTCGTCAGGAAGCGTTCCAGTTCGATCAGCACGGCCCGCCCGGCCTCTTCGATGGATTCCTTCATCACCTCGCGCGACGTGTTGGCGCTGTTCAGACCGGCCGCCAGGATGCGTCCCAGCAGGCTGGATTGTGCCAGGCGCGCCAAGATGTCCCGATTCACTCCACGGGTCTCATATTCCTGTACCACCCGTCCCAGCAGTTCTTTCGGAGCCACCACGGAAGACCGCAACGCCCAGCTGCGTTCGAGGATAATGGCGAGGGAAATGATCGAGCAGACCACCAACAACCAGCTTGGCCAACCGGCCGCTTCAAGGATCGTGAGCAAGGCAACACCCGCGCTGACAAAGTTGAGAGCGCGTAGTGTACCGGAAAGTGTTGATCCGTCGCCTTCTTCCAACTTGTCCACATTCTCTGTGGATAAACTTGTGGGTGGAATTTGGTCAGTCGGGGTAAGTCATCCAACGCAAAGGGTTTTTTCTGCGACGACCAATTTTTGGTCTACAACACAATGTCATTTGAAATCAACTACTTAAGACCATCACCTGCTTGTCAACAAAAAAGTTCCCCGGTTCTCCGGCACCGGTTCCGGCGATGAGTGGCCAAGCATCCACCGGCCTGCCGGACAGCCCCTCCGGCCGGGCAATTCCGGTCTCCGAACTGGCCCGGCAGGTCCGCCAGTCGATCGAGCAGGCGCACCCCCTGCAGTGGATCAGCGGCGAGATCAGCGGGTTCACCCGGGCCACGTCGGGGCATTGGTATTTTTCGCTGAAGGATTCTGCCGCCCAGGTGCGCTGCGCCATGTTCCGCGGCCGCAACCAGTGGGTGGACTGGCAGCCCCGCAACGGCGATGCCGTCGAGGCCAGAGGCCTGCCAACCCTATATGAGGCGCGCGGCGAATTCCAGATCGTGGTCGAACAGTTGCGCCCGGCAGGTCAGGGGGCGCTGTTTGAAGCCTTTGTCCGCCTGAAGGCCCGGCTGGAGCAGGAAGGCCTGTTTGACGCTGCCCGCAAGCGTCCCCTGCCCGCCCAGCCGCGCCGCATCGGCGTGGTCACCTCGCTGGCTGCCGCTGCCCTGCGTGACGTGCTGAGCACCCTGGCGCGCCGGGCGCCCCAGATTGGCGTGGTGGTCTATCCGGCGGCGGTGCAGGGTGCCGACGCCCCGGCCGCCCTGCTGGCTGCCCTGCAGGACGCCAACCGGCGGGCCGACGTCGATGTGCTGATCCTGTGTCGCGGCGGTGGCAGCCTGGAAGACCTGTGGGCCTTCAATGATGAAGCCCTGGCCCGCGCCATCGCTGCGTCTGCCCTGCCGGTGGTGAGCGGGGTGGGTCACGAAACCGATTTCACGATTGCCGACTTTGCCGCCGACCTGCGCGCACCGACACCCACGGCAGCCGCCGAGCTGTGTGCGCCAGACCTGCAGGGTCAACGCACCAGCCTGCGCCGGCTGGGGCAACGGCTGGGACGTGCTGCGCGCGTGCGTCAGGACGACCAGCAGCTGCGGCTGCGCCATCGCGCCACCCGCCTGGCTGCCATCGCCCGTCGTTCGATCGACACCCGCAGCTGGGCGCTCGACCGCCTGGCCGCCCGCCTGCAGCACCCTGGCCAGGCGCTGCGGCAGCAGGGCCTGCACCTGGTCTCCTGGCAGCAGCGGCTGGAACGCGCCGGGCGCGACCAGCTTGCGCGCGCGAGCCGGCAGTCCACCGATCTGCACCAGGCCCTGGACCGCGCTTGGGCCGGGACGGTGCAGCGCCGTCAACAACAGCTGGCCAACCTCGGCCATGCCCTGACCCTGCTCGACCCCGGCGCCGTGCTGGGTCGCGGATACAGTCTCACCTATCAGGCCGATGGTCGCCTGCTACGCTCAGTGGGCAGCGTGTCACCCGGTGACGACGTGCGCATCGTGCTTCCGGATGGTGCCTTGCAGACCCGCGTGCTGCCCTAGCCGGTGCT
The DNA here is from genome assembly GCA_903863375.1 of uncultured Ferrovum sp. GTDB lineage: Bacteria > Pseudomonadota > Gammaproteobacteria > Burkholderiales > Ferrovaceae > CAIVHB01. The sequence goes on from CAIPBT010000213.1 coordinate 2,483, forward strand.
GCCCTAGCCGAAGGGGTAGCGCACCGGCGCGCTACCGACGCGGTGCACCGAACGGGCCGGTTCAGCCGGCAGGCGCCGGGGCGGTCCGTCCGTAAAGTGTGGCAGCCGCCGCGCAGCCAGCTTCGATCAGATCCGACCGGAGACAGTCGAGCGTCAGGTCTGCCGGCAACGAGCGCATCCAGGTGAGCTGGCGCTTGGCGAGCTGACGGGTGGCCGCAATGCCGGTCGCACGCAGGCCGTCGTCATCCACCTCGCCTTCCTGCCAGGCCCAGGCCTGACGGTAGCCTACGCAGCGCATCGACGGCAGCTCGCGATGCAGGCCCGGGTAGTGCTGCCGTAGCCAGGCCAGTTCCAGAACCAGGCCGGCCGCCAGCATCGCATCAAAGCGCTCGGCAATGCGTTGATGCAGCACGGCACGGTCGGATGGCGGCAGCGCCAGCACACGCCACAGTGGCGCCGGCGACGGGATGGCGTTGCCAGCCATGGCCGGGATGATCTCCGCCCCTGGGCGGCGGCGGCCGTGCAGGGCAGACAGCGGTTCGCCGGTGAGGTGCCAGACTTCAAGCGCCCGCTGCACCCGCTGGGCATCGGTAGGCGCGAGACGGGCGGCGGTGACGGGGTCCACCCGCGCCAGCTCGGCATGCAGCGCCGGCCACCCTTCGGCCTCGGCCCGGGCATCCAGCTGCGCCCGCAGCACCGGGTCGGCCTCGGGCAAGGCGTCGAGTCCAGACAGCAGGGCCTTGAAGTACAACATGGTGCCGCCGGCCAGCAGGGCGCGCCGGCCGCGCGCGTGAATCTGGGCGATGGCGGACAGGGCGTCCTGGCAGAAGCGCGCGGCTGAATAGGCCTCGGTCGGTGGCAGGATGTTGAGCAGGTGGTGCGGCACCCGCGCCTGGTCGGCAGCATCCGGCTTGGCCGTACCGGCATCCATGTGCCGATAGATGGTGGCCGAATCGACGCAGACGATCTCGGCGTTGCACGACTCGGCGATGGCCAGCGCCAGGGCCGACTTCCCAGCAGCGGTTGGCCCCATCAGACAGAGCACGGTGGGTGCGGAAGTGCTCATTCTCCGCGCAGGAACAGACGGTCGAGCTCGGTCAAGCCCAGTTGCCGCCAAGTGGGGCGCCCATGGTTACACTGGTCAGCCCGCTCACTGCGTTCCATGTCGCGCAGCAGGGCATTCATTTCTGGCACGGTCAGCTGCCGGTTGGCGCGCACCGCACCGTGGCAGGCAAAACCGGCCAGGAGTGCATCGCGCCGCTCGGTCAGCACGCGGCTGGCGCCGAATTCGCGCAGCTCGGTCAGCAGCTCACGCACCAGATGGGCGCTGGCTTGCTCGTCGATCAGCATGGGCACGGCGCGGATGGCTGCCGTCTCTGGGCCGAGCAGGGCCAGGTCGAAGCCCAAGGGGCCGAAGACGTCGGCGAATTCCTCAATGGCGGCGGCTTCCAGCGTGGTCACTGCCATCGTGCGCGGCAACAGCAAGGGCTGGCTGGGCAGACCCTGCTCGCCAAAGGCCGCCTTCAGGCGTTCGTAGACCACCCGTTCATGCGCCGCATGCATGTCGACGATGATCAGACCTTGCGCGTTCTGGGCGAGAATGTAGATGCCATGCAGCTGCGCCAGGGCAAAGCCCAGCGGCGGCAGCACGGGATCCTCGCCGGCCGCCGGCGGATCGGGGGCGAACTGCCGCGCCGACGTCAGGCCGGCTGCAGCGGCGGCGTCTGACGACCGCTGCCCGCCCGGCCATCCCGGCGCTGGCGCCGCGGCCGGCCTGCCGGCACCTGCCGACGGGGCCGGCAGGTCTGGAACACTTGGCGCGCCCGGCACCCCGAACAGCAGCGCGTAATGACTCTCGGCCTGGCGCAGTGGCCAGGCCCCCTGGCGTGACCAGGCGGGTTGGCCTGGCGGGCGCCAGCCAGTCGACACGTCGCTTCCCGCCTGACCGACCGCCGCCTGCGCTGCGAATCCGGCATCACCGACACCGCCAGCACCGCCGGACGCCGTAGGCCCTGCACCCAGCGGCCCGGCACCCAGCGATCCCGCCGCCTGCGGAGTTGCGCTGACCAAAGCCCCGTCGCCCTGCCCCGGCATGGTCGCAGCCAGCGTCTGCTGCAGGGCCTGGAAGACAAACCGGTGGATCGCGCCGCTCTCGCGGAAGCGCACCTCGGTCTTGGCTGGGTGGACATTGACATCGACCTGGGCCGGATCCAGCTCCAGGTACAGCACATAGACCGGATGGCGTTCGTGGTGCAGCACGTCCTGATACGCCTGCCGGATGGCATGCGACAACACACGGTCGCGCACGAAGCGACCATTGACATACACGTACTGGTCGTCGCGCGCACCCTTGGCGGCCGCAGGGCGGCCGATCACTCCGCGCAGGGTCAAACCACCGGCGCTGAACTCGAGCGGCAACGCAGCCGCCGCGAAATCCTCCCCCATCACGTCGCGGATGCGCGCCGGCAGCGCACAAGCCGCCCAATGCCGCACCAGGCGGCCGTTGTGGTGGAGTTTCCAGCCCACATCGGGTCGGGCCAGGGCCAGACGGCGCAGTGCCTCGTCGCAATGACCAAATTCGGTAGCAGCGCTTTTCAGGAATTTACGGCGTGCCGGCGTGTGGGCGTACAGCTCTTCCACCGTGATCGTGCAACCCGGGGTTCGTGCTGCAGGCTCGGGAGACTCGATCCGGCCACCGGATGCGCGCACCATCCAGCCTTCCGTCGCCGCCGCCGTACGCGCCAGCACGCGGACATCGGCGATGGCAGCAATGCTGGCCAAGGCCTCGCCGCGAAATCCCAGGCTACGCACCTGCTCCAGCTCACCGAGATCGCGGATCTTGCTGGTGGCATGCGAGGTCAGCGCCAGCGTCAGTTCGTCACGCGGAATGCCATGGCCATCGTCTTCCACCCGGATCAGCCGGATGCCGCCTTCGGCAAGATGCACCACGATCTCCTGCGCCCCGGCATCCAGACTGTTTTCGACCAGCTCTTTTACCGCTGCCGCCGGCCGCTCCACCACCTCGCCGGCCGCAATCTGGGCGATCAAGGCCGGACTCAGGCGTTCGATCGCCCTCACGGCGCGCTGGCCTGCGACAGCCGACCGCGGACCAGCGCCGGACGGGCCTGCAGGTAGCGGCGCAACCCCCGGACGATGGTCTCGGCCAGTCGTTGCTGGTAGGCCGGATCGGACAGCCGGTGCTCTTCATCCGGATTGGTGATGAAGGCGGTTTCCACCAGGATGGACGGAATATCGGGGGACTTCAGCACGGCAAAGCCTGCCTGCTCGACTGCCCCGTGGTGCAGGGGATTGAGCGAACCCAGTTCGCGCAGAACGGATCGGGCCAGCTTCAGGCTGTCCTGAATGGTGGCGGTCTGGGACAGATCGAACAGGGTCTGCGCCAGATAGGGATCGCGTGCGTTCAGGTTGACGCCGCCGATCAGGTCGGCCTGATTCTCGCGACTGGCCAGCCAGCGCGCCGCCACGGAGGTGGCACCGCGTTCGGACAGGGCGAAAACGGACGATCCACGCGCATCCTTATTGATGAAGGCATCGGCGTGAATCGAGACAAACAGGTCGGCACGCACCTGGCGCGCCTTCGCCGTGCGTCGCTGCAGGGGAATGAAGTAGTCGCCATCCCGGATCAGCACGCCCCGCAGGTTGGGCTCGGCATCGATCTGGTCGCGCACCCGCTGCGCGATCGCCAGCGTGACATCTTTCTCCAGGGTGCCTCCTTCACCACGGGCACCGGGGTCCTCGCCGCCATGCCCGGCGTCCACGGCGATGGTCAGCAGCTGTTCAGGAGGCAACTTGCGCCGACCATCGCGGGTTTCGGTGATCACGGACGCGCTCGCCGTGGCAGCGTTGGCGACCGGGGTGGTCGGTGCTGGCGAACCGGCGACGGATGACGGTGCAGCCGCCGACGCCGATGCGGGTGCAGATGCTGGTACCGGCGGAAATGCTGGTGCTGGTGCTGCTGCTGTTCCAGACGCAGTCCCGGCGGCAGGCCCAGGCGCGGGAACGGTCACGTCGGGCGATACCGCCGATGGTACCGGCGGCGCCGCAGGCTCGGTGCCGCTGGTCAGCGCCGAAGCCGCCGCATCCGTCGCCGGCCTTGCCGCCCGTGCCAGCAGGGCATCATGGCTGTCCAGCAGAGCCATCAGGGGGTCGCCCTCGGCTGCCGGATAGATGTCGACCACCAGACGGTAGCCATAATCGCCAACCGGTTCCAGCAGGGACGTGGATGCTTTGACGGCGGCCTTCAGGTCGAGTACCACCCGCAAGATGCCCGGTTTGAAGCGGCCAACGCGGATTGCCCGCACCCAGGGGTCATCGGCGCGGACCTTGGCCGGCAGCGCCTCGGTCACCGTACTGGGGTCGATGCCCTCCAGATCCAGCACCAGGCGGTCGGGCGATTCCACCGTAAACAGGGTCCAGCGCAACGGCGTGCGAGCCTCCAGCGTCAGCCGGGTGTAATCCTTCGCCGGCCAGAGACGGGCCCCGGCCAGCTGTGCTGGCCGACCCGTGACGGGCACTGCTTGCAATACGCTGGCGGAAGCAGCCGGCATGGCAGGGGTGGCTGGCTGGGCGCTGGCGCCTAAAATCATCGCGGCCAGCCCCGCCGCGATTCCTTGCATCACGGTACGCAAGGTCGATCGCCCGACCACGACGGGCCGCCACGTCGGTGCACATTGCGCTGGTTGCCGACTCACAGGCCAAGCTCCTGCAGGGCCTGACGCAACGCGGCAAGCGGGATCGCTGGGCCACAGCGGCACTCCACGAGACGACCGGCCGCGACCGGCTGCCAGGTCAGCGCCAGGTCGGCCGGTGGCAGCCAGCGCGTTGCCCGGCTCGGCCATTCGACCAGACAGAGCGTATGCGCGTTGAACTCCTCGCGCAGGCCGGCGTCATCCGCCTCCTGGCCATCCGCGAAGCGGTAGAAGTCGAAGTGGGTCACGGCGCCCCAGGACAGCAGGTAGGGTTCCATCACCGTATAGGTGGGGCTTTTCACGCGCCCGGCATGACCGAGCGCGCGCAGCAGCGACCGCACCAGATGGGTCTTGCCACTGCCAAGCGGGCCCTCCAGCGTCACCAGCAGGCCAGGGCGTACGATTTGCGCAAGTGCCTGACCAAGCGCATCCGTGGCGGCAGGATCAGCGAGCACGCAGGGAAGGGAGACAGACGGAGGCGGGACAAGGGCAGACACGGACTGTATGCAATCACAGTCCGGAGCCTGCCGCAAGCCTATGAGCGGTATGCTTGTACCATTCCGCGTTGCGACGGTTTGCCACCTTGCCTGTCCTGTCATCCGAATCTCCTGCCCCCCCGGCGTTGTCCCCTTCTGCGGAAACGCCCGATGCTGCGTTGCTGCAGGATTTGCGGCTGCGACTGGATGCCTGGGCGCGCGATCTGGGCTTCAGCAGCGTGGCCGTCTCTGCGCCTGACCTGCGGGATGCCGCCGCACCGCTGCAGGCCTGGCTCAGCGCCGGCATGCAAGGTTCGATGGACTGGTATGCACGCTCAGTGGCGCTGCGGCTGGCGCCAGAAGCCCTGGTGCCAGGCACCGTACGCGTGATCAGTGTCACGCTGCCCTATGGGCCGGACCAACCGGGCGTTGCCACCGAGCGCCTGCACCAGTCCGAACAGGCTTACATATCGGTATACGCACAGGGACGCGATTATCACAAGGTGATGCGACAACAACTGGCGAAGCTGGCCCGGCAGCTTGCGCAAGCCAGCGGATTGCCTCCGGGACGGGTTTTCTGCGACAGCGCGCCGGTGCTGGAGGTGGAAATGGCCCGCCAGGGCGGCCTTGGCTGGCGTGGCAAGCACACCTTGTTGCTGAACCGTCAGGCCGGCTCGTGGTTTTTTCTCGGGGAGCTGTTCACCAGCCTGCCCCTGCCGGTCGACCTCCCAACCAGTGCCCATTGTGGTTCCTGCACGGCCTGCATCGATGCCTGTCCGACTGCGGCCATCGTGGCCCCTTATCGGCTGGATGCGCGTCGCTGCGTGTCCTATCTGACCATCGAGCATCCCGGCAGCATCCCGCTGGAACTGCGCAACGCCATCGGCAACCGTATCTATGGCTGCGATGACTGCCAGCTGGCCTGCCCCTGGAATCGGGAGGGTCCGCGGGCACAGGTTGCCGAAGACTTCGCGCCACGGCAGGGGCTGGGCCACAGCACCCTGGCCGACCTGTTCGCCTGGAATGCCGAGACCTTTGCAAGCCGGCTGCAAGGCTCACCCATCCGCCGGATCGGCCACCAGCGCTGGCTGCGCAACATCGCCGTCGCGCTCGGCAATGCCGCCAGCTCGCCGGAAGTGCTGCAGGCCTTGCGCCAGCGCGCCGATGATCCCGATCCGCTGGTGCGGGAACATGTGACGTGGGCCCTCGATCAACACCGCCTGAACGGAGAACTGCCTTGACACCACAGCCTGCCCTGAATGTGCGCTCGCGCCAGCCCCAGACAACCCAGCGCCGTGCCCTGCTGCTGGCGCTGTGGCTTGGGGCGTTCGTGCCGCTGTCCGCCGGGGCGCAGGACCCGCTGCCATCGCGCACGGCGTCACAGGCGGCGGCCGAACCCGACTTCCTGCCCGTCGAGCAGGCCTTCCGGGTGGAATCCGGCTGGCTGGATCCGCACAGGCTGGCCTTGCGTTTCCAGATCGTGCCAGGCTATTACCTGTACCGGGATCGCATCACCTTGCGCTGGCAGGAAAAGGGCGCCGCGTCGTCCAGACCCGGCGGAACCAGCGCAAGCACGGCGGCAGCGCGCAGCACTGCATCCGAGCGACAGGTTGCCCTCGAACTGCCAGTCGGCGATACCAAGGAAGACCCCTACTTTGGACCGCAGGCGGTATTCCACCAGCCGGTCGAAGCCCTCGCCACGGTCAAGCGCCCGGCTGGCCTCGGTGCCGATGCCGCGCTGGTGCTGACCTGGCAGGGTTGTGCCGAAGCCGGATTGTGCTATCCGCCCCAGCACCGCATCCTGAACCTGCCGGAGTAACCCTGCCGAACGGCCGGATGTCGGCCTGCCATCCGGCGGATCAGGTGCCTTTGCGCGCGGGCAAACCCAGTGCCGACCGGATCGCCGCCTCACCGCGGACGTTGTCACTGGCACCATCGTATCCGGACCGGATCCAACGGATCCGGTGATCAGGACCAATCAGCACGCCGGTCGGCATTTCTCGGACATCAAAGTTGCGCGGCGTGCGGTTGGCCGGATCAAAGCCCAGCAGGAGTGACGTTGGGTGGTCCGCCAGGAAGTGCTCGGCATCTTCGTGGTTCTGATCGACATTGATGGCCAGTACCTGCAAGCCCTGCGCTCCATAGCGTTGTTGCATCGAGGCCAGCCACGTGAGATCTGGCGCACTGCCAGGACACCAGGACGCCCAGAAATCGACCAACACCACCTTGCCCTGCAGGCGTGATGGTGCGACCACGACACCATCAACCCCCGTCACCTCGAACGCTGGGGCTGCAGCACCGGGAACCAGAACGCCGGAAACCAGAGCGCCGGGGGCTGCGGCGGCCGTAGCTGTCGGCGCATCCGCCGCTAGAGCGCCCTGACGTGGCGGCCCGAAAGCCAGTAGCGCGGCCAAGGCGGCGGTTCGCAGCAAACCAGGAAACAGCAGACCAGGAACAGGACGGCGGGCATCGAACCGCACCTGCCCGGTCGATGGGGTGCGACTCATGCGTCGCGGGCTGGGGCGGCCGCCTGCCCGACGCCAGGGATCAGCATGTGCTGACGGTAATGCTGCAGCTCTTCGATCGACTCGTAGATGTCCGCCAGGGCCTCGTGCCGCCCGCTTTTGCCAAGGGCACCATACACTGCGGGATACCAACGTTTGGCCAGTTCCTTCAGGGTGCTGACATCGAGGTTGCGATAGTGAAACCAGCTCTCCAGCTGGGGCATGTAGCGCGCCAGAAAACGCCGGTCCTGGCAGATCGAATTGCCGCACATCGGCGACACGCCTTTGGGTACCCATTGCTCGAGGAAGGCGATCAAGGCTGCCTCGGCCTGAGCCTCGTCGACCGTCGAGGCGCGCACACGCGCCGTCAGGCCGGACTTTCCGTGCGTGTTCTGGTTCCACGCATCCATGCCGGCCAGCACCTCCTCGGTCTGGTGCACCGCGATCACAGGCCCCTCGGCCACCGTCTGCAGCTGACTGTCGGTGATCACCACCGCCAGTTCCAGAATGCGGTCCTGCTCGGGAATCAATCCGGTCATCTCGAGGTCAATCCAGATGAGCCGATGTTTGTCTTGTGCCATACTTTCCCCAGAATGTTTTGCCGTCGATATGCGCTGGCGGCCCCCGAGGTATCGTGACCCCCGCCCTTCTGCTGCTTACCCTGATCATTGCCGTTACCGTGATCCGCCTGCTGCTGTCCTGGCGGCAGGTGCGTCACGTCCAGCATCACCGCAACGCTGTGCCGACGCGCTTCGTGTCGCGGATCAGCGCGGAAGCTCATGCCAAGGCCGCCGATTATACGGCCGCCAAAGCCCAACTCACCATGATCGGCCTGGTGATCGAAGCAACCGTCGCGCTTGGCTTCACCCTCGGCGGGGGCATTGCCTGGCTGCACACTCACATTGCCACGCTGACCGCAGCGCCGATTCCTGCCGGCCTGCTGTTGTTCGGCGCGGTGGCCGTGATCGGTGGCCTGATCGATTTACCCCTCACCCTGTGCCGCACCTTCGGGGTGGAGCAACGCTTCGGCTTCAACCGGATGACGGTGGCGCTATTCGTCAGTGATCAGCTAAAAGGCGTCTTGATGGGGCTGCTGATCGGGGCGCCGCTGGCCGCCGGCCTGCTGTGGCTGATGCAGGCGATGGGCGAGCACTGGTGGCTGTATGCCTGGATTGGCTGGATCGTATTCAACCTGACGGTGATGGCGGTCTATCCAAACTGGATTGCGCCGTTGTTCAACCGCTTCACGGCGCTGGAGGACCAGACGCTGCGCAGCCGCATTGAAACCCTGATGACACAGTGCGGGTTTTCGGCCTCGGGGCTGTTCGTGATGGATGGATCGCGGCGCTCCGCGCACGGCAATGCCTACTTCACGGGCTTCGGCCGCAGCAAACGGGTGGTGTTCTTCGACACCCTGCTGGCGCGCCTCAGCCCAGCCGAGATCCAGGCCGTGCTGGCGCATGAGCTTGGCCATTTCGCCCATCGACATGTGCTGCAGCGCATTGCGCTGATTTTCCTGCTCAGCCTGGCCGTGCTGGCCCTGTTGGGTGCCGTGGGTCGCGATACAGCCCTGCTGGCGTCACTGGGTGTGCCCGGGGACAGCGCTGCGGCGCTGCTGGTGTTTTTCAGCTTTGCGGTGCCCTACCTGCTGTTTCCGCTGCAGCCCCTGATGAGCGCCTGGTCGCGCCGGCATGAATTCGAGGCCGATGCCTACGCGGCACGACATGCCGATCCGGCAGATCTGGTCAGCGCCCTGGTCAAGCTGTTCGAAGACAACGCCTCGACCCTGACCCCTGACCCGCTGCATTCCGCAATTTACGACTCGCATCCCGGCGCTGTGGCGCGGATTGGCCGACTCGACCAACTCGCCCATGCGTGACGGCCGGCCAGCCGGTGGCAGGACCGGCGGCCGGGTGGTAGCCAGCTTTGGCCGCCAGCATGAAGTGGAAATCATCGACTCGACCGAGCGTGTCACCTGCGTGCGCCGGGGCCGATTGCAGGATGTCGCCTGCGGCGACCTGGTTGAATTTGTCCTGAGTTCGGCCGATCAGGGCGTGATCGAGTCGGTCGCCGCCCGCACCACGCTGCTCTACCGATCCGACGCCTTCCGACAGAAAGTGCTGGCCGCCAATGTCGATCTGGCCGTGGTGGTGGTCTCGGGCAAGCCCCTGTTCCGCGAAAATCTGATGACGCGCTGCCTGGTGGCCGCGGCAGCCGCCGGCATGGACAGCCTGATCGTATGCAACAAACAGGATCTGCCAGAGACTCAGGCGGCACTGGCTTCGCTGGCCTATTACAGCGGTCTTGGCATCCCGGTGCTGGGGTTGAGCGCACACACGGACATCGAGGACCTGCGCGCGCGTCTGGCTGACCGCCATTCGATCCTGGTCGGCGAATCGGGCATGGGCAAATCCACCCTGATCAATGCGCTGCTGCCGCAGGCGCAGGCACGCACCGGCGCCTTGTCGGGCGGCAGTGACACGGGACGACACACCACGACCTCGGCGCGTCGCTTCTCCCTGACCAGCGGTGGCACGGTGACCGATTCACCCGGCATGCAGGTGTTCGGGCTGCAACATCTCACACCGCGCGACCTCGAGCAGGCGTTTCCCGAGTTTGCCGGCCTGGTCGGCGATTGCCGTTTCGCCGACTGCCAGCACCGGGAAGAACCCGGCTGCGCGTTCAAGGAGGCGGCAAGCCGTAACGTGCGGGTGGGGCACCGCCTGCATTGGTTGCTCGAGATCGTGGAGGAAAACGCGCGCGTCGCGCACTGGGCGCGCAAGTCCTTTCCGGCCTGACACGGCAGTCCCCGAAACCGCAGTCCCAGAAACCGCAGGCCCGGAAACCGCCGTCTCAGAAACTCAGCAGGCCGCCGACCGTCATTACGCCCAGCACCACCACGGCGAACACCAGGGTACGGGCCAACAGGCCTTCCATGTTCTGCAGGTGCTCAACCCCAGGAAAATCCCCCGTTCCCAGGTCGCCGTCCGTCACACCGAATGGCAGGGCGGGTGCCGGTTCAAAATGCACTCCCAGGGCACCGGCGCCAGCCGCCAGCACGATGCGGGCTGGATCGGTGGGATTCTGCAGATTCTGGGTGCGCCAGCAATGCAGCGATTCCTCGAAATTCCCCACGACCGCAAACGACAGGGCCGACAGGCGCGCCGGCAACCAATCCAGGGTGCGCTGCGCGGCGCGCGCCCAATTACCGAAGGCGTCGCGCCCCAACCCCACGGAACCGGACGACCCGGTCCCCTCGGCGTTGCCTGCCGGGGCCCAGCGCCGGCGCAGCGTCAGGCTGGCGGCATACACCAGCGGGCCGGAACACCCCGGCAGTACAACGAACCACAGGATGGGAGCCAGCACGCGCCAATGCGCATGCAGCAAGGCCAGTTGCAATGCCCTGGACGCGAGCCCCGGCGCATCGAACTCGCCGGGCAGCGGTGCCCCTTCCCAGGCCTCGATGGCTTCCTGGGCAGCGTCGAACTGTTCGGCCCGCAGCAGGCCACCGATGGTGTTGAGTCGATCCGAAAGGCCTTTGAAGTCGATCACGGCCCCCAGCGCCAGCACGTCAATCAACCAGGCCAGCGCTGCGCCGCCGGCGGACAGGGCCACGTAATGAGCTGCGATGCCGAGCAGAAATACCGGAATCACTGCCAGCAGCCATGCCAGCAGGCCCAGTCCTGCCGTGCCGGCATCGAGAAACCGTCGCAACAGCGCCGCCCACCGCAGGAATGGATCCACCATGCGGTCGCGACGATGCCAGGTGAGGTAGTGCTCCAAAATGAGCGCGAAGAGGACAGACAGGAAGATCATGCGAAGCAGGGCCCGGGGAGACATCCCCATGCCCCGAATTTAACAGAAAAAAGGGCGACCCGAAGGTCGCCCCGAAGCGGTCCGCCGCCGACCATCCGCGAACCACATCACCCTACCTGGGAACCGGGCACAGACCGAGTCCCCGAATGAGGGCGGGGGTACACACCGGACGAAAAAAAACCCGTTGGCGCAGGGCACCAACGGGCGAAGCCGCTCTCGGAGGAGAAAATGAAGTTGGCGTGCTGGCACGTCAGACTTCACAGTCGCTATTAAGCACAACTCGGGCCAACATCGCGACGCCGGCTTGCGCGGGCTCGCCAACACCCGGCCTGGGCAAATAACCGTTGCGAATGAGGGACTCGCGCGCTATCGCCGACCCGTGCGTGCGGTAGCAGACGGACAGGGCACCCTCTTGCAAGGCACCAGCAGCGCCCCCAAATGGATCGGCATGCACCGGCGGGTTCTACGTCGCCACCGTTTCTGTCATCTGCGAGGAATTTCTCATGAAGCCGACAACCGCCTTTTCCTGGGTCGGACCACGCTGGCGGACCGCCATCCTGGCTGCGCTGGGGGGGCTGCTGGGCCTGGCCGTTGCCGTGGTGCTGCAGGGTGCCAACGCGGCTCCGCTGGTCCTGACCGATGCGCCGGCCAACAGCATGCGTCAGCCCACCATGGCGCCGGCAGCGCGCAAGGCGCAACCCTCGGTGGTCAACATCTACACCACCAAGGAATTGCGGATGCCGCGCAATCCGCTGTTTGACGATCCGGTGTTCCGCCACTTTTTCAATGTGCCTGGCGGTAATGAAACGCGCACCCAGAACAGTCTGGGCTCTGGTGTCGTCGCTGACGCCGAGGGACACATCCTGACCAACAACCATGTGGTCGAAGCGGCCGACCAGATCGAGGTTGCCCTGAACGACGGCCGTCGCCTGCCCGCCCGGGTGGTGGGCACCGATCCGGAAACCGATCTGGCCGTGCTGAAGGTCGATGCCCGCAACCTGGTGCCGATCACTTGGTCTCGCTCCGATACCCTGCAGGTGGGAGATTATGTTCTGGCCATCGGCAATCCCTTCGGCGTTGGACAGACTGTCACCATGGGGATCGTCAGCGCGCTCGGCCGCAGCAATCTTGGCATCAACGTGCTGGAGAGCTTTATCCAGACCGATGCCGCCATCAATCCAGGCAATTCCGGCGGCGCCCTGGTCGATGTCAACGGACACCTGGTCGGCATCAACAGCGCGATCTACTCGAAAAATGGCGGCTCGCTGGGCATTGGCTTTGCGATTCCGGAATCTATCGTCCGGCAGGTGCTGGAACAGATCGTCGCGCATGGCGCAGTGGCCCGCGGCTGGCTTGGGATCGAACCGCAGGACCTGCCGCCGGATGCGGCGCAGGCGCTCGGCCTGAAAGGCGGCTGCTATGTTGCGGGCATCCTGCGCAACAGCCCGGGTGACCGGGGTGGTGTTCGCCCGGGCGATGTACTGCTTGCCATCAACGGCACGGTGCTAAGCACAGCAACCCAGGCCTTGGCCCAGTTCGCCAGCACCCGACCGGGACAAACCATCCACCTCAAACTGCAACGCAATGGCCGCGACCTGACGCTCGACGTGCAGGTCGGCAAACGACCGCGCGACCTGGATAACCAGCAACTCGGCTGACCTTGCGCCGGGCAACGCGCCAGGCGACGCGCCGGCCGAAGCACGGGCCGGCAGCCGTCAGGGCGGGCCGCACTGGCCGCCGTTGATGACCGTGCAAAAAAAATCCCGACCCTGGTGAGGGTCGGGACCAAACAGCAGACCATCAGGCCCGCTGATGCAAGATCTTTCAGTCGCGCAGCACCGTGGCATGCCATACCTTGCGCTTGTGCCGGCCGCCATTGACCGGCACATGCCCCAGGTGCTGCAGTCGTACCTTCACCCCGTTCATGGCCTGGGCCGCCTCAAGCGCGCGCTCAAGATCGGCTCCGGTTTGCCGCTGCACCTTGCCATCGACATCCACGTCCGCATAGAAAATGCGGTACTGACGTCCATTGGCGTCCGTGCGTTCGGTAATGCCGGTGCCGATCAGGAAGCCGGTGCAGACATGCTCCGGCTGCACCCCGGGCGGCAGGCCATCCTGAGCGCCGTCCGTCTCCGGATTGCCAACCATCTCGGGGGCCACCGGATCGTTCCCGTTGTCAGTGGGTACGATTGCGGTGCCCCCTCTGCCCGAAGGTGCCGTCGTGAACATTTCGCACTGCGTGCTGCTGCTGCGCGGCTTGCGGCTACTGCCAGCGCCCGCCGCGCTGCGGCCCGACGTGCCGGTGGACGCAGAGACCGCCGCCGGACGCGGATCCCCCATCGGGATGGTGGCGTACTTTCCCGAGACCAGGTCGATGCCCCCGGCATCGATCAGGTCACTCACAGCATCCAGCGTCTCGAGCATGAAGGTGCGCGCCTTCTGACCACGCGTCGAATCCACCGCCAGCCAGGCGGTCGGCAGTTCCAGCCGCCCCCAGGGCCGGGTCGGCTGGTCGACGATGTAGCGCAACTGGGCATTGCCCAGCCGTGCCCGCATCGCCCAGGCCCGATCCCGTCCCATGCGCAACGCAAGACGGTTGAAGTCCAGCCAGACCGACCGACGGACCTGCTGCTTCTTCAACAGGAAGTGGAAGACGATGCGGAAGCCGTCCCCTTCCCGCGTGTGGAAGCTCGCCAGCACGTAGTCGGGGTCACCGACTGCTTCGTCGTAGGGCGTGGCACGCGTCGAACGATCCATGTCGCGCACCACGACCGGATCGCCGATATCCGTGCCGACCGTGGCCGCATCCCGACTGGCTGCCGGCCCCGGCCGTGCACCTGGGCCGGGCACGCCGACCCTCGACACGGCACTGTCCAGCGGCGGCCGCTGATGTGGAAATGCTGGCACCGCCATGCTGCGAAACCCCTTCCTGCGACGCATCCGACGCACCATCCAGCACACTCCCCGCCACAGCAGACGCAATGGCAACAAGGTCATCTCGACTGAAAAACCCAACATGATTCACCTCCGACCCATAAAAAAAGCGCCGGCTGTGAATCTGCCGCCGAGTGGCGGACACAGACCACCCGGCGCTGCGACACCCTGTTTTCCGGTACAGAAAATCAGGCTGACAAAGACGAATGCCAAGGCATTCGGATGTGCATCGTCACTTCGGAAAGAAGTGGTTCCAGAACGGAACGGAAAAGCATGCCGCACGAGCTTGCCGCCGGAATTCCCGCCAGCGACAGCCAAACAGGCAAGCGGGTTTGCCGTATTCCCGGCGGCGATGGCGGAAGACCCGTGCTACATTGGTTTTCCTAAATCAGCCGACACCGCAGGACACCCTATGGAGACCGCTGCTCCGCTCGCCATCCGCCTGATCCTTGCGCTGGTGTTGAGCCGCCGGTGCTTCACCGACGTCCAGGTGCGCAGTGGCGAGGCCCTGGCGGTGCGTGGGCCGCGGGGCTACGAAGACGCCGAAGGGGGCACCCTGCAGCCAGCCGATGTTGAAGCGCTGGCGGCGTGGATTGATCCGCAGTGGCAGGCCCGCCTGGCGGCGGGACAAGGCCAGTTTGACGCCGCGCTGACCTTGGGCGAGCACTCGCGACTGCGCTGCAATGTGTTTCTCTGTGGGCCCGGGCAGCGCCTTGCCGTCACGGTGCGCTGGCTGCCGTTTCGTGTGCCGGCGCCCGAAACGCTGGGACTGCCGCGGGCGCTGCTGGCCCAGGTCGAGACTCTGCAGCGTGGCCTGATCCTGGTCGCCGGTCCCACCGGGGCCGGCAAGACCACCACCCAGGCGGCCTTGCTCGAATACATCAACCAGCGACATGCCGCCCACATCCTGACCATCGAGCAGCCCATCGAGTACCTGCTCAGTCCGGGCCGGGGCGTGGTGACGCAACGCGAGATCCCGACCCATCTGCCGGGGTTTGCCCAGGGCCTGGAGGCTGCCCGCCGCCAGCGCCCGGATGTACTGATGATTGGCGAATGCCGCGACCGTGCCACCGTCGATACCATGCTGCTGGCTGCCGACGCCGGGCATCTGGTGATCGGCACGCTGCATGCCCGCAGCGGCGAAGAAGCCTGTCAAACCCTGCTGTCTTTCTACGGCGGTGATGAACTGCAACAGCGCCGCACCCTGCTGGCTGCGGTACTCCGTTGTATCGACTGCCAGGTACTGAGTCCCTCGGCCGATGGTCGACGCCTTGTCCTGAGCTGCGAACTCGTCATCAATACGCCGGCTGTGGCTGCTGTCCTGCGCCAGGGCAAGCTGTCACAGTTGGAAAACGCCGTGACCACCGCCGGTACCTGGCAGGATGGCGCCGTGCTGCTGAATGCCGCACTGGCCGAGCGCGTGAAACGGGACGAACTGCGCTACGAAGATGCGCTGCGCGACACCTACCACCCGGAGGGCTTGCAGCGGCTACTGGCCAGCTGAGAACCCAGGCGCGGCGAGTACTCCGAACACCCGGGCAGGTTGGATCACACCGCGAGGTCAGCCGATCCATCTCGCAGATCGGTCACCAGAACCGCGCGCAGCCGCACGCTGGGCACGGGCCACGGGGCGTTGCGCAGATGATCCAGCAGGCGCTGCGCCATCTCGGCCCGTTCGGCCGCGGTGATCTCGCCATCCACCACCGCCTCCACCTGAAAATTCAACCTGCTGCGTCCCGGATGTCCCCGTCTGGCAATCCGTTCGAGTTCCTCGTCCGAGCGCGATTCCAGCAGCGCCTGCAGCCGCAAGCCCTCGTCCACCGTCAGCGCCGCGAGGTCGGTCTGCCCGATGACCGCGTCCAGCAGCGCATCCAGCACGGCAGGCCGACCGGCAAACCGCTGGCGCGCCTGCCGTCGCACGGCAGCCAGGTCGACGGCGGCGGATGATGGATGCATGCTGACCTCGGCTCGGGCAGAATGGAATCATGACTGTACCGCCATTGAAGCTCCTGCTGGTAGATCAGACTGCAGCCCGCGGCGCGGGCCTGCTCGCCCTGCTCGAACTGAGTGGGCACGCCGTGGTGGGGGTGGTCACCGGCCTGGATGATCTGGAGCAGCAGGTGCGACATCTGGCACCCGATGTGGTGTTGATCGAGGCCGACTGTCCCGACCGCGACACACTCGAGCATCTGGCGGTGGCGCTCGCCGGCGCGCCACGACCCGTGATCCTGGGCTCGGATCGCGACGACAATGATTTCATCCGCGCCGCCGTGCAGGCCGGCGTCTCGACCTACGTGGTCGATGGCATCGCGCGCCAGCGGCTGGCGCCCCTGCTGGCGGCGGCCGTTGCGCATTTTGAAACCCTGCAGGGACTGCGGGACGAACGCGATCAGGCAAAGGCCGAAGTGGCCAACCGCAAACTGATCGAACGCGCCAAGGGCATCGTAATGCGTACCCGCCGCTGTGACGAAGCTAGTGCGTTTCGCGCCCTGCAGCGTACCTCGCAGGAACGCGGCGTAGCCCTGGCGGTGCTGGCCGAACAAGTCATCCGGGCTGCCGATGCGCTGGCCTGACGCGCGACCGCAGCACAGCGGACGGTGGCTGCGCCGGCCACCCCAGCGCAGCCGACCGTGGCTGCGCCAGCCACCGCAGCACAGCGGGCAGTGGTTGCGCCAGCCTCCGCCGTGCACCGGCCTTTGGCATCGCTGCGGGCGCGGCCCCGGCCTGCTGGTTTCGTTCCTGCTGTGCCTGTGCTGGGCCCTGGTGCCCGGCCGTCTCACTGCCGCACCGTTCACACCCTGTCCGGAGGGCCTGCTGGCCCTGACGGTCCAGCAGACACAGGCCTGCGTCGAGGTCGCCAAGACCGACCCCGAGCGCGCGCGCGGCCTGATGTTCCGGCAGGAACTGGGACGCGACCGCGGCATGGTGTTTGTTTTCGGAGAAGACGGTCTGCACCGGATGTGGATGAAAAACACCCTGGTACCATTAAGTGTCGCGTTTCTGGATGCTGACGGCGTGATCCTCAACATCGAGGACATGCAGGCGCAGACCCTCACCCCCCATGGTGCCAGTGGCGCTGCCCGTTACGCCCTCGAAATGCCTTTGGGCTGGTTTGTCCTGCACGACCTCGGGCCGGGCCTGCCGGTGCAGGGACTGCCACCGCCCAGCGCCGCGCGCTGATGCAGATCTACCCGGCACGGGTCAGCACAGGATCCCGGGGTCCCTTCAGCGACGATTACCAGGACAGCTACCACGGCCCGCTCGGGGCACTGGCGCAGGCCCGGGCGATCTTCCTGGCGCAATGCCACCTGCCCGAAGCATGGCGGAATCAGGCCTGCCACACGATTATCGAAACCGGCTTTGGCCTCGGCACCAATTTCCTCGCAACCTGGCATGCCTGGCGCGCCGATCCGGCCCGCTGCCAGCGACTGCACTTCCTCAGCATTGAGCGCCATCCGGTGCCCCTGCCCGCGCTGGCACAGGCACATGCCCGGGAGCCGGTGCTGGCGCCGCTCGCGCAACTGCTGCGGGCCAACCTGCCGCCGCCCTTGGCTGGGCTGCACCGCCTGAGCTTCGAGCAGGGTCGCGTGCAGCTCAGCCTGCTCTATGGCGACGGTGCTGCGGCGTTGGCCGAACTGGATGCCTCGGCGGATACGGTTTTTCTGGACGGCTTCGCGCCGGATCGCAACCCGGTACTGTGGCAGCCTGACGTGCTGCTCCAGCTGGCCCGGCTGGCCCGGCCTGGGGCGCGGTTGGCCAGCTGGTGCAGTGCCGGACACGTGCGCCGAGGTCTTGTCGCCAGTGGTTTCGAGGTACTGCGCACGCCTGGCCCCGCCGGCAAGTTCGAGATCCTGCAGGGCATCCGCCAGCACAGCGCGCCACCGGCGATATCGGCCAGCAAGGTCAGCGCAGTGCCGGAGCGCGCGGTGCCCGAGCGCACGCTGCCCTCGGCGGCGGCGCAGACCGCATTGGTGCTCGGGGCCGGGGTTGCCGGAACGGCGATCACCGAAGCCCTGGTCGAGCGAGGCTGGCAGGTCGACCTGCTGGACAGTGCCGGCGGGCCTGCCAGCGGTGCTTCGGGCAACCCGGCCGGCGTGGTGCGTCCGTTGTGGTCGCGCGACGATAACCCGCCAACCCGGCTGACCCGGGCAGCATTTTTGTTTGCCATCCGCCGCTGGGCGGGGCTTGGCACGGTGGCTGCGCCAGCGCGCCGCCATCCCGGCTGGCATCCGACCGGCGTGCTGCAACTTGCGGCTGATGCCGCACAGGCCGCGCAATGGGCCGAGAGTCTTGATACGCAAGACTGGCCCGCCGAGTGGGTGCAATGGCTGGAACCGGCGCAAGTCGAGCGGCGGAGCGGGCACCCTACATCACACGGCGGACTGCTGTTTGCCCTCGGTGGCTGGGCCGAGCCGCTGCGGCTGTGTTCCGAAGCACTGCTGCGAGCCACCGGGCCACGCCTGCGTTGCCACTGGCAAACCGTGGTGCACCAGCTGACCCGCGACGAGGGCAGTGGCGACTGGCTGGCGTTGGCGCATGATGGCCGGGTACTGGCTCGCGCTGCCCATGTGGTGATCTGCACGGGAGCTGGTCGCGACGATCCCCGAGTGGCCGCAATGGCACCAGGGCCAGATGGGCAGACTGGCCCGTCCAGTCATTTCACCCCGGAGGGCTGGCGGCCCCTGCAGGCCCTGCGCGGTGAAATCCTGCAGGCAAACGCCGCCGCCAGCAGCGCCACGCCGACCGGGCTGGTGGTCTGCGGAGATGGTTATGTCAGCCCGGATGGTAGCGGCGGATGGAGCATTGGTGCCACGTATGACCGGACCGGTCCGCTCAGCCTGACCGCCGCCGGCATCGCCGAAAACCAGGAGCGCCTGGCCCGATTGCACGGTCATACCCCGCTGGCCGAAGCAGGCCTGGCCAACGTAGCCCCGGTACATGCCGGCCGGGTGGCGTGGCGCAGTGTGGCTGCCGACCGACTGCCAGTGGTCGGGCCCGATCCGGTGCAGTCTGGATGCTGGCACTTGCGGGCCTTTGCATCCCGGGGTCTGGTCTGGAGCCCCTTGATGGCCGAAGCGCTGGCCTGCCAGATGAACGGGGAACCCTCGCCCCTGATGCGCAGCCACCAGGCCCTGGTCGATCCTGCCAGGCCAGTCCTGCGGCAGCGCCGGGCACGCTTACCCGGCCACCAGTAGCCGGCAGGAAGCGGGTCGGCAGGTGCAGGAGGCCAGTGCGAGCAGCCAGCAAGCAGAAGCAGGCAGCCAGGAGGTGGGAGGAGGCAGGTCAGCAGACTGTCGTTCCGGATGGTGGTGCGGTCATCGAGGGCCGAAGCACCGCATCAGGCATCCGGCAATTCGTCGCGTGCGTGATCGAGATGGGCCTCACTGCCCCAGGACAGCAGCTGCCAGCCCTGTGACCCCAGCTGCAGCCGATGCAGGGCACCGTTGCGGATCGCCACCTGACGGGGCGTGTGCAAGGGCTCGCCCGTGACCAGGCGATAGAGCACGTCGAGCAGGCCACCATGGGTGATCACCAGCACCGACTGCTCGCGATGACGGGTTGCCAGATCTGCGAGTGCCTGCCGGCAGCGCTCGGTGAGCTGCACCAGGCTTTCGCCGCCATCGACATCAAAGTGCGGATCACGGGCGCGCAGGCGCCGATGACCGTCCGGCCACGCCGCGGCCAGTTCGGCATAGGTCTGCCCCTGCATGCGGCCGTGATGACGTTCGCGCCAGATGGCGCTGACCGTCAGCGGCACACCCAGCCTGCCCGCCACCGGTGCCGCCGTCTCGCGGGCGCGCGCCAGATCGCTGCAATACACGGCATCGAAGTGCTGTCCGGCGAGCGCATGCGCCAATGCCGCCGCCTGCTGATGACCGCGTGCGTTGAGGGGGATATCGAGTTGTCCCTGGATGCGCCCGGCCGCGTTCCAGTCGGTCTCGCCGTGGCGGGCAAGGCTCAATTGCATGGGCTGTCGGTCCTCTGCAAGGCCGCTCCGGACAATCACGTCGCGATGCCCTGCTCGTCATATAATATCGGATTGCGCTCAGCCTTCGGGCCCTGCGGTTCTTCACCCGGCAAGGCCGGTCGGCCAGACCATCCTGCGCCAGCACTTCATCAAGGAAACCACAGATCATGCTGTTTGAATTTCGCCGCTACGAGATCCGCGATGGCCGTCGTGCCGAGTGGGTGTCCTTCATGGAATCGACCATCATTCCGTTCCAGGTCGGCAAGGGCATTGTCGTGGCGGGCAGCTTCGTGTCGGAAACCGAGCCGGACGTGTACTTCTGGATGCGCCGCTTTGACGACGAGGCTGCCAGGGTGCGCCTGTACGCGGCAGTCTACGAAGATCCGGTCTGGGTGAACGAGATCAAGCCACGCATCGACACGATGCTGAACCGTGAAACCGTGCAGGTCACGCGCCTGACGCCGACGGCCCACTCGGTCATCCGCTGACGTCTGGTCCATGCTGATCACCTCCGCGCAGGCCATCCTGCTGCAGATTCCGTTTGAGCAGCGGGGTCCGCAACCTGCCCTCTATGGCCGCCCCTGGCGCACCCTCGACACCCTGCTGCTGAGAATCGAAACCGATGGCGGCATCGTGGGCTGGGGCGAAGCCTTCGGTTTCCACGGCGCCCAGGCCGCCCATGCTGCCCTGGACAGTCTGGTCATTCCGAACCTGATCGGTCGCGATCCCAGCCAGATTGTGCCGTTGATGAATGACCTGCAGCGCCGCCTGCACCTGTACGGCCGCACCGGGCCGGTGGCCTGTGCCCTGTCGGCGGTCGACATCGCCTTGTGGGATATCAACGGCAAGATGGCCGGCATGCCCCTGTTTCGCATGCTGGGTGGCTCGACCCGCACCCACCTGCCGGCGTACGCCAGCCTGCTGCGCACCGGTGACGCAAGCCTTGCCGCCCGTTCCGTGGAAGCCGCCCTGAAACGCGGATTTCGGTCGATCAAGCTGCACGAGGTGGAACTGGAGCCCGTCCATGCAGCGCGTGATGTGGCCGGATACGAGGTGCCGCTGATGCTGGATGTCGATTGTCCCTGGAGTCCGGGCGATGCCATAGAAATGTGCCGCCGCATGGGGGACCTCGAGCTGTACTGGCTGGAAGAACCTGTCTGGCCACCGGAAAACTATGACGGCATCGCCGATGTGCGATCCAACGGCGGCATTCCCATCGCCGCTGGCGAAAATGCCGGTTCAGCGATGGATTTCAAGCATCTGGTGACTGCCGAGGCGATTGACTTCGCACAACCGTCCGTGGGCAAGGTGGGCGGCATCACCGAATTGCGCAAGGTGGTGGCCCTTGCCAGCGCATACAACGTGACGGTCCACCCGCATTCGCCCTACCTGGGGCCGGCCCTGCTCGCCACCTTGCACGTCAACGCCTCGGCAGGCGAAGACATGCTGGTGGAACACCTGTGCATTGAACCGGAAGCAACCCTCTACGGCGCCGCC
>CAIPBT010000214.1 GCA_903863375.1 uncultured Ferrovum sp.
GCCCTGCCACCAGCCGATTGTCCGGATTGGGCTCGGCCGCCCAGCTCAGATTGGCCTCGCGATCCAGCAGGGCACGCGCCTGTGGATCCTTGAAATCGGCTGGTTGTGCCGTCCGGCCATCGATGGCGGTCAGACGCGCCCGCACCAGCGGTCGCAGCACCAGGGGCGGCTGGCCATGGGCCACCATGAACTGGGCCAGCGCCGGGCGCTCGTCCGCCTGCACCCCAAGCAGGAAATGGTTGGGTGCATCGGCCGGCAGGCTGGCCTGCCAGGTCGCCAGCAGGTCCTGCCGCACCAGCCCCAATACCAGCAGTACCGCGATGCCGATCGCCACGGCACCGGCCTGCAGGCTGGTGAAGCCCGGACGCCGCTGCAGGCTGCGCAGGGCATGACGCCACAGCATCGGCAGCCAGGGCAGCGTGCGCTGCACCAGGGCGAGCAGGACGAACGCCAGGCCAGCCGCAGCCAGGCCGGTGGCAGTCAAGGCCAGCAGGGCCAGACTGGCCAGGGTCAGGCTGCCGACGGCGAGCCAGGCCACCAGCGCCAGGGATAGCGGAGCCAGCAGCCAGACCAGCCAGCGCTGCCACGGACGTGCCCCGGTACTGGCGGGATCGCGCAACAGCTGCAGGCCGGAGACGCCCATCAGGTCGAGCAGGCCGGGCAAGGCGAGGCCCGGCAGCAGCACGGCGGCAATCGCCAACCCCTGCAGCAGGGGCCACAGGTCGGGCGCAGGCAGCGGCACCCCGACCAGCGGTGCCACAACGGCAGCCAGTGCAAACTGCAGCAGGGCACCGGACAGCAGGCCAGCTAGTGCCCCAACCCCACCCAGACAGGCCAGACAGCCCACCTGCAGGGCCACGACCAGATCCCGTGGCGTGCCCAGGCAACGCATCAGCGCCACCACGGCACGCTGGCGGCGCCAGTGTCGCTGCAGCGCAAAGGCCAGGGCCACTGCGGCCAGCAACACGCTGGCCAACGCGCTCAGCTGCAGGAACTGGGCCGCCTGGTCAATCACCCGGCGGACTTCCGGACGGCCGTCGGCCGCCGACTCGAGACGCTGGCCCGGCACCAGGGCCGGCTGCACCTGGTGGCGCCAGGCGGCCAGCGCCCCTCTGCTGCCCGCCAGGCCAAGACGCCAGCTGATGCGCGCCCCCGGCCGGACCAGTCCGGACGCGTCGAGATCCGCCAGGTTGACCATCACCCGCGGCGCGGCGCGCAGGCTGGCCATGCCACCATCCGGCTCATCGTCGATCACGCCGGCCACTTGCAGGGCAAGGTGGCCCAGCCGGAGCGGCTGGCCGGACTGCAACCCAAGACGTGCCGCAAGGCCGCGCGCCAGATAGCAGGTCCCGGGCGCCGGTGCCGGCGCGGCCTTCTGGTCCACCCGCAGCAGGCCGCGCAAGGGAAACCGGCCGTCGACGGCCTTGATCGACGCCAGTATGGCGTGCGTCGGGCCGCGCAGCATGCTCGGAAACACGGCCACCGTGCTGTGCTGCAGGCCCTGCCCGTCCGCCAGGGTCAGCCAGGCCGGCGTTGGCGGCGCGTCACCGACCAGGGTCAGGTCGGCAGCGCTCAGCGTCGCGGCGCCTTGATCCAGGGCAAGCAAAACACGCGACTGCAACAGGCCGACCGCTGTGCAGGCCGCCACGGCCAGCATCAACGCAAACAGGGCGAGGCGCAGCTCGCCCGCCCGCCATTCGCGGAAGAACTGCGACCACGCCAACGGCAGGATGCGCCAGCGGGCCAGACGGGGCACGTCGCCAGGTGCTCCGGTCTGGGTAGCGCAGAGTACTGACCCCGCCACGGCCACCCCTTGGCTGGCGCCGCTCACAGGCGCAGACTCGCTTCACAGCGCGCAGCGAGCGCCGGGTCGTGGGTCACCAGCACCAGGGTGGTGTGATGGCGGGCATTCAGGTCGAAGATCAGGTCCATGATGCGCCCGCCGGTGTGCACGTCGAGATTGCCGGTGGGCTCGTCGGCAAACAGGATGCGCGGCCGTGTCACCAGCGCGCGCGCCAGGGCCACCCGTTGCTGCTCCCCCCCCGACAGGGTGGTGGGCCGATGTTGCAGGCGGGCCTCCAGGCCAACTTCGGCCAGCGCGGCCTCGGCGCGGGCTCGCGCATCGGCGGCACCCTGCAATTCGAGCGGCAGCATCACATTCTCAAGTGCGGTGTAGGCCGCCAGCAGATGGAAGGACTGGAAGACGAAGCCGGCCTGGCTGGCGCGCAACGCCGCGCGTGCCTCCTCATCCAGCATCGACAGGTTGTGTCCTGCCAGCCACACCGCGCCCTGGGTGGGAAGATCCAGACCGGCGAGCAGGGCGAGCAAGGTAGACTTGCCACTGCCGGAGGCACCCAGGATGGCCAAGGATGCCCCCTCCTGCACGGTCAGGTTGACGTCGTGCAGGATCTCGAGGGGACCCTCGCTGGTCGCGACCGTTCGGCCCAGCCCGCGGGCTGCCAGCATCCCCTTTGCATCGGCAGCCGCATCGGCGGCGGCATCGGCGGCGGCATCAAAGACAGCTGCATTCATGGAGACCACCCAAGTGAAGAATCGACTTGTTTCAGGCCACCAGCGCCGGCGGGAGTTCCTGCGCCGGGGAATGGCCGTGCTCGCGCTGATCTGCGGCGGCTGCGCTGCTGGCGGGGCCATCGCGGCGACAGACAGCCGCGACAACCCGACTGTACTGGTATTTGGCGACAGCCTGTCAGCCGGTTATGGCATGGCCAGCCAGGAGGCGTGGCCGGCCTTGCTGGCGCAGACCCTGCAGGCGCAGCCTGCGACTGCCCGCTGGAAGGTGGTGAATGCGAGCGTCAGTGGCGAGACCACCCACGGTGGCGCCACCAGACTGCCGGCGGCACTTGCCCTGCACCATCCGCAGGTGGTCATCCTCGAACTCGGCGGCAACGATGCCCTGCGCGGTCAGCCGCTTGAGAACATGCAGCGCGAACTGATCAGCATGGTGCGCAAGATCCGTCAGGCAGGCGCGCGTACCCTGTTGGTGGGGATCGCCCTGCCGCCCAATTTCGGTGACGATTTCACCACGGCCTTCGCCGGGGTATACACCGCTGTGGCGCGATCGGAACATGCGCCGTTGGTGCCGAACCTGGTCGCTGCCCTGGGTACCGGTCGGGAAGATTTCCAGGCGGACGGCATCCATCCGCTGCCCCGCGTGCAGAACCGCCTGCTGCAGGTGGTGTTGCCGGCCCTCAAGCCGCTGCTGCGCTAGGCGCGGTGGCGTGCGCCAGCGCGGTGGCGTACGCCGGGGCGGCAGGGTAGCCCGCCGCCCCGCTTGGCGCTTACAGCCGCTGTACCTTGAAGCCGCGGCGGGTCAGCTCATCGATCAGATTGTTTGGTCCCACCAGATGGGGCGCTGCCACCACCGCGAAATGGATCTTGCCAGAATGCAGGTAGCTGGTCAGGCGGTCGGCGATCGCCGGATTGCGCACTTCCACCAGCTGATGGCGCACTTCGGCACCGTGCGGCATGCCCGCGTAACTCTTCAGTTCGAGTTCGGTGTAGTAATCGACGTCGCCAGATTTCCAGGCACTTACCTCATTTTGCAAGGCCTCTCCCCAGGTACCGGTGGCAGCCATTTCCACCGCAGACTTGAGCAGCTCTTCCTGCAGCGGCATCGGCATCTGGTCGAGGGTTTTGAGTTCACGGGCCACGCCCTCGATTTCGACGATCGGCTTGTTGTCAGCCTGCGCCTTGGCCGAGAAGTAGAACGGCGCATCGAAGGTGGGATCAAGCCCGACGCTCCGCGCCTCCTTGTTCATCAGACCGAGCGCCAGGGCAAAGGGCTTGAGGTGACTCGACGCTTCGAAGGGCAAGGCCTGGGCGGCATGAAAATCGTTGACCTCGTCGTAGAGGTCCTTGCTGATGTGTTTTTCCAGGTTGTCGCCGGCCGGATAGAACATGCCGGCGGTGTCGGCTGCAAACCGTTTTTCGTCGGTCAGGTCCGATTCCAGGGCCAGCACCTGGGCGCGGCCATACGCGGCCTCGGCCCAGAAACTGACCGGGTAGAGATCGCCGTTGCCAAGCCCCGGGCCGCCAAACAGGTACAAAGTCTGCTGACCATCCTTCACTTCCCACAGAAACGTCTTCTTCGGGGCATCCTGTCCGGCTGACTGGGCAGCCGCCGGCAATGCAAACCCTGCAAACATCAGACAGGTGGCCAAAAGGGCCAGCCAGCGTGCTCGAATCATCTTTCGCTCCTTGGTTCTGCGCCCTGTCTGTGCGTGGCCAGGGCTTGTCATCGGGCAGGTCGCAATTGCGCCTACCGGTGCTGAGAGGGAGCCGGCACCGACTGGTTCCCGCCGCCCGAGTAGCGGAACCAGGTCTCGCCATCGCGCACCATGCCCAGATCGGCGCGGGCGCGCTCTTCGATGGCATCCGACCCGGTGCCCAGATCACGCACCTCCGCCGCCAGGGCGGTGTTGTGGGCCCTCTGCTGCGCATTGCGCGTGCGCTCTTCCGCCAGCTGGCGCTCGAGTACGTGCACCCGATGCAGGCTGCCGTGTCCCAGCCACAGGGGATATTGCAGGGCGATGATCAGCAGCGCACACACCATCGCCGGCAGCCGTGGGGTTGGCCAGGATTGAACGGCTAGCAAGCGCTTCATGTCCGTGCTCCCGCAACTGGCACCCCTGGGCGCGTCATCGCTCAGCGGCCGATCTGGTAGTAGGCAGCACGACCGGGATAACGGGCAACCGGTCCCAGCGCCTCTTCAATCCGCAGCAGCTGGTTGTACTTGGCGAGGCGATCTGACCGTGACAGCGAGCCGGTCTTGATCTGCATGGCGTTGGTTGCCACCGCGATGTCGGCAATGATGCTGTCTTCCGTTTCGCCCGAACGATGCGAAATCACTGAAGTGTAGCCGGCCCGCTTGGCCATTTCGATTGCGGCGAACGTCTCGGACAGGGTGCCGATCTGGTTGATCTTGATCAGGATCGAGTTGCAGATGCCCTGCTTGATGCCTTCGGCCAGGATTCGGGTGTTGGTGACAAATACGTCGTCGCCCACCAGTTGCACGGTCTGGCCCATGCGTTCGGTGATGTGCTTCCAGCCAGCCCAGTCGGCTTCCGACATCGCATCCTCGATGGTGATGATCGGATAGCGCGAGGCCCAGCCGGCCAGCATGTCGGTCATGCCCGCCGAATCCAGCGTGCGGCCTTCCGCATGCAGCTCGTACTGACCGTTCCTGTAGAACTCCGAGGCTGCACAATCGAGCCCCAGCGCCACCTCCTCGCCCGGACGGTAGCCCGCCAGCTCGATGGCTTCCATGATCAGTCCCAGCGCCGCCTCGTTGCTGGCGAGCTTCGGGGCAAACCCGCCCTCGTCGCCGACCGTGGTGGCCATGCCCTTGCTGTCGATCAGCTTTTTCAGGGCATGAAAGATTTCCGCGCCGCAGCGCAGGGCTTCGCGGAAGCTGGCGGCCCCGACCGGCAGGATCATGAACTCCTGGATGTCGAGCCCGTTGTTGGCATGTGCACCGCCATTAATCACATTCATCATGGGTACCGGCATGTCGACCGCGCCGGAACCGCCCAGATATCGGTAAATCGGCAGGTTGGCTTCCTCGGCGGCAGCCTTGGCGGCCGCGCACGACACCGCCAGCAGGGCATTGGCGCCGAGCCGCGACTTGTTGTCGGTGCCATCGAGCGCAATCATGGTGTGGTCAAGGAATGCCTGCTCCGAGACTTCCAGGCCAATCAGCGCCTCGCAGATCTCGGTGTTGACGTTT
Organism: uncultured Ferrovum sp.; assembly: GCA_903863375.1. Lineage (GTDB taxonomy): Bacteria > Pseudomonadota > Gammaproteobacteria > Burkholderiales > Ferrovaceae > CAIVHB01. Next base: position 5,747 of record CAIPBT010000214.1, read on the forward strand.
TCCACGGCTTTCAGCACGCCCTTGCCGAGGTAACGCGCCTTGTCCCCATCGCGCAGTTCGATGGCTTCGCGGGTGCCGGTCGAGGCTCCGGAGGGCACTGCCGCACGACCCCGCGCGCCAGTCTCCGTCAGCACTTCGGCTTCGACGGTGGGGTTGCCACGGGAATCGAGGATTTCGCGGGCGTGGATATCAACAATCGCGCTCATGCAGGGACAGCTCCTAGGAGGTTCAGGGATCCGCACCCGACCTACAGGTCGAGTTCGGCAAAACCACGGCTTTTGACAGCCGCATCAACGGTCATCAGGGTTTCCAGCAGGGCGCGCATGCGGGGCAGCGGCCAGGCATTCGGGCCATCGGACATGGCCTTGGCGGGATCCGGATGGGTTTCCATGAAGATGCCAGCCACGCCAGCGGCCACCGCAGCCCGCGCCAGCACGGGCACGAATTCGCGCTGGCCGCCGCTGCTGGTACCCTGGCCGCCTGGCAACTGCACCGAATGGGTGGCGTCAAACACCACCGGACACTGCGTGTCGCGCATGATCGCCAACGCGCGCATGTCGGACACCAGATTGTTGTAGCCGAAGGAGACACCGCGTTCGCACACCATGATCTGGTCGCTGCCGCTGGCAGCGCGGGCCTTGTCGACCACATTCTTCATGTCGCCCGGTGCCAGGAACTGGCCCTTCTTGATGTTGACCGGCTTGCCGCACGATGCCACGGCATGGATGTAGTCGGTCTGACGGCAGAGAAATGCCGGCGTCTGCAGCACATCCACCACCGCCGCAACGCGCGCCACATGCTCGATTTCATGCACGTCGGTCAGCACTGGAACGCCCAGTTCGCGCCGGACGTCGGCCAGGATTTCCAGCCCACCGTCCATGCCGGGGCCCCGGAAGGAGGTGCCGGAACTGCGGTTGGCCTTGTCGTAGGAAGACTTGTAAATGAACGGGATGCCCAGTTCGCGGGTCAGGTCCCGCAGGGCTCCGGCGGTGTCGAAGGCCATCTGGCGCGATTCGATCACGCAAGGCCCAGCGATCAGGAACAGGGGGTGCTGCAGGCCCACCTCAAAGTCGAGCAGTTTCATGGTCAGGCCACCGAACTCAGGTTAGAAACGCCCGCTGCCGGCGCGCCACGCAGCCGGCGGCGCTGCAGGGCAGCCTCGATATAGGCCTTGAACAGGGGATGCCCGCCCCGTGGCGTGGACGTGAATTCGGGGTGGAACTGGCTTGCGACAAACCACGGATGATCGGGCAGCTCGATCATCTCGCACAGATCGTCCTGGCGTGAAAGGCCGGAGATCGACAGGCCGGCTGCCTGCAGCCGGTCGTGATACTGCGTGTTCACCTCATACCGGTGGCGGTGGCGCTCGACGATTTCATCGGCACCATAAATGCGGCGGGCCAGCGAGCCGGTGTGCAGGGCCACCGGCTGGCCGCCCAGACGCATGGTGCCCCCCAGATCAGAGGATTCGCTGCGTTGCTCGAGCTGTCCTTCCTGACTGTGAAACTCGGTGATGAGGGCCACCACCGGATGGGCTGCCGCCGGATCGAATTCGGTGCTGTGGGCGCCCGCCAAGCCGGCGACGTGGCGCGCGTACTCGATGACGGCGAGCTGCATGCCCAGACAGATGCCCAGGTAGGGGATGCGCTGCTCGCGCGCGAACTGGATCGCAGCGATCTTGCCCTCCACCCCGCGCTTGCCGAAGCCGCCTGGCACCAGGATGGCATCCATATCGGCCAACAGGCTGGCCCCTTCCGCCTCGATGCGCTCGGAGTCGATGTAGTGGATGCGCACCTTCGAGCGAGTATGGATGCCGGCGTGGATCAGGGCTTCCGACAGCGACTTGTAGGACTCGGTCAGGTCGACATACTTGCCCACCAGGGCAATGTTGACCTCGGCCAAGGGATGTTCCAGCGCATCGATCAGCCCCTTCCAGGCGCTCAGGTCGGCGGCCCGGGCCAGGATGCCCAGCTTGTGGCAGACGATCTCATCCAGCATCTGCTCATGCAGCAGCCCAGGGATCTTGTAGATGCTGTCGGTATCGATGGCCGAGATCACCGCCTGCACGCTCACGTTGGTGAACAGGGCGATCTTGCGCCGCTCGTCCTCCGGCAGCATGCGGTCGCCGCGGCACAGCAGCACGTCGGGCTGGATGCCGATTTCACGCAGCTCCTTCACCGAATGCTGGGTCGGTTTGGTCTTGATTTCGCCGGCCGAGGGCAGGTAGGGGATCAGGGTAAGATGGATGAAGCAGCTGTGGTCGCGCGGCATCTCGATGCTCATCTGCCGGATGGCTTCGAGGAAGGGCAGCGACTCGATGTCACCGACAGTGCCTCCCACTTCCACGATGGCCACCTCGGCATCGCCGGCGCCATGACGAATGCAGTGCTTGATCTCGTCGGTGATGTGCGGAATGACCTGCACTGTGCCACCCAGATAATCCCCGCGACGCTCCTTGCGGATCACCGTCTCATAGACCTGGCCGGTCGTGAAGTTGTTGCGCTTCAGCATGCGCGTGCTGATGAACCGCTCGTAGTGGCCCAGATCCAGATCGGTCTCTGCACCGTCATCCGTGACGAATACCTCACCGTGCTGGAACGGGGACATCGTGCCGGGATCGACGTTGATGTACGGGTCGAGTTTCAGCATGGTGACCTTGAGCCCCCGGGACTCCAGGATTGCCCCCAGCGAGGCGGAGGCAATGCCCTTGCCGAGCGAGGACACCACGCCACCGGTCACGAAAATGAATTTGGTCATGGAAACGGCATCAAAAGGAATGCCGGATTATATCGCATGGGCAGCAGTGCGCGACCGCCTGCGCGGCCGGCCCGCAAAATGTCCCGCTGGCCGGGATCGGCGTGCCGGATAAGACACCCCGTACAGACAGTTACCGTGAACTGTTGTAGCGAAGCGCAACGATAGGAGCGATACTGGCGACGCCCCTGTTCTTCCCCCGGAGACTCCCGATGGATCGTCGCACCCTGCTCGCTGCCCTGGCAGCCACCGCCCCCCTGATGCTGGCACATGCTGAAGAAGGTAAGGAAGGCCATAAGGCCATGGGCAACGCCCACGGCCATACGGCACTGATCGAATCCGCATCGCACTGCATCGCGATTTCGGAACTATGTGTGGATCACTGCCTCGACATGATGGCGCATGGCGACAACAGCATGGTTTCCTGCATGCGTACCGCCAATTCCGTGATCGCGGTGTGTACCGCCCTGCGCACCCTGGCATCACAGAATGCACCAGCCACGAAGAGCCTCGCCAAGGTGGCGGCGCAGGTCTGCGAAGACTGCCGCAAGGAATGCGACAAGCATCCCGAGATGGCCCCGTGCGTGGCCTGTGGCAAATCCTGTAGCGATTGCGCCAAGGCCTGCACCACGGCCTGATCGCTGGACGGCGTGCGCTGGTGCGGGGCGATTTCGGCAACCCAGCACAGCGCGGGCCAGACCCCTCCGACGGATGAAGGTCCGGCCACACGCGTCTTGCCCTTCCGCAGCGGCTGTGGCTTAAATCGGGTCTTTCAGCTCTGATCCTGCGTGGCGCCCAGATCTTGGGCGCAGCAGATTCTTCCGGCCCGATTCGCGATGACAGCCAGACCCTCCCGGAGCCTGCTCCCCACACCCGCCAAGGCGGCGACATCGCCAGGCCTTGCCGTCAGCCCCCGACGCCCCTGGTACGATCTGTCAGGCATCGCCGCGCTGACGATATTGGCGGCCACCCTCTCGGCGCGTTTCGACGTCTCGGAATCGCTGCTGTCCTGGCTGCATCGGCGCGAAACACTGCAGATGGACGAGCTGCCCGGCGTGTTACTGGTGCTCTGTCTGGCCCTGCTCTGGTTTGCATGGCGCCGCTATCACGACCTGCAACATGTTGTGCGTGCCCATGAAGTTGCCGAGGTGCTGCTGGCAAACCAACTGGAACGCAACCGTGCGCTGCATGCCGAACTGCTGCAGGTTCAGGAACAGGAGCGCCGAACCCTCGCGCACGAGCTGCACGACGAGCTCGGCCAGTATCTCGGCGCCTTGCGCTTCGACCTGCACGCCCTCGCCGGTGGCGGCAGCATGCCGGTGCTGGAACGGGAGGGCCTGTTCGACCGCGCGCGCAGCACGCTGGATCACCTGCAGGGCACGGTGCGCCATCTGATCGGCCAGTTGCGACCATCCGCGCTCGACGAACTGGGCCTGGAGGCAGCACTCGACCAGCTGGTGAATGGCTGGCAGCTGCGCCTGCCCGATACCCGACTGATCCTCAGCTGCAGCGGCCTGCCCTTGGTGCTCGACGAGGCGCAGGCGATCACCGTCTTCCGACTGACGCAGGAGGCCCTGACCAATCTGGCACGCCATGCGCGTGCCGGCGAGGCGCGCATCTCGCTGCAGATCGCCACCCTGAATGCAGCAGATCAGCGCCAGACCCTGCAATGGCAGGTGGAGGACGACGGCATCGGTTTTGATCCGACGGCGCCGCGCACGGGCCTGGGACTGATCAGCATGGCAGAGCGCGTACAGACGCTCGGCGGGATGTTCCACTGCGAAGCGGCACCCGGCCAAGGGTGCCTGCTGCAGGCGCGCTGGCCCACATGAGCGGAGATTTCATCCGTATCGTGCTGGTGGACGACCACGCCGTGGTGCGCGCTGGCTATCGGCGTCTGTTCGAGCGCTGCGTAGACCTGCGCGTGGCGGGTGAAGCCGGCACGGTCGATGCCTTGCTCGGGTTGCTGCAGACCGAGGCCGTCGACGTGGTGGTGATGGACATTGCCCTGCCTGGCGTGAGCGGCATCGAGGGCACTCGCCGGCTGCGCGCTCGCCATCCAGAGGTGCAGGTGCTGATCTCGAGCATGCATGAAGATGCGATCTTCCCGGTGCGTGCCCGGGAAGCCGGGGCCTTGGGCTATGTCAGCAAGTCGAGCCCCCCGGAAAACCTGCTCGACGGGGTGCGCAGGGTTGCCAAGGGACAAGGCTATCTCAGTCCCGATATTGCCCGGGCGGTGGCCGCCCGCGAGCGCGGTGCCGGCCCCGGCTCGGCGCTGTCACCGCGCGAATTCGAAATCCTGCGCCATCTGGTGGCGGGGCGTTCGCTGGAAAATATCGCCAGCCTGCTGTCACTGAGTCCCAAGACAGTGGCCAATCACCAGAGCCACCTGCGCCAGAAGCTGGGCGCCGAGTCCTCCGCCCAACTTTTCCGTGCGGCTGCAGCCCTGGGACTGGACACAGGACTGGCGCTGGATACGGCATCCGACGCGGGCGAGGCGCCCGAACGCACGACCGGTCGGGCCGAAGACCAAAGGCGGGAGTGAACATGCAAGCAGGAGCGGCATTGGGGCAGGACAAGACAGTGCCAGGTCAGCGGATCGCCGTGCTTGGCGGTGCCCCAACTGCGCCTGATTCACGCGCTGGTACGCCATCTGGACAGCGGATGGGCGGCCCGCTCGCTGTCCTGATCGGACCGCCGCAAGGTCAGTGCGGGGGGCGCAGCAGACTGTTTGCCGGCAGGCCATTGCGGCGGCCGATTTCGCGCAGCAAGGCGGCATGATCTAGATTGCCGTCACCAGCCTCGACAGCATCGGCAAACAGCTCGGCCAGCAGCGCCGTGATCGGCAGATCCAGTCCGGCCGCCTCGGCCGCGGCGAGTGCGGTGCGCAGATCCTTCAGCTGGGTCTGTACTGCCCCGCCCGGCGCGAAGGTGTCCTCCAGCATGCGCGCGCCATGCAGCTCGAGGATGCGGCTTTCCGCAAAGCCACCCCGGATGGCCGCCCGCACCGCTTCGGCATCCGCGCCACCGCGCGCAGCCAGCAACAGGGCTTCGGCAACAGCCCCGATGGTCACGCCAACAATCACCTGGTTCGCCAGCTTGGCCAGTTGACCGGCGCCCGCTGGCCCGACCGGTGTCACCCGGCCGAGTGCCGCAAACACCGGGGCCAGCCGGGGCATCACACCAGCATCGCCGCCCACCATGATCGCGAGCGTGCCGGCAGCGGCTCCCACCACGCCGCCCGAGACCGGCGCATCGAGCGCCGTCACCCCCAGTTCGGCCAGGGCCTGCGCGTGCTGCCGGGCGGTCTCGGGCGGAATCGAGCTCATGTCGAGCCAGACGCTGCCTGCCTTCAGATGGCGGGCAACGCCCTCGGCACAGGCCTCCTGATTGGCGGCACCAAACAGGACGGCGCGCACGGCCGGGCCATCGCTCAGCATGCTGATGCTGACGTCGGCGCCGCTGACCGCCTCAGCGGCTGTTGCCGCCACCCGCAGCCGCTTGCGCTGATCGGGTGGAACCTCACCCTGGAAATCGTGGGCGGCGGCGGACGACCGGTTCCATATCTGCAGGTTGAACCCTGCCGCCAACAAACGGGCTGCCATCGGCCGCCCCATCCGGCCCAGTCCCAGAACAGCGAGTTGCAATCCCAATCGTGTATTCTCCAATGCGTCTGCGCTGGCTCGCCCGGCGCATTTGCCAAGGCTTGCCGCCATGAATTCCCCGTCCGATCTCCGCACCCGGCTGGATACGCTCTGCGTCAGCCTGGAACCTCGCATGCTGGCCTGGCGGCGCGATTTCCACGCCCATCCGGAACTCTCGAATCGCGAGTTTCGCACAGCCGGGATCGTTGCCGCGCATCTGCGCGCGCTGGGCCTGGAGGTGCAGGAAAAGGTCGCCCATACCGGCGTGGTCGGTGTGCTGAAGGGTGCCCTGCCTGGCCCGGTGGTAGCCCTGCGGGCCGATATGGATGCCCTGCCGGTGGCCGAGGAAGTGGATCTGCCGTTCGCCTCGCGCGTGCGCACCGAATACAACGGCGCCGAGGTGGGCGTGATGCATGCCTGTGGTCACGACGCCCACACCGCCATCCTGATGGCGGTGGCCGAGGCCCTGGCGGGTCTGCGCGCGCAATTGCCCGGCACCGTCAAATTCATCTTCCAGCCGGCGGAAGAGCAGGCCCCGAAGGGTGAGGAAGGCGGTGCCAAGCTGATGATCGAAGAGGGCGTGCTACAGAATCCGGCGCCCGCCGCGATCTTCGGCCTGCATGTGATCGCTGGCATTCCGGTGGGCCGGATCGGGTATCGGCCCGGACCGACCATGGCCAGCTCCGACACCATGCGCATCACCGTAGACGGATGCCAGTGCCACGGCGCCATGCCATGGATGGGCACCGACCCGATCGTGATCGCCTCACAGGTGGTGATGGGCCTGCAGACCATTGCCAGCCGTCAGGTGGATGTGACGCACGAACCCAGCATCATCACGGTCGGTGCCATCCACGGCGGCGTGCGCGACAACATCATCCCCGACCGGGTGGAACTGCTCGGCACCATCCGCACCTTCGACGAAGACATGCGCAGCGACATTGCAGCGCGGGTGGAGCGCACCGCCAGCCACATCGCCCAGGCGGCCGGAGCGACGGCCAAGGTCGAGGTCGAACGCGGCTACGACGTCACCATCAATCACCCGGCCCTCACCGAGCAGATGTTGCCCACCCTGCAACGGGTAGCGGGTGACGAGGCCGTGTTTCTGTCTCCCAAACTGACCGGCGCGGAGGATTTCTCGCGCTATCAGCAGCAGATTCCGGGCTTCTTCTTTTTTCTCGGCATCACCGATCCGGCCACGCCACAGCACCAGGTGGCGTCCAACCACTCGCCACGCTTCCGTATTGAAGAAAACGGCCTGCTGCTGGGCGTGCGCGCCATGGCGCACCTGGCGTGGGACTACCTGAGCGCCCGGCCGGACTGATCGAAACCTGCAGGATCAGGCCTGCGGCGCACCCGCCTGCCGACCTGGAGAAGCTGGCCGCGTCTGTGGCGCTGTTGCACCAGCTGCTGCAGCAGGCCCCGCCATGCGCCACCGATTGAGCCACAATAATCTTGCAAAACTTCACAAAGAAACAATAATTTAAGAATCTATATTCCCGTACTCTGCGAAGAGTCTCCTCACCCGCTTCCGGAGTACAGGCATGCCAGCCCTTCAGCCGACCTCGGCGGTTCCCGTTGTCTACCCGCCCAATGCCGCATTGGCACGGCGTCGCCCTTTGCCACCCTGTTCCCAAGCGGTAACCCGCTGGCGGCGCAGTTGCAGATCGTGGCACGCCTGATCAACGCGCGGGCCGCCCTGGGCGCCGGACGACAGGTCTTCATGGTCTCGCTCGCAGGCTTCGACCTGCACGACCACCTGAGTGCCCAGCACCCGCTGCTGATGGCAACCCTGGGCAACGCCATGGCCGCGTTTCAGGCGGCCGTCACGCAAATGGGGCTGGGCGCCAATGTGCTCACCTTCACGGCCTCGGACTTTGGCCGCACCCTGACCTCGAACGGCGATGGCAGCGACCATGGCTGGGGTAGTCACCACTTCCTGATGGGTGGTGCCCTGCACGGCGGCTAGGTGATCGGCACCCCGCCCGTGCTGGCCACCAATGGTCCGGACGATGTTGGCCAGGGCCGGCTGATTCCGACCCTGGCCTGGGATCAGCTGGCCGGATCGCTGTGGAGCTGGTTTGGGGCGAGTCCCGGTCAGCTCGCCAGCGTGCTGCCCAACCTGCACAATTTCAGCAGTGCCCCCGCCCTGTTGTAGCAGCGATGCACGCTGGCGCACGGCAGCGCCCCTCCGAGCCCCCTGCCGGCAGGTCGGCCCGCTGCCGGCGTGGGTTCTGCCCAGTGTCACGTACCGCGCGGTTTCGCCCGTGCGGTCGGCGGGGCCAGCACGGGATCTTCCGGCCAAGGATGACGGGGATAGCGCCCCTTCATGTCCTTCACCACCGCCTTCCAGGAACCGCGCCAGAAACCGGGCAGATCGCGCGTGGTCTGCAGCGGCCGATGGGCAGGTGACAGCAGCAGCAACAGCAACGGGATGCGCCCACCGCCAACGCTGGGATGGCGGCCCAAGCCGAACAGCTCCTGTACCCGGATCGACAGCGCAGGACCGTTCTCGGCGCCGTAGTCGATCGGCAGGCGGTTGCCGGTCGGCGCTTCGAAATGGCTCGGCAACAGCTGCTCGATCTGCTGGCGCTGGGCATAGGGCAGCAGGGCATCCAGGGCCTGACCCAGCACCTCGGCATCGACTTCCTGCAGCGACAATTTGCCGACCAGGACCGGCGCCAGCCAATCCTTGGCCTGCGCCTGCAGGGCCGTCTCGGACAGGTCGGGCCAGGCATCGCCCAGCTTCTCGCGCAGGAAGCGGGCGCGCTGCAAGGTGGCGAGCTGGTCACGCGACCAGGGCAGGCGATGCAGGCCCAGGCCCGCCAGACCCTCGGCCAGCACCCGCGCTGCCGCGTCGACATCGGCCGGTGGCACGGGATCATCCGCCAGCACCAGCGCCCGGTAGGCCAGGATCCGGCGGGATCGCACCGTGGCCGTGGCGGGGTCGAACACCAGGCGTTCGCTGCGCTCCAGCTGATCGGCAAAATGCGTCAGGATATCGTCCCGCTGGATCGAAGCCGCCAGACGGATGCGCGATTTCGCTGCTGCGCCGCTCAGATGGGCCACCACCAGCCAGGGCTCTTCGGCCAGCCGTTCGTGCGCTTCGAGCAGGCCACCGCGGCCATTGGCGAGGCGGAAGGCGCCATGGGCACCACGCGCCTGAGCGATGCGGTCCGGGTAGGCGCGCGCCAGATGAACCCCCAGCGGACAACGGCCCTCGCCCGCCGCCTCGGGCGCGGACGCTGACCCGTCGCGGTGGACCGCCGGGGCAAGCGCCGCAGCCAGGGCGGCCGGGGCCATCTGCACCAGCCGTCGCGCGAGCTGCCGGGCTTCTTCCGCCCGGGACGAGCGGTCGGACCGGAACGCCTCGAGCCGGGCTGCCAGATCGACGGCGTCACCGCCCAAGCCGGGGGTAGAGACCAGTACGGCGATGCGTGCGGCAGTCATGGCGTCGCCATCCCGGGCACCGGCCACCACCATGTGGGCCAGCCGGGGATGCAGCGGTAGCTGCGCCAGTTCGCGCCCCACCGGCGTGACGTGACCGGCAGCATTGAGGGTGTCCAGTGATTGCAGCAAGGCAACGGCTTCCGCCCACGCCGCCCTGGGTGGCTGGTCGGGAAACGCGAGCTGCGCCGGATCGAGCACGCCGTAGGCCGCCAGATCGAGCACCAGCCCGGACAGGTCGGCCTCCAGAATGGCCGGACGGTCGAACGGCAGCATGGTGGCCGTCTGGCTTTCCGGCCACAGGCGATAGCACGCCCCGGGGCCGGTACGCCCGGCCCGGCCCCGGCGCTGGTCGGCGCTCGCGCGTGACACGCGCACCGTTTCCAGCCGGGTCAGTCCGGTGCCCGGTTCATAGCGCGGCACCCGGGCCAGTCCGCTGTCGATCACGGTGCGCACGCCCTCGATCGTGAGCGAGGTCTCGGCAATCGAGGTGGCCAGCACCACCTTGCGACGGCCCGGCGGCGCGGGCTGGATGGCCCGATCCTGGGCCCGGGCATCGAGCCCGCCATGCAGGGGCACGATGTCGGCGTCGTCGGCCAGACGCCCCTGCAGGGCCTCGGCGAGACGATGGATCTCGCCTTGCCCAGGCAGGAACACCAGGGCCGAACCGGCCTGCTCGCGCATGGCGGTGCGGATCACCATCACCAGATGGTCGTCCCAGCGCGCCGCCGGATCGGGCGGCAGATGAAAGGTGTCGACGGGATAGGTGCGCCCCTCGCTCGCGATCACGGGGGCATCGCCCAGCAGCGCGGACACCCGGGCGCCATCCAGGGTGGCCGACATCACCAGCAGGCGCAGGTCCTCACGCAAAGCGGCCGCATCGAGGGCCAGCGCCAGACCAAAGTCCCCGTCCAGGCTGCGTTCGTGGAATTCGTCGAACAGCACCGCAGCCACGCCCGGCAACTCCGGATTGTCGAGGATCATCCGGGTGAACACGCCCTCGGTCACCACCTCGATGCGCGTGCGCGCAGACACCCGGCTGTCCAGCCGCACCCGGTACCCGACGGTCTGGCCGATGTCTTCGCCAAGTTGCGACGCCATCCGATGGGCGGCCGAGCGTGCCGCCAGACGGCGCGGCTCCAGCATCACGATCCGTCCGTCGCCACGCCAGGGGGCATCGAGCAGGGCCAGGGGCACACGCGTGGTCTTGCCCGCCCCGGGTGCTGCCACGAGCACCGCGCGCCCGGGGTTCGCCAGTGCCGCCAGGACGGCCGGCAGCACGGCATCGATCGGCAGCACGGGATGCCCCGGCAGCGCAGGTTGTTGCCCCGGCCGCAAGGCATGCCCCGGCAGCGCCGCCGGCGCTGCGGGCTGGATCGGGAGCGCGGCCGGACCTGGATCCCGGCCTTCAGCCCCGGGCACGGCTTAGTCCTTCTTCGCGAGCGCCAGCCAGGTCGACAGCACCGAGTCAGGGTTGAGCGACATGGCTTCAATGCCTTCTGCGAGCAGCCATTGCGCCAGGTCGAGGTGATCCGATGGGCCCTGACCGCAGATGCCAACGTACTTGCCCGCTTTGCGGCAGGCCGAGATGGCCAGGTGCAGCATGGCCTTTACCGCTGGATCGCGCTCGTCGAAGGCGTCGGCCACCAGGCCGGAATCCCGGTCTACGGCCAGCGTGAGCTGGGTCAGATCGTTCGAGCCGATCGAGAAGCCGTCAAAGTGCTCCAGGAAACGGTCGGCCAGGATCGCGTTCGAGGGCACCTCGCACATCATGATCACGCGCAAGCCGTTCTCGCCACGCTTCAGGCCAAACTTGCCCAGCAACGCAATGGCCTGTTCCGCCTGCGAGAGCGTGCGCACGAAGGGCACCATGATCTCGACGTTGGTGAATCCCATGGTGTCGCGCACGGTCTTCAGCGCCTTGCACTCCAGCTCGAAGCAGTCCTGGAAGCTAGACGCGATGTAACGCGACGCGCCCCGGAAACCCAGCATCGGATTCTCTTCGTGTGGCTCGTACTGCGGTCCACCCAGCAGCAGGTTGTATTCGTTCGACTTGAAGTCGGACAGCCGCACGATCACCTTCTTCGGCCAGAACGCACAGGCCAGCGTGGCGATGCCTTCGGTCAGCTTCTTTTCGTAGAACTCGACCGGGCTTGCGTAACCGCGCGAACGCTGCTCCACCTGCAGCTTCAGATCGGCCGGCAGGCGCGGATAGTCGAGCACGGCACGCGGATGGGTGCCGATCATCGCGCTGATGATGAACTCGAGACGGGCCAGACCGACGCCTTCGTTCGGGATACGCTGGAAGCCGTAGGCCAGCTGCGGATTGCCAACGTTCATCGACAGCTTCACCGGAATGTCCGGCATGTGGTCGAGGGCCACCTGGATACGTTCGAAGGCCAGCAGGCCCTCATAAATATGCCCCTCCTCGCCCTCCGCACAGCTGACCGTGACCGGGGCACCCGGCTTCAGCCGGTCGGTGGCGTTGTCGCAGCCGACCACGGCCGGAATGCCCAGTTCACGCGCGATGATCGCGGCGTGGCAGGTGCGTCCGCCGCGGTTGGTGACGATGGCCGAGGCCTTTTTCATCACCGGCTCCCAGTTGGGGTCGGTCATGTCGGTCACCAGAATGTCGCCCGGCTCGACCTGGTTCATGTCGGCACTGCTCATGATCACCTTCACCGGGCCCTGGCCGATGCGACTGCCGATGGCCCGGCCAACCACCAGTACCGTGCCCTTTTCCTTCAGCAGATAGCGGTCGAGGGTCTCGGCACTTTTCCGCGAGGCAACGGTTTCCGGACGGGCCTGCAGCACATAGACCTTGCCGTCGCGGCCATCCAGGCCCCATTCCACGTCCATCGGGCGGCCATAATGCTGCTCGATCAGCACGGCGTAACGGGCCAATTCCTCGGCCTGCGCATCGGTCAGGCAGAAGCGTTCACGCTCGGCCAGGTCGACGTCCACGGTCACGGTGGAGCGGCCGGCGGTGGCGCTGGTACCGTAGATCATCTTGGTGGCTTTCGAGCCGAGCGTGCGGCTCAGCACGGCCGGGCGGCCGGCGGCCAAGGCAACCTTCGACACATAATACTCGTCCGGGTTGACCGAACCCTGCACCACACTTTCGCCCAGACCGTAGGCGGCCGTGATGAACACGGCACCATCGAAGCCGGACTCGGTATCGAGGGTGAACAGCACGCCGCTGGTGCCCAGGTCGCTGCGCACCATGCGCTGGATGCCCGCCGACAGGGCCACGTCCATGTGGGCGTAGCCCTGGTGCACGCGATAGGAGATCGCCCGGTCGTTATAGAGCGAGGCAAAGACGTGGCGGATGGCTTCCACCACGGCGTCGATGCCGGAGATATTGAGGAAGGTTTCCTGCTGGCCGGCAAACGAGGCGTCCGGCAGATCTTCCGCCGTGGCGGACGAGCGCACCGCCACGTTGGCCGTGCCGCCTGACTCGGCTTCCAGCGTGGCGTAGGCTGTCTCGATGGCCGACTGCAACGCGGCCGGCAGCGGCTGCTCGAGGATCCAGCCGCGGATGCGCGCGCCGGCTGCCACCAGGGCGTCGACGTCATCTGCATCCAGCGTGGCCAGTTCGGCCTGGATGCGCTGCTTCAGGCCGGTCTGTTCCAGAAAATCGCGATAGGCAAGGGCCGTGGTGGCGAAACCGCCTGGAACCCGCACGCCCATTCCAGCCAATTGGCTGATCAATTCGCCTAGGGATGCATTCTTTCCGCCGACGCGATCCACGTCGTGCATTCGCAGATCTTGCAGCCACAGGATGTATTCTGGCGTCATGTGGCCCTCCATGGCCTGATAAAGCAGCCCATGATACGGGGTTGTACTGCAACGCACAAAGTAGTACCTAGGAACTAATCGCCATGAAACGCACTGTATTTTTTGTTTCCGACCGCACGGGCATCACGGCGGAAATGCTGGGACAGAGTCTGCTCAGCCAGTTTGATGACCTGGTGGTCGACCGCCAGGCCCTGCCCTTCATCGATAGCGCCGAAAAAGCGGCGGCAGCGGTGGCCATGATCAACATGGCAGCCCAGACCGAAGGGGTCCGCCCCCTGGTGTTCAGCACGGTGGTAACGGACGAGGCGCGTGCCGTGCTGCACACCGCCAATGCGCTGGTGCAGGATTTCTTCGAGGTCTTCATCAGCCCGCTGGAAAGCGAGCTCGGCCTGAAGTCCTCGCACACGGTGGGACGGTCACATGGCATGGCGCGCACCGAAGACTACAACCGGCGTATCGATGCGGTAAATTACGCCCTGGCCCATGATGACGGCGTCACCGACCAGGGCCTGGAAGGGGCCGACGTGATCCTGGTGGGGGTGTCACGCAGTGGCAAGACCCCGACCAGCCTGTACCTGGCGCTGCAATGCGGCATCCGCTGCGCCAACTACCCGTTGATCCCGGAAGACCTGGAACAGATGCGGCTGCCGTCCAAACTGCAGCGCTACCGCAGCAAGGTCTGGGGGCTGACCATCCGGCCCGACCGCCTGCACCAGATCCGCTCCGAACGACGCCCGGACAGCACCTATGCCGCGCTGCAGAACTGCCGCAGCGAAGTGAGCGCCGCCGAGCGGCTGATGCAAAGCCACGGCATCGCGTTTTTCGACTCCACCAATCGTTCGATCGAAGAACTGGCCACCGTGATCCTGCAGGGCGCCAAGCTGGAACGGCATCTGTTCTGAGCATGGCCGGCCCCCTGCACATCGCCCTGCTCGGCGCCACCGGCACGATTGGCCGCGCGGTCGCGGCAGCTCTGGTGGCGGACGGCCATACGGTGGTCTGTCTGCTGCGACCGGCGCCAGACCTGGCACCCGACGCCCGCCCTGTCCCACCCGACTGCGCGGCGCGCTACGTCCATTTCGCCGATGCCGGCGACGTGCTGACCAACGGCTTTGCGGCCCCGCGCTTTGACGCCGTGGTGTCGTGTCTGGCATCCCGCACCGGCACCCCACGCGATGCCTGGGCGGTGGACCATCAGGCGCACCTGCATGTGCTGGCAGCCGCCGAAGCCACCGGCGTTGGCCATCTGGTGCTGCTCTCGGCAATCTGCCTGCAGAAACCGCGCCTGGCGTTTCAGCATGCCAAGCTGGCTTTCGAGCAGCGCCTGCGCGCCAGCAGCCTGCGCTGGAGCATCGTACGTCCCACCGCGTATTTCAAGTCGCTGTCCGGACAGATCGAACGGGTGCGGAAGGGCCGGCCCTTCCTGCTGTTCGGCGATGGCCGTGGCACCGCCTGCAAGCCGATCAGCGACCGCGACCTGGCCCGCTATCTGGCGGACTGCCTGCACCAGCCCGAGCGCTGGAACCAGGTGCTGCCGATCGGCGGCCCCGGCCCGGCGATTACCCCGCGAGAACAGGGGGAGCGCCTGTTCGACGTGTTCGGCCAGCGCCCGCGCTTCCGCCACGTGCCGGTGCGCCTGCTCGACGGCATCATCGCCGTGCTGTCCCTGTTGGGACGGCTATGGCCGACCCTGGCCGACAAGGCAGAACTGGCGCGGATCGGACGGTACTACGCGACCGAGTCGATGCTGGTGCTGAATCCCGCCACCGGCCAATACGATGCCGCCGCCACTCCCGAGACGGGCCACGACACGCTGTTCGCGTTTTATGCGCAACAGGCCGCCGGCGACGCGCGCCCGGCGCGTGGCGATCATGCCGTATTCTGACCGTCAGTCCAGACGCTGACGGGCGCGCTCGAACAACAGCACCGATCCGGCGATGGCCGCATTGAGGGACTCGCAACCGGCCTGCAGCGGAATTGCCACACTGCCCTGACAGGCGGCTCGCAGCGCCGGCGTGATGCCAGCACCCTCGTTGCCGATCACCAGTCCCCGGGCGTTGGCCAGCGGTGCCTGCCAGGCGGTGCGACCGCCATCCGCAGCAGCGGCCCAGACCCCACCGCGCTGGGCCGCCAGGGCAGGCAGGTCCACGTCCTCGTACAGATCCAGAAAAAAGTGCGCGCCCATGCCGGCGCGCAGCACCTTCGGCGACCAGGGCTCGGCACAGCCCGGCGACAGGGCCACGCAGGCCACCCCGGCACCCTGCGCCGAGCGCAGCAGCGTGCCGAGATTGCCGGGGTCCTGGATGGCCTCCAGCATCAGCACAAAAGCCTGGTCGCCCAGACCCTGCGCGGCGTCTGGGCCGGTCGGTCCAGCTGCCAGCGGCAGGGGAAACAGGGCCAGCACGCCGCTCGGATGGGCGGTCGGCGCGACCGCCTTGAAGAGGGCTTCTGGCAGCTCGAACCATTCGGTGCCGCGTTGCGTGCTGTCCGCCACGGCGGCCGCCACCTCATCCCGCGTCAGGGCGAGGCCGGTAACGGCTCCCCAGAGCGGGTGCCCGCCGCTGTCCAGCAGGCTGCGTAGCAGGTGCACGCCATCCAGCACGGTCAACTGTTGCCGGCGGCATTCCCGGGGCTGCGCGATCAGTTTCAGCAGCAGCCGGATCCGCGGATTGTCGCGCGAAGAAATGGCCTTCACAGTGGATCGCCCGGCGCGCGCGCGGCACGGACCGGCGCAAAGCTCAGACGGTGCTCGGGGGTCGGACCGCGCTCCGCCAGCAGGGCGCGGTGGGCCGCGGTCGGATAGCCCTTGTGCTGGTCGAAACCCCATTCCGGATACTGCGCGTGCAAGCGCACCAAGGCGGCATCACGGGCCGTCTTTGCCAGGATCGATGCTGCAGAAATGGCAGGTTCGGTCGCATCGCCACGCACGATGCAGGTCACGGGAATGCCGAAGTCGGGCGCCCGGTTGCCATCCACCAGGATGTGCCGGGGCGGCACTCCAAGGGCTGCCACAGCGCGGCGCATCGCCAGAAACGTGGCCTGCAGGATGTTGAGGGCATCGATTTCGGCGACACTGGCCTGGGCCACCGCCCAGCACAGCGCCTGCTCCCGGATGGCGATGGCCAGCACGTCGCGACGACGCGCACTCAGCACCTTCGAATCGGCCAGGCCTGGCACCGGCCGGGCCGGATCCAAAACCACGGCAGCCGCGAAAACCGGCCCCGCCAGGGGTCCGCGGCCCGCCTCGTCGACACCGCACCACCCGGCAGAGCTGTCCGTCATCGCGTCAACGGTCAAGCCAGGGGGCCACGGCCTGCTGGATGGCCGTCCCGGAGTCGGTTTTCAGGACAGCGTGCAGATCGCGAAAACGTTGCTCCAGATCTTTGCGCAAGGCCCGGTCGTTGATCAGGTTGCTCATGGCACGCACGAGATTGGTCACGGTGGCCTGTTCCTGTAGCAATTCGGGCACCAGCCAAGTGCCCGCCAGGATGTTGGGCAGGCTCAGATAGGCCAGTTTCTGGCGGCGGCGCACCAGCCAAGCGGTCAGCGCGGACAAGCGGTAAGTCACCACCATCGGACAGCCGCAAAGGGCGGCCTCCAGGGTGGCGGTGCCCGAAGCGACCAGCGCCAGATCGGCAGCGGTGAGCGCCTGGGTGGCGTGGCCATGCATCAGGGTGAAGGGCAGGTCCGCGGCCCCGGCCTGCCACAGGGCAGTGTTAAACATCGCGTGGGTCTGCCGGGTGGCCAGCGGCACCAGAAAGCGCGCCTCGGGATGGCGTTGCAGCAGGGCACGCGCCGTATCGACAAACAGGCGTGCGTGGAACTGCAGCTCCGACACCCGACTGCCCGGCAGCAGCGCAATCACCAGGGCCTCGCGGGGCAGGCGCAGGAGGTCGCGCATGTCGCCCCGGTTCGGCGGGTCGGGCAGTTCGGCGGCAAGCGGATGACCAATGTAGGTGGTCGAAATGCCGGCCTTGCGGAACAGCGACGGCTCGAACGGAAAGACCGCCAGCACCGCGTCTACTGCAGCGCGGATGCCCGGCAGCCGGCCGGCCCGCCAGGCCCACACCGTGGGTGCCACGCACTGCACGGCAGGAATCCCGGCGGTTTTCAGCCGACGGGCCAACCCCAGGTTGAAATCCGGCGCATCGATGCCGATGAACAGGGCCGGCGGATGGTCGCGCAAGCGTTGCACCAGGGCGCGCCGGATGCGCAGCAGACGAGGCAGATGCCGCAGCACCTCGACATAGCCGCGCACCGAGAGGGCTTCCATGGGATGCAGCGACACGGCACCAGCGGCCTGCATGCGCGGCCCGGCGATGCCTTCAAACGTGACATGCGGCCAGCGGGCGCGGA
The DNA here is from genome assembly GCA_903863375.1 of uncultured Ferrovum sp. Taxonomy (GTDB): domain Bacteria; phylum Pseudomonadota; class Gammaproteobacteria; order Burkholderiales; family Ferrovaceae; genus CAIVHB01. The sequence continues at coordinate 23,746 of CAIPBT010000214.1, forward strand.
TCGCCGCCATGACCTCGGCGCCCAGATAATCACCGGACGTTTCACCGGCCACGATGGCCACGCGCAGGGACACCGCACCGCGACTGCTGTTGCTGCCGGTCATGCTGCTCAGCGCAGGATGCCGCGGGTGCTGCCCGCCAGGAAGGCCACCGTGGCCTGCAGTTCCGGCACCGTGGCGGCAAGCGCGACGATCTGCTGCTGGGCCTCTTCAAACGACAGGCCCTGCCGGTACAGCAGGCGATAGGCCTGCTTGATGCCGGCGATTGCCTCCGGGGTGAATCCCCGGCGTTTCAGGCCTTCGCTGTTCACGCCACGCGGTGCCGCCGGATTGCCGGCCACCAGGATGTGCGGCGGAATGTCCTGCGTGATCACGGCCGCAATGCCGCAGAAGCTGTGCGCCCCGACCTGGACGAACTGGTGTACCCCGACAAAGCCGCCCAAGGTGACCCAATCGCCAATCCGCACATGCCCAGCCAGCGTGGCATGGTTGGCCAGCACGGTATGGTCGCCCACCACACAGTCGTGGGCGAGATGCACATAGGCCATCACCCAGTTGTCGCTGCCCAACCGGGTATAGCCCAAGTCTTCCTCGGTTCCGCGATTGAAAGTGCAGAACTCGCGGATCAGGTTGCGATCGCCGATCTCAAGACGGGTTGGTTGACCGCGATACTTCTTGTCCTGCGGGGTATCGCCCAGCGAGCAGTGCGAGTGGATCACGTTGTCGGCACCGATCCGGGTATGACCGCAGATACGCGTGTAGGCACCCACGCTGGTGCCGTTGCCAATCTGCACCGGTCCCTCGATGATGGCGTACGCGCCTACCGTGACATCCGGCGCCAGCTCGGCACGGGCGTCGATCAACGCCGTCGGATGCAGGCGCGGTGGCGTCACAGGGTCTTTTCCGTGCAGAGCAGTTCGGCCTGCGCCACCACGGCACCATCCACCCGGGCCTTGCCGGCAAACTTCCAGATGCCGTGCACCGAGCGCACCAGACTGCACTCCAGAATCAGCTGATCCCCCGGAAACACCGGCTTCTTGAAGCGCGCGTTGTCGATGCCGACAAAATACACCACCGTGCGATCGCCCGGCTTCTTGTCCACGGTACGGAAGGACAGGATGGCGGCAGTCTGGGCCAAGGCTTCGATGATGAGCACCCCTGGCATGACCGGGTGATGCGGAAAATGGCCCGCAAAAAACTCTTCGTTGGCCGTGACGTTTTTCAGGGCCTTGATGCGCACCCCAGGCTCAACTTCCAGTACCCGGTCGACCAGCAGGAACGGATAACGGTGCGGCAGATACTCCAGAATTTCGTTCAGATCCATCCCGCTCACGGTAGTCCTTCCTCCAGGTTTTTGGGCGATTGCGCCGCATCGGCGCGCTGCCGCGCTCGTAGGGTGCGGCTGAGTTCCGGCAGTGCCCGCAGCGCTGCCAACGTATTCATCCAGTCGCGGTGCGGCTGGCTCGGAATGGACGAGGTGTAGACCCCGGGCTGGGTGACCGATTTGGTGATCAGCGAGAAACCCGAGATGGTGGCCCCATCGCAGATCTCGACGTGCCCGACGATGCCCACCCCGCCGCCAATGCGACAGCCGCGCCCCACCCGGGTGCTGCCCGAGATGCCGGTACAGCCGGCAATCACCGTGTGCGCCCCGATGCGGCAGTTGTGACCGATCTGGATCAGGTTGTCGAGCTTGACGCCGGTTTCGATCACCGTGTCGTCGAGGGCACCGCGGTCGATGGTGGTGTTGGCACCGATCTCTACCCGGTCTTCGATCAACACCCGACCGATCTGCGGAATCTTCAGCCATTCGCTGCCCGACCAGGCCATGCCGAAGCCATCAGCACCAATCACCACGCCGGCATGCAGCAGGCAGTCGGCGCCGATGCAGCAGTCGGCATACACGGTCACCCGTGGCGCGAGGCGGCTGCGTGCGCCAACCTGCACACCGTCGCCGAGCACTACCCCGGCCTCGAGCACCACGCCGTCGCCCAGTACCACCTCTTTTCCCAGCACCACCTGCGGGCCGATCGACACATCCGCGCCAAGCACGACGCCAGGATGCAGCACCGCACTGGGATGCACGCCAGGCTCGGGGGTGACCGGCGGATGCAGCAGGCTCGCCACCCGGGCGTAACACGCATAGGGATTGGCAATCACCAGGCGGTCATGCGCGGTATCGACCGGCTCACCCGGCGACACAATCACCGCACCAGCCCGGCTGCCGGCCAACTGCGCGCGATAGCGCGGATTGGCGAGAAAGCTGATCTGGTCGGGCCCGGCGCGCTCCAGCGTGGCAACGCCGCGGATCAGCCGCTCACCGTCGCCGACCAGTTCGGCAGCAACGGCAGCCGCGAGGTCGGCCAGGCGCCACACAGCAATCGGTTCCGTGCCGGACTTATTTGTCGGCAAGCGCCTTGATCACGCGCTCGGTGATATCGATTTTCGGACCGGCATAGATCACGTCCTGCACGATCAGGTCGTACTTCTCAGACTCGGCGAATTCCTTGATCACCTTGTTGGCACGTTCCTGCACGGCCGCCAGTTCCTCGTTGCGGCGGCTGTTCAGGTCTTCCCGGAATTCGCGCTGCAGCCGCTGGAAGTCGCGGTTCATGGCGGCCAGGTCGCGCTCCTTGCGCGAACGGTCTGCCTCGGTCATGGTCGCCCCGTCTTTGGTCAGCTGGTTCTGCAGGTCCTGCGTCGACTTGGCCAGTTTCTGCAGGTTGGCATCGCGCTCGGCGAATTCCTTCTCCAGCTTGCGCTGCGCCTTCAGTGCCGGTGCGGCTTCCCGGAAGATGCGCTCGGTGGCGACAAAGCCGATCTTGAGGTCGGCGGCCTGCGCAGCCGGGACCAACATCAGGGAAGCAGCTGCCATGAGCAGATAGTGGCGGATTTTCACGGGAATCTCTCCGGGCATGAACAAAGGGGACCGGATCAGAACGTCTGACCCAGGGTGAACTGCAGCCGCTCGATGTTATCCAGCGGTTGCTTGCGGATCGGTACGGCGTAGCTCAGCTTGAGCGGGCCCACCGGCGAGTACCAGGTCAGCGCCGTACCTGCCGAATACCGCAGGTTGTTGAGAGTGATCGGGTCGCCCGAGCCAAACACGTTGCCGGCGTCGGTGAACAGTGAGAGCCGCAGGGTCTTGTCGGTCTTGCTGCCCGGGAAAGGGAACAGCAGTTCGGCGTTGGTCACCAGCAGGTGGTTGCCGCCGATGGCGATGGCGTTGTTGTTCGGGTCGCGCGGACCCAGGGTATTGGTGGTGTACCCACGCACCGAGCCCACGCCGCCACCGAAGAAGTTCTTGAAGAACGGCAGGGGCTGGCCGCCCAGGCCATTGGCAAAGCCGTATTCTCCATTCAGCGACAGGCTGACCCGCGGCAGCAGCACCGCCGACAGAGGCAGCAGGTACTGGCCATGCACGTCAGCACGGTAATAGCGCAGATCACCGCCGGGCAGGCCCGTCTCCACGCTGTACTGTTGCAGCAGGCCGGACGTCGGGAACAGCACACTGTCACGGCTGTCGCGCGAGAAGCTGGCGGTGGCCTTCAGGGTGTTGGTGACATCACCGAAGCGGTTGACGAAATCGAGATACCGCAGGGCGCTGGTGGTGAACACCCCCAGCTTGGTGTGTTCGGCACCCGCGCCAAAGCCCACCGCATCGGTCTCGGACAGGGGCACGGAGAAATTGATGTCGGCGCCGAGCGATTCGCTGGAATAGGGGGCCACCCCCGTCAGGGAGGAGGTATCCACCTTGCGGTCGTATACCGAGAAGCCGCGGCCGATGCCCTCTTCCGTGTAATACGGATTGAAGTAGGACACCGAGATGGTGCGCGACAGTGACCCGGTGTTCAGCGCTACCGTCAGTGAATTGCCGGTACCGAAGATGTTGTTCTGGCTGACACTGGTGGAAAGGATCAGCTTTTCGGAGGTGGAGTAACCGGCGCCCAGCTGGATGCTGCCCGTCGAGCGCTCGGTGACGGTGAAATTCACATCGACCTGGTCGGTCGTTCCCGGAACGGCTGGGGTCTCGACGTTGATTTCCGAGAAAAAGCCCAGGCGTTCCAGACGGGTCTTGGAGCGGTTGACCTTCTCGGTGGAATACCAGGCCCCTTCCAGCTGACGGATTTCGCGCCGGATCACTTCGTCGCGCGTCTTGGCATTGCCGGTGATGTTGATCCGACGCACATACACGCGTCGACCAGGATCGACGGTGAAGGTGAAGGCGGCGGTGGCGTGTTCCTTGTCGATCACCGGTTCGGCGTTGACGTTGGCAAAGGAATAGCCTTCGTTGGCGAGGCGGTCGCTGATCTTCTTGGTCGATTCGGTCACCCGCTCGCGAGAGAATGCCTCGCCCGGCTTCAGGGTGATCAGGCGTTGCAGTTCGTCCTGGGGCACCGGAAAACTGCCGGCCATCGTGACTTCCGACACCGTGTAACGCTGGCCCTCGGTGAGGTTGGCCGTGATGAAGATCGCATCACGTTCCGGCGTGATCGAAACCTGGGTGGAGTCGATGTTGAATTCCAGATAGCCGCGGTTCTGATAGTACGACCGGATGGTCTCGAGGTCGCTGGACAGCTTCTGTTTCGAGTACTGGTCGTTCTTGTTGTACCAGGTGAACCAGCCGGGGGTGCTCAGCACCATCAGATCCAGCAGGTCGCTTTCCGGGAACGCCTTGGTGCCGTTGAAGCGGATTTCCTGGATGCGTGCCACCTCGCCTTCGTCGATGTCGAAGGTAAGCGCCACCCGGTTGCGTTCAAGCGGCTTCACCGTCGTGGTGATCTGCGCGTTGTAGCGCCCGCGGCCCAGGTACTGCCGCTTCAGCTCCTTTTCGGCGCGATCGATCAGCGACTTGTCGTAGATGCGCGATTCGGCGATGCCGACCGTTTTCAGCGCGTCCTTGAGGGAATCCTTGGTGATGTCCTTGGCGCCATTGATGTCGATCGTGAAGATGGCAGGCCGCTCCTGCACGCTCACCACCAGCACGTCGCCTTCGATCGAGACCTTCACGTCCGAGAAAAACCCGGTGGCGAACAGCGCACGGATCGCCCCGGCCGCCTTGTCGTCGTCGATGGTATCCCCCACCTTCAGCGGCAGGTAGTTGAATACCGTGCCGGCTTCGGTGCGCTGGATGCCTTCGATGCGGATGTCCTTGACAGTGACGGGTTCCGCTCCCCGGGCCGCTCCGATCACCAGAGCAAGGGATACAGCCAGAGCGCGAAGTCGCATAGGGGGGGTGTTAGCCAGAGAAGAAGCGATTGAAATCGTTGAAGAAGGCCAGTGCCATCAAACCAGCCAGCAAGGCCAAGCCGATGCGGGTACCGGTCGCGATGACCTGATCGGGCAGCGGCTTACCGCTGACCAACTCAAAACTATAATACAAAAGGTGACCACCATCCAGCACGGGCACTGGCAGCAGATTGAGCACGCCAAGACTGACGCTGATCAGGGCCAGAAAGCCGAGGAATGGCACCAGCCCCAGGCGCGCCGTCTCACCGGCCGCCGACGCGATCTGCAGGGGGCCGCCGATCCCTTTGGTGGAAGCGTGTCCGGTCAACATGCGCCACAACATGCTGACCGTCATGTGGCAAAGGTCAACGGTGCGCCGCACGCCATCCTGCAAGGCCGGCCAGGGTGCGCGACGCACCAGCACTTCGAGCTTGCGGTGCAGCGCCGGATCGACCGCCACGGCGGCACCGATCCGCCCCAGCGCCGGCTGCGCCGAGGCATCCCGCTCCGGCGTGACGGTCAGCGCGAGCTGGGCGGCACCGCGCTGCACCTGCAGGTGCAGCGCAACGCCTGGCGAGGCGCGCACGCGGCTGACGAAGGCGGCCCAGTCCTGAACCGGCTGACCATCGACCGCCAGCACCAGATCACCGGCGTGCAGGCCCTGACGTTCGGCCGCGCCCCCGGTCAGCAGCTGGCCCAGGCGTGCCGGCACCGACGGATTCCAGACGCGCAGGCCGAGGGCATCCGCCGGATCGCCGTCCGCCCCCGCCAGAGCCCCCGTGGTGTCGAGCGAATGCTCGGTACGCACCCCGTCGGTGCGCTGCACCGTGACATGCAATGCCCGTCCGTCGACCGCCGCCCCGGCCACCTGCATGCGCAGGGCATTCCAGTCCTGCACGGCCGCCTGATCGACCGCCACGATTTCATCGCCGCCCTGCAGTCCGGCGACTGCGGCGGCGGAGGCCTTGGGTGGGGCATCGACAAAAGGCCGCAGGCCCGGCACGCCGATCATGTCGGCCGTGGCAAACAGCAACACCGCCAGCAGCAGGTTGGCAGCGGGACCGGCGGCCACGATCGCCGCCCGGCGGCCGAGCGGCTGACGGTTGAAGGCCCGCGGAAGATCGGCGGCAGGCACCTCGCCTTCACGCTCATCGACCATGCGCACGTATCCCCCCAGGGGAATCGCCGAGACCGTCCATTCCGTCTGATCCGGTCCACGCCGGCGTGACCAGATCACCGGACCGAACCCCAGCGAGAACCGCAGCACCTTCACGCCACACAGCCGTGCCACGCTGTAATGGCCATATTCATGGATGAATACCAACAGGCCCAGGGCGAGCACAAAACCACCCA
>CAIPBT010000215.1 GCA_903863375.1 uncultured Ferrovum sp.
CCATCGGCTGGCCCGCCTGGCGCGGGTAAGCGAGGCCTTGGTCCGCCAGCAGGCCCTCGATCTGGCCAACCTCGCGCAGGTGAATGAAGCTGTGCTGGTCGCCATGCAGGATGCGGTGCTGGTGGTCGATGCCGACCATCACATCCGGCTTACCAACCCGCGGACGCTGGACCTGCTGGGCCCCTTGCCGCCTGTACCGGGGGGCGCCGACCTGGCGGCCTACAGCGCCGACCTGGATCAGCGCCTGTGGGCCTGGCGCGCCGGCCACGCTGCGGCAGCCACCGACCTGCTGCGCTCGCCGGTGAGCGGTCGGGACCTGCGTCCGCGGTTCACCCAGATCGGCGAGGGCGAACGCCAGGGCATCAGCGTGTTTCTCGAGGATGTCACCGATGCCCAGGAACTGTCACGGCAGACCAAGCTGGCGGCGCTTGGCCGTCTGACCGCCAACATCGCGCACGAAATCCGCAATCCGCTCGCGGCGATCAGCCATGCAGCAGAACTGCTGGGAGAGGACTATCCACGCGACCCGGTGGAGCAGAAACTGATCCGCATCATCAGCGACAACACGGTGCGCCTGAACAATCTGGTCAACGAAGTGTTGCAGCTGAACCGGCGTGACCGTGCACAACCCGAGCCGATCGACGCCGATACCTGGTTTGCGGAGTGGCTGGACACCTTTTGCGCGGCCGAACGGGTGCCCGCCGAGTGGGTGCAGCGGGAATTCGCCCCTGGCCTGACCCTGCTTTTTGACCGCAACCAATTCCATCAGGTACTGTGGAACCTTGTGCGCAATGCCGTTCGACACTCCCGCCAACAGGCTGGCAGCGTGCGTTTGTGCCTGGATCGCGCGCCGGGCGAGCAGGGCCTGCAACTCGACGTGCTCGATGATGGCCCGGGCGTACCGCCCGAGCAGGTGGGAAAGCTGTTCGAACCTTTTTTTACGACGGACAGCCAAGGCACCGGTCTTGGCCTCTACATTGCACGCGAACTGAGCATGGCCAACGGGGCCACGCTGGACTATGTCGAGTTTGCTCCTGGTGCGCAGTTCCGGCTGCTGCTGCGGGAGCCATGAACGGAGCAGCCTTAAGCCGATGAGTGCACCCGCCAAGCCGGTCCTGGTCGTTGATGACGAAACCGACATCCGCGACCTGTTGGAACTTACCCTGGCGCGCATGGGGCTGGAGGCCGTGACAGCAGCATCGGTGGCCGAGGCGCGTGCCTGTATCGCGCGGGAAGAATTTTCCCTCTGCCTCACCGACATGCGTCTGCCGGATGGCGAAGGGCTGGAACTGGTACTGCTGGTGGCCGAAACCAGTCCCGGAACACCCGTGGCGGTGATCACTGCCCATGGCAGTGCCGAGAATGCGGTGGCGGCGCTGAAGGCGGGTGCGTTCGACTATCTGGCCAAACCCGTCTCGCTGTCGCAGCTGCGTGACCTGGTCAAGGCCGCCCTGCGGTTGACCAGCGCCAGCCAGCAGCGGCAAGGACGCGCGGACGGCGCACCGCCGGCACTGGCCGGGCTGGTGGGGCAGTCGGTGAGCATGCATACGGTGCGTGAACTGATCCTGCGCCTGGCGCGCAGCCAGGCGCCGGTCTACGTTACCGGAGAGTCGGGGACCGGCAAGGAACTGGCGGCGCGTGCCATTCATGGCGCAAGCGCGCGCTCGGTCGGTCCGTTCGTTGGCGTGAACTGTGGCGCCATTCCCGAAAACCTGATGGAAAGCGAGTTTTTCGGGTACCGCAAAGGGGCGTTCACGGGCGCCGCGCAGGACCGGGACGGTTTTTTCCAGGCGGCGCACGGCGGTACGCTGTTCCTCGATGAGGTGGCCGACCTGCCCCTGCAGATGCAAGTCAAGCTGCTGCGCGCAATTCAGGAGAAAAAGGTGCGCAAGGTGGGCGACACGGCCGAGGAAAATGTCGATGTGCGCATCATCAGCGCCACGCACCAAAGCCTTGCCGACCTGGTGCAGTCCGGCCGCTTTCGGCAAGACCTTTATTACCGCCTGAACGTGATCGAACTGCGCATGCCGTGCCTGCGCGAGATGCCGGAAGACATCCCCGGCATTGCCCGCACCCTGCTGCAGCGGCTGGGGGCGGAAGTCAACGCGGCACCGCCGGTACTGGCCGCTGATGCGCTCAACGCCCTGCAGAATTACAGTTTTCCGGGCAATGTGCGCGAACTGGAAAACCTGCTGGAACGGGCCATGGCGCTGTGCAATGGCCGCGAGATCCGGGCGGCCGACCTGCTGCTGGATCCGATGGCGCCCGTGCGCAGCCCGCCGCGCGCGCCGGCGGCGCCGATCGAGGCGGGCGAGGCCAAGCTGGATGAACGGCAGGCCGGCACGGTGCCGTTTGGCGAGGCGCAGGCGCTGCAGCGCGCTGGCCTGGCCGGCGCGGGTAGCGGGTTCACTGGGTTGCGACCCGGCCATGCCGCTGCGGCAGGCGTCGTGTCTGCCGGTGGCGCGGGTGCCGGCGGGGACCGTGCCTTTGAGCCGGACACCGCTGGTATTGCCGGCCTCACGGGTATGGCTGGCCTCACGGGTATCGCCGGTGCGGTGCCAGCGCCCGGCACCGAAGAGGCCGAGGGTGCGCTGCTGACCGGTAGCCCCGGACAGTCGCTGCCCGATTACCTCGATACCATCGAGCGGCGGGCCATCGAAGCCGCCCTGCAGCGCACCCGCTTCAACAAGACCGCGGCGGCACGCCTGTTGGGTATCACTTTCCGGGCCTTGCGTTACCGCATGGAACGGCTCGGCATCGAGTAAGGTCGCGACGGAACCGGGAAGGATCAGGCACAGATGCGTTTCGAGGTTGGCGCGACAGGCTGGGTGCGTCAGGCGCGCTGCCTGGAATCGCCCAATCAGGATGCCCGTCCGGCCGGCATGCCGATCGAACTGCTGGTGGTGCACTGCATCAGCCTGCCGCGCGGCAGCTATGGCGGCCCGGCGGTGGCGGATCTGTTTGCCAACCGGCTCGATACGGCGGCCGGGGGGCCGTTTGCCGAACTCGCCGGATTGCGTGTGTCCAGTCATTTCCTGATCCGGCGCGACGGCGAGCTGCTGCAGTTTGTGGCCTGCCACCGGCGGGCATGGCACGCCGGCCTGTCGCAGTGGCGCGGACGTCGCCGTTGCAACGACTTTTCGATCGGGGTGGAACTGGAGGGCGTCGACGATGGCCCGTTCACCGCAGCCCAGTACCTCTCTCTGCGGGTGCTGCAGGCAGGGCTGCAACAACGCTATCCGCTGCGCGCCATCCAGGGCCACAGCGACATCGCGCCGGGCCGCAAAACCGACCCTGGTGTTGGGTTTGACTGGACTAAGGCAGGACAAGGGCTGGCGCGCGACATCGTCTGAAAAGCCTTGCCAGCGCTTGCTCGGCACTTTGCAAGTAATTTAACAATTGTCCCTCATCCTGCGCGCCAGATTGTTGATTTTGTTGCAAAAAAAATAGTTTTCCGGGGTGGGTTGCCTTGTCGGTCCCAGATACCTAGAATCTGGGGTCGTTGAAGTGGAAAACCACAAGATATAGTGGTTTTCTTGTGCACAGCTTGTCCACAGGCTGTCCCCATGTTGTTGTCCCGCCGAGGAGTGCCCCCCCATGCAATCGAGTTCCGAGACATCCCCCACCGGACTTGCCCACACTGCCTTTGCCAGTGAGCCGGCCGAGAGCCCCGTGGCGCGCGATGCGCGCTATGCCCAGTACAAGGTGATCCGCCGTAACGGCGCTGTGGTCTCGTTTGAACCGGAAAAAATCTCGGTGGCCCTGACCAAGGCCTTCCTTGCCGTGAATGGTGGGCAGGGTGCGGCCAGCGCCCGGGTGCGCGACCTGGTGGCGCAGCTCACCCAGATGGCGGTCAACGCCCTGATGCGGCGGGAGCCCTCGGGTGGCACGTTCCATATCGAGGATATCCAGGACCAGGTCGAACTGGCGCTGATGCGCTCCGGCGAGCATGAAGTGGCGCGCTCCTACGTGCTGTACCGCAACCAGCGCATGCAGGAGCGGGCGCGGGCGCAGGAAGCGGCTGGGCAGCCGGCCCTGGTCATCTCGGTGAATGACCACGGCACGGTGCGTCCGCTCGACCTGCAGTGGCTGGGGGCCCTGGTGGAGGAGTGCTGTACCGGGCTGGGGGATGCCGTCGAACCGAAGGCGATCATCAGCGCCACCCTGAAGGACCTCTACGACGGCGTGCCCCTGGATGAAGTCTACAAGTCGGCGATCCTGGCCGCCCGGGCGCTGATCGAGAAGGACCCGGCCTACAGCCAGGTCACCGCCCGCCTGCTGCTCGACACGGTGCGGCGCGAAGTGCTGGGCGAGACGGTCAGTCAGGCGGGCATGGCCATCCGCTACGCCGAGTATTTTCCGGGCTACATCCGCACCGGCATCCAGGCCGAGCTGCTCGACGAGCGGCTGGCGCAGTACGACCTGCCGCGGATTGCGGCGGCGCTGAAGGCCGAGCGCGACCTGCAGTTCGATTATCTGGGCCTGCAGACCCTCTATGACCGTTATTTCCTGCACATCGAGGAGCGCCGCATCGAACTGCCACAGGCCTTCTTTATGCGCGTCGCGATGGGGCTGGCCCTCAACGAAATCGACCGCGAAGCGCGCGCCATCGAGTTCTACGAGATCCTTTCGAGCTTTGACTTCATGAGTTCGACGCCCACGCTGTTCAATTCGGGCACGCGCCGTTCTCAGCTGTCCTCGTGCTACCTGACCACCGTGTCGGACGATCTGGAAGGCATCTACGAGGCCCTGAAGGAAAATGCCTTGCTGTCGAAGTTTGCCGGGGGGCTGGGCAACGACTGGACGCAGGTGCGCGCGCTGGGCTCGTACATCAAGGGTACCAATGGCAAGAGCCAGGGCGTCGTGCCATTCCTCAAGGTGGTCAACGATACCGCTGTGGCAGTGAACCAGGGCGGCAAGCGCAAGGGCGCGGTGTGCGCCTATCTGGAAACCTGGCACCTCGACATCGAGGAATTTCTCGAGCTGCGCAAGAACACCGGCGATGACCGCCGTCGCACGCACGACATGAACACGGCCAACTGGATTCCCGACCTGTTCATGAAGCGCGTGATGGAAGCGGGCGAGTGGACCCTGTTCTCGCCGGTCGATACGCCCGACCTGCATGACAAGTTCGGGGCTGCCTTCGAGGCTGCCTACGTTGGCTATGAAGCCAAGGCCGCCCGCGGTGAGCTGAAGCTGTTCCGCAAGATCCCGGCCTTGCAGCTGTGGCGCAAGATGTTGTCGATGCTGTTTGAAACCGGCCACCCCTGGATCACCTTCAAGGATCCCTGCAACATCCGGTCGCCACAGAATCATGTCGGCGTGGTGCACAGCAGCAACCTCTGTACCGAGATCACGCTCAATACCAGCGACAGCGAAATCGCCGTCTGCAACCTGGGCTCGGTCAACCTGATTGCCCACATGCGCGATGGCCAGCTCGATCACGCCAAGCTGCAGCGTACGATCCGCATTGCCATGCGCATGCTCGACAACGTGATCGACATCAACTACTACGCTGTGGCCAAGGCGCGCAATTCCAACCTGAAGCACCGCCCGGTCGGTCTGGGCATCATGGCGTTCCAGGATTGCCTGCACAGCCTGCGCCTGCCCTACGCCTCGGCGGAAGCCGTGGCGTTCGCCGATACCTCGATGGAAGCGGTGTGCTACTACGCGTACTGGGCCTCGACCGAACTGGCCCAGGAACGTGGCCGCTATGCCACCTATCGCGGCTCGCTGTGGGACCGTGGCATCCTGCCGCAGGACGGCCTGGACCTGGTGGCCGAAGCCCGCGGGGGGTATCTGGAAGTGGACCGCTCCAGCACGCTGGATTGGGATGCCTTGCGCACCCGCATCCGCGAGCACGGCATGCGCAACTCCAATTGCGTCGCCATTGCCCCGACCGCCACGATTGCCAACATCGTGGGCGTGTCTGCCTGCATCGAACCCACCTTTCAGAACTTGTTCGTGAAGAGCAACCTGTCTGGCGAGTTCACGGTGGTCAACCAGTATCTGGTGCGCGATCTGAAGGACCGCAAGCTGTGGGACGACGTGATGGTGTCCGACCTGAAGTATTTCGATGGTTCGCTGGCGCGCATCGACCGCATTCCGGCCGACCTGCGCAAGCTGTACGCCACAGCGTTTGAAGTGGATGCCAGCTGGCTGATCGAGGCCGCCTCGCGGCGGCAGAAGTGGATCGACCAGGCTCAGAGCCTGAACATCTACATGGCCGGTGCCTCGGGCAAGAAGCTGGATGAAACCTACAAGCTCGCCTGGCTGCGTGGCCTGAAAACCACCTATTACCTGCGCACGATGGGCGCAACTTCCGCCGAGAAATCGACGTCCAAAGCGGGTGCCCTGAATGCCGTGCCGGTCGATGGTGGCGTGGCAGCAGCCCAGGCCCAGGCAGCGGTGGATGAGGCCAAGTTCTGCATCATCACCGATCCCGGTTGCGAGGCCTGCCAGTAAGGCGCCGGCGCATCTTCCCCTTTTTTGGCCTGCGGCGGCAGACTGGATTGCCGCCCACGCCACCTATTGATGAATTGTGAGGAAAAACACCATGTTGACCTGGGATGACGAACCCACCACCACCGTTGCACCCCTGGCGCCCCCCCCCCTGACGTCCGGCCACGGGCTGGCCGCTGGCACCGTGCGTCCTGCGGCGATCAAGCCGGTGGAAGTGCTGGCGGAAGATCTGGATCTTGACCGGCCGCTGCCGGCGCCGGCCGCCGAAGCCGGCAACACCAATGGGCTGCACCCCGAGACAGAGGCGCGCGTGCGCGTGGAAGACAAGCAGATCATCAACTGCCGCTCCGACGTGAACCAGCTGGTGCCGTTCAAGTACAAATGGGCGTGGGACAAGTATCTGGCCGGTTGTGCCAACCACTGGATGCCGCAGGAAGTGAACATGAACCGCGACATCGCCCTCTGGAAGGACCCGAACGGGCTGACCGAAGACGAGCGGCTAATCGTGCGGCGCAACCTGGGGTTTTTCGTGACGGCCGATTCGCTCGCCGCCAACAACATCGTGCTGGGCACGTACCGCCACATCACCAACCCGGAATGCCGCCAGTTCCTGCTGCGCCAGGCTTTCGAAGAGGCCATCCACACCCACGCCTATCAGTACATCGTGGAAAGCCTCGGGCTGGACGAGGGCGAGATCTTCAACATGTATCACGAGGTGCCAAGCATCCGTGACAAGGATCAGTTCCTGTTCGAGTTCATCGAGGTGCTGACCGATCCGGAATTCAAGACCGGCACCCCGGAAAACGACCAGAAGCTGCTGAAAAGCCTGATCGTGTTCTCGTGCATCATGGAAGGCCTGTTCTTCTATGTTGGCTTCGCGCAGATCCTGGCGCTGGGCCGTCAGAACAAGATGACCGGTGCTGCCGAGCAGTACCAGTACATCCTGCGCGACGAGTCGATGCACTGCAATTTCGGCATCGATGTGGTCAACACCATCAAGCTGGAAAACCCGCACCTGTGGACGCCGGAGTTCCGCGAGGAGATCAAGGCGCTGATGCTGCGTGGCGTGGAGCTTGAGTACAAGTACGCCGAAGACACCATGCCGCGCGGGGTGCTGGGCCTGAACGCCCCGATGTTCAAGGAGTATCTGCGCTACGTGGCCAACCGCCGCTGCCAGCAGATCGGCCTGGACGTGCTGTTCCCGGGTGCCACCAACCCCTTCCCCTGGATGAGCGAGCTGATCGACCTGAAAAAAGAAAAGAACTTCTTCGAGACGCGCGTCACCGAGTACCAGACCGGTGGTGCGCTGAACTGGGAGTAAGTGTTGAGGATGTAGGAATAATCACCGCTGTTCATGCGGTGATTATGGTGGTCATTCACCGCCCCTTCAAGCCGCGCGCCGCAACGGCAGCGCTGAATGGCTGGTCCTATTTGTTTTCGTTGCGCCAGCTCTGCAGCGACCCGACACAGTTCGGTGGCAGTTTCCATGCCACGGTGTTGGCGTCGGCCGGCATGCCGGCAAATTCCGGATTGAGCATGGATTGGGAGACGCGGATGCCCAGGGTCCAGCGCGCCTTCATGAACGCCAGCACCTGCAGGATCTGGGTATCGCTCAGCTTCTCGCTGGCGGCGGGCATGCGCGACACCAGATCAGCGGGCATGCCGGGCAGGCGGCCGCTGCGGGTGATCTGGAACAGTTCTTCGTCGCTGTGCTGCCAGGCATGTCCGGTTTCATCCAGGGCTGGGGCCCGCTCGTGCAGGTGCTCATCATGCAGCTGCCAGAGTGCCTGCCCTTCCAGGCGGCGGCCATGGCAACGCGCGCAGTGGGTGCGGTAGAGCTCCTTGCCTGCCGTCACGGCCGCGCCGTCCGTGGCATCTGCGAAATGCGCCATGGTGCCGGATGCAGATGCAGATGCAGATGCCGATACCGGTGCAAATGCTGATGCGGGTGTGGCCGGCTCCGCCACCGCCTGTCCGGTCATGGCGAGGCCGCCCGACAGGGCGCACAGCAGTACGGTCAGTCGGGAGAAGAGAATGCGTTGCATGGCCATGGGCGGGATCACAGGGGACGGTCGACGTGGTTGATTAACGGCGCGGGCCACATCCGGCTGAAGCGAGACATGGCTTGCTGCCGCTACTGCACCAGGGATCGCAGCTGGTCGGCCAGCTGATGGCCGCCACCCTCGGCCTGCAGCAGGCGGGCAAAGCTGCCGTCCGGCTTCATCAGGAACAGGAACGAGCTGTGCTCGATCGAGTAATGCTCGCTGTCCGTCGCAGAGCGCTGGACTTTGACGAACACGCGGTAGGCGGCTGCCGCGGCATCGGTCTCTTGCGGGGATCCGCGCAGGCCAACGATCCGGGCATCAAAGTGCTTCAGATAGGCGCGCAATTGATCCGCCGTGTCGCGTTCGGGATCGATCGTGATGAACAGGGGCTGGATGCGTTCGGCTAGCGCCCCCAGGTCTTTCAGTGCCGCCGTCATCTGGTTGAGGACGGTGGGACAGGTATCGGGGCAAAACGTGAAACCAAAATAGATCAGCTGCCAACGATCGGGAAAGCTGCTTTCGCTGGTTGGCTGTCCATCCAGGGTCTGCAAATGAAAATGGCCGCCCAGGGCGACCATTGGGGCGCCGGCTTGGCCGGCACCTGGCTTGCTGACATCTGAACTGTGCGTTTCGGGGCTGCCGACCCCACTGGCGTCGGCAGTTCCGTTGGCAGCGCGGGCAGTGTCAGGTACCACTACCAGCGCCGCCAGCAACAGCGCGGCCAGACCTTGCATCGGACCGCGCTGCATCATTACGGCAGAACCCGGATCAGGGCCATCATACCGTTGTCTTCGTGCGCCAGGATGTGGCAGTGGTACACGAAGTCGCCCGCCGCCGTCGGATCACGGAAGTCAAACTTGGCCGTGAAGCTCGGGTACGGATACTTCTTCAGGTAGGCGGTCTGCTGTGCCGCCGTCATGGCCGAGAACAGCGTGCCCGTGGCGGGATCATACGGAGCGCTGGTGACGGGGTCGACCGGCGGCTTCCAACCCGGAATGGTGTAGTCATCGCGCAGCTGCATGTCTGCCGGCGACAGGGCGACACCGTTAACTGCCAGCATCAGGTAGTGGATCTGGTGGATGTGGAACACATGCGCTTCCAATGAACGGTTCTGAATCGTCCAGGTTTCCACCGAACCAACCTTGGTGGTGATCGCCGGGGCAATGCCAGGCTGGTAGGTTGCCGGGGTTGCCCCATCCACCGTGATGTAGAAGTTGGTAGGCGAGGCCGGATCCAGCGGATTGCTCAGCACTTCGCTGAAATACAGCGTGCGGTTAACTTTCGACGGCGCCTGGAACAGGCCGTTGAAGCGCTGCGTCCAGGTAGCCAGGGACAGCGGGTTGACCGTCGGCATGGTCGGCAGGCCGGTGGCCGTGCGCTGGGTGGTGATGGTAGCCAGCGTGCGGCTGGGCAGGGCGTCACCGACCAGGCCCGTGTCATAGTTCAAGGTCTGGATCACGGCACTCTTGACCGACGCTCCCGGCGGGGCGATCACGAACTCGGCGCGCTGGCCCGGGGCCAGCTGGATGGTGGTCTTGTTGACCGGGGCAGCGGTGGCCGGCAGCAGCAGGCCCAGCAGCGACGACAACAGGTTCTGACCGTTTTCCACGTTCACCGGCACACCGTCCAGGGCAACGACCGACACAGGTTGTGGCACACCGTCATACAGCACCTGGAAGTCCATGATGGCGTCGGCGCCGGTGTTCACCACACGCCAGAATTCCTTCTGACCCGACTGCATCTGGATCACGCCAGGCGGCGTGTAGGACGGGGTGGTGGTGGTGCTGGTGTACTCGACCGGCACGTAGTTGATCGAGGCGTCCCAGGTGGGCACGATGTTGTTCGGGAACGGGTTCGGGGCCGGAGCGTTGCCGCCGATCAGCTTGTCACGGAACACCAGCACGCGCTCGGGCAGGCCGGCTACTTCCGGGTGGAACTGCTCGATGCCATCGATAACCAGCATGCCGGACGCGCCGCCCTGCACCGACTGTTCGCCGGAACCATGCACGTGCGGGTGGAACCAGTACAGGCCGGGCGGCTCGTTGGTCGGAATCGGGAACGAGTATTCGAACGTGTCACCCGCAGCGATCACGGTGTGCGCCACGTTGTCCGACTGGCAGCGCGGGGTGACCAGGAAGCCGTGGTAGTGCACGTTGACCGACGAGGGGTCGGAGACAAACTGGTACTGCTCGCCACACTGGTTGCCGGCGACGGCGGCCGTGGTCTTGGTCGCGGGCACCGAAGGCACGCCAGCCTGCAGCAGGTTGTCGGCCGGCACGCCAAACGGGGTGAACTGGCCGGCGTTGACGGGGGGAACCCGGTTGGTCACTTCGATGTTGAAGGTGTCGCCCGGCTTGCCATGCAGGATCGGGGCCTGGTTGCCGTTGACGTCCAGGAAGCAGAAGCTCGGGTTGCCCTGATCGTCCATGTCCTCATAGTAGTCGAGGTGAACGTTCAGTGCGCCGCCGCTGCTATAAATATGCGTAGGCTGCGGGATCACGCTGCCGGGTGCCGGCCGGGCACACGGATGTGCCGACGCGCGCGGGGCCAGCGCACCGATCAGGGTGGTCTGGCTGGAAATGCCCGGCAGGCCCGGCAGGCTGGCCGGAACACTCGGGCTAGGTGCCGCGACCGTCGCCGGTTGGGTAGCGGCTAGAGCGGCCCCCGCAGGCAGCAGGGTGGCGCCGAACAGCGCAGCGGCCGTCATGGCAACGCTACCGCGCAGGCGGAGTGCTGCCCGGCTGTTGCGGACCGTCGAGGGGTACAACTTT
Organism: uncultured Ferrovum sp.; assembly: GCA_903863375.1. Lineage (GTDB taxonomy): Bacteria > Pseudomonadota > Gammaproteobacteria > Burkholderiales > Ferrovaceae > CAIVHB01. Next base: position 11,279 of record CAIPBT010000215.1, read on the forward strand.
GCAGTAGTCATCGCTTGTTCCTTTGGTTTGCAGCTAATGCTGAGACAGTTAATCGGTTAAGTAATTGTTTAAAGTCAGTTGAACTTACTGCTTGCCGTGGCGTGTTGGAGGGCGCTCGGCCTACGCCAACAAAATGTGTACTGCACTGATACTCGTTTTCGACTCGTTCTAAGCGTTTTTTGCTAAGAGCAGTACAAAAAAGCATCGGTACGACAGCCCCGTCATTTCCTGAACAATTTGGACTTTGTCCCGCGACAAACACCACGGGTGACCAGAAGTTTGCATCGTAGTCAGCACTGAGTCGGCGCGCCACGTGGAGTTGCGTGACAAACCCCGTAATTCACAGGGTAGGAAACCCGCATTTGCATGGTAGGGTTTTACGGGGGGGATACAGTTTATGTGGAAAGGTTTCCCACGCTTAAGCCCTGTCAAGATTCAGCGGAATTAACCAATTGGTTTTATGCTGACTTAATCTTGTGTTTGTCTTGGACAAACGCGAACAGTGCGACGTGAAGCCGCGATCTGTCTAAAAATATGTGTTAAATGCCGTTTCACAAACAGTGCAGAGGCTTGGCGCAGGCCTTAAGTCAGTACCCCACCCTGGGGTAGGGTCTATCGCTGATCCGGAATGCGGGGAGTTCTGTATCTGACAATCGCCTAAGCACTGTAGCCATGGCCCTGGACAGGCCTTTTGGGCATCGGTTAAGGCCGGGCACTGGTGTGCCTGGCTGTCATTCCGCTAAGTGGCATAGCCCATTTGCGCCAACTGAACCGGGGTCGGAGCCGTCTTGTTGCCTGAACAGCGTAGAATGCGCGGTTTGCCGGCTCGGCCGGCCACGTGCAACCGCGTTGTCTGTCGGTTTGGCCGGCGACGGGTGATTGCTCTATCGAGTTCAAGGAGAACAGGCCATGGGAATGATGATTGGCGTCCCGCGCGAGGTACACCCGGGCGAACGGCGCGTGGCTGCCACGCCCGAAACCGTGCAGCAACTGATCAAGCTGGGTTTCGCTGTGACGGTGCAGGCCGGCGCTGGCGAGGCCGCAAGTTTTGGCGACGCAGCGTATGACGCGGCCGGAGCCAGCGTGGTGCCCGACGCCAGTAGCCTGTATGCGGCGGCTGACATCGTCCTGAAAGTACGGGCGCCGCAGTTGCTGGGCGACGGCCCGCAACATGAAGCCGACCATCTGCGGTCGGGGCAGGCCCTGTTGAGTTTCATCTGGCCGGCGCAGCAGCCGGCGCTGTTGGAGCGACTGGCAGCGCGCGGCGTGACCGTGCTGGCCATGGATGCCGTGCCCCGCATCTCGCGGGCGCAGAAACTGGATGCTTTGAGCTCGATGGCGAACATTGCCGGGTATCGCGCCATTATCGAGGCGGCCCAGCATTTTGGCCGGTTCTTTACGGGACAGATCACGGCCGCCGGCAAGGTGCCGCCCGCCAAGGTGATGGTGATCGGTGCCGGCGTGGCGGGACTGGCCGCCATCGGCACGGCGCGCAGTCTGGGTGCCATCGTGCGCGCCTTTGATACACGCCCGGAAGTGAAGCAGCAGATCGAATCGATGGGCGCGGAATTCCTCGAGATGGATTTCGTGGAAGAGGGGTCCGGCCAGGGCGGCTACGCCAAGCAGATGAGTGCGGCGTTCATCGAAGCCGAAATGGCGCTGTTTGCGGCCCAGTCGAAGGAGGTGGACATCATCGTCACCACTGCGCTGATTCCTGGCAAACCGGCACCGAAGCTGATCACCGAAGCGATGGTGGCCTCGATGAAGCAGGGCAGCGTGATTGTCGACCTGGCCGCCGAACAGGGCGGCAACTGCGAGTGCACGGTGCCCGGTACGGTCAATGTGGTGCACGGTGTGAGTGTGGTCGGTTACACCGACCTGCCGTCACGGCTGCCAACCCAGTCCAGCCAGCTCTACGGCACCAATCTGCGCCATCTGCTGACTGACCTGACGCCGGGCAAGGATGGCCAGATTGTGGTCAATATGGAAGACGACGTGATCCGCACCGCCACGGTGATCAAGGATGGTGTGATCACCTGGCCGGCTCCACCCCTGAAAGTGCCGGCCATTGCGCCCGCCAAGCCTGCCGCAGCGATAGTGGCGGCGCCGAAACACGGCGAGGCTGGTCCGCCCGCCAGCGCCACCGGCACGGCGGTGACGATGGTGTTGGGGGCCCTGCTGTTTGCCCTGGTGGGTCTATACGCGCCCGCCGCCTTCCTGCCGCATTTCACGGTGTTTGTGTTGGCCTGTTTCGTCGGCTATCAGGTGGTGTGGAATGTCACGCCGGCCCTGCACACGCCGCTGATGAGCGTGACCAACGCGATCAGCGGCATCATCGTGATCGGCGCGCTGCTGCAGGTGTCCAGCCCGTCTGCGCTGGTACAGGGCATCGCTGCCTTCTCCGTGCTGATCGCCACCATCAACATCGCCGGCGGCTTCCGCGTCACCGCCCGCATGCTCAACATGTTCCGCAAGGACTGAGGACCCCGCCGCCATGAATCCTGGATTGACGACTGTTTCCTATATTGGCGCTGCCATCCTGTTCATTCTCAGCCTGAGCGGCCTGTCGCGGCAGGACACCGCCCGGCGCGGCAACCTGTATGGCACGATCGGCATGGCCCTGGCAGTGCTGGCCACCGTGACTGGCGCTGGTGTCAGCAGTTATGGCCTGCTGGTGCCCGCCGTGCTGGTGGGCAGCGTGCTGGGCTGGACGCTTGCCGTGCGCGTCGAGATGACCGGCATGCCGGAACTGGTGGCCGTGCTGCACAGCTTTGTTGGCCTGGCCGCCACGCTGGTGGGCATCGCGAGCTACCTCGACCCGAATGCCCACTTCGCCTCACCGGCCGAGCGGTCGATTCATGAGGTCGAGATCTTCCTCGGCGTATTCATCGGTGCGGTCACCTTCACCGGTTCCCTGATCGCCTTTGGCAAGCTGCGCGGCAGCATCAGCGGCAAATCGGTGCTGTTGCCGGCGCGACATCTGCTGAACCTGGCAGCGCTGCTGGTGTGCGTGGTGCTCGGTGGCCTGTTTCTTGGCAGTGACAACATGGCGCAGGGCTTGCCACTGTTGCTGGCAATGACCGCAATTGCCGCCGCCATCGGTATCCATCTGGTGCTTGCCATCGGTGGTGCCGACATGCCGGTCGTGGTGTCGATGTTGAACAGCTATTCGGGCTGGGCGGCGGCTGCCACCGGATTCATGCTGAGCAACGACCTGCTGATCGTGACCGGCGCCCTGGTGGGTTCGAGTGGTGCCATCCTTTCCTACATCATGTGCCGGGCGATGAACCGCAAGTTCATTGCGGTGATTCTTGGCGGCTTTGGCAATGCGCCGGCCAGTTCGGCGGCGGCGGCCGGACCGCAGGGAGAGGCGGTTGCCATCACTGCCGACGAGACGGCCCAGGCGCTGGCGGATGCGCGCGAAGTGATCATCGTGCCGGGCTACGGCATGGCCGTGGCCCAGGCGCAGGGCGTGATCAGTGAAATCACCAAGCGCCTGCGCGCCAAGGGCGTGAAGGTGCGCTTTGCCATCCACCCGGTGGCTGGGCGCTTGCCCGGGCACATGAACGTGCTGCTGGCCGAAGCCAAGGTGCCTTACGACATCGTGCTGGAAATGGACGAGATCAATGAGGACTTTCCCGACACCGACGTGGTGCTGGTGGTAGGCGCCAACGACATCGTCAATCCGAGCGCCCAGGACGACCCGGGCAGCCCGATCGCCGGCATGCCGGTGCTGGAGGTCTGGAAGGCGCGCACCGTGGTGGTCTTCAAGCGATCCATGGCGACAGGTTATGCCGGCGTCGACAATCCGCTGTTCTTCAAGGAAAACAGTCGCATGCTGTTTGGCGATGCTAAGAAGAGCGTGGACGCCATCCTGGCGCACCTGCCGGGCTGAGTCTGCGCGGGCTGCCCGGAAGACTGGCGATCGCGGGGTCGGCCAAGGTGCCGCCCCGGCCTGGATCCGCATCTGGCGCACCGGCACTTGCCGTGCCGGATGGGAAGCGCATGGCGGCCTGCAGCAGGGCAGGATCAGCGAGAATATGTTCGGTCTGGGCCACGATTTCGCGCGCGGTCGCGCCATCCATCGTCAGCAGGTCCTGATGCACGCCCACCTGCAACAGGGTGGTGGTGCGTGTCACCGGTTCCACGCGCAGGCTGACGGACCGGCTGCCCGCCGTGGCGTCGATCCGCTCGCTGGTGCCGCTGTGATCGTGGTGGGTCACCACCATGCTCATGCGGTCGAGGGCGGCCAGCACCGCCTGTTGCACCTGTTGGCTGTCCTCGCTGAACGTGCGCGTTGCGGTGGACGACATCTGATGATTGACCGCCAATCCGCCGCTGGCGGTCACCAGTCCCATCGTGATCGGGTCACAGGCCGCCAGCAACAGCGTGCTGGCGAGCAGCCATCGCGTCAGGGCTGGCAAGGGCGTTACATTCGGCGAGGGGGGCGAGGGGGTCATGGTCACTCCAGGAACTGCGCGGCACGTGGGCCTGCAGGGACATGATCGGCGCAATCGCCCCCGGCGACAAGCTTTTTGCGGGAAAAATTCCCATAAAATAAGCAATGTTTTCAATTTTTTACCGCATAAATCCTAGAGAAAACATGAGGTTTACACGGGGCCGCGGAAGCATCTTGCGACTGTAATATTTGGCCCCGGTATTCTTAAGTTGTACCCGCGGTGACTCTGGTACCGTGCAAGGTCGACGAATGGGACATGAGGGCGGCGATGCGCTGGGCAGCAGGCATAGCAGGACGTGGGGCGGCAGTGCAGGGATTGCGCGCAGGGCTGGTTCTGGCTGGGCTGGCCGGCCTGCCGTGGCAGGGGGCCTTGGCGGCCCTGCCCGACGAAATCCAGGTCTACGATGACGGCTTGAATGCCGCTGGCGATGTGGGTGTGGAACTGCACCTCAATGCCACGCCGTCCGCCGATCCGGCACCGGCTTATCCCGGCGAAATCACCACGGTGCACGGCCTGCGCCAGACCTTCGAGTTCTCGTATGGAGTGACCAACACGGTCGAGCTCGGCCTGTACATCCCGCTGGAATACACCGCCCAAGGCCAGGAGCGGTATGCCGGCCCGCGGGCGCGGCTGAAATACATCGCGCAGCAGGCCAGCGCGGAAGACCCTTGGTTTTATGGCATCAACTTCGAACTGTCGCACGTCAAGTATGTGTTCGAAGCCGCACAGGACTTCCTGGAGGTGCGGCCTATCATCGGTTGGCGTAATGATGACTGGCTGGTCAGCGGCAATCCTGTGGTGGGCATTCCGCTGTTGGCTGGCCAACGCACGGGCGGTCCTGACTTCAGCCCGGCCCTGAAAGTGGCACGCACCCTGGCACCGGGTTTCGCGGGGGGATTCGAGTACTACACCGCGCTCGGCCAGTTCTCCAACCTGCTGCCTTACAGCCAGCAAACGCACACCCTGTTCGCTGCCATCGATGTGGATCGCAAGCCTTGGGTTTTCAACCTTGGCATCGGGCGGGGTCTGACCGCAGCGGCCGACCGCTGGACCATCAAGGCGCTGTTCGAGCTGCCGATTTGAGCGCTGCGTTTGCGCTACATCAAGGCGCCCTGACGGCGCCGGGATGACACTTCCGACATCGGCCTGAACCATCCCAGCCAGGGGCGGGCAGGCGTCTGATCTCTCGGAGGTGTTTCATGATCTGCCCTTCTTCGCTCACGTACCGGCCGCCGGTGGCCGGGCACCCGCCGCACCAGCGGCACGCGATGGCCGCCACGCGGCAGCCGGATACCCGTGCCGGTCTGATCCTGCTGCAGCTGCTGTTCGGATTGGTCGTGCTGCTGCTGGCGCAGCCGTCCCAGGCACTGCCCCTGTTTGCCCGCCAGACCGGACAGGCCTGTGTGGCCTGCCATGTCAGTTTTCCCGAGCTGACCCCCTATGGCCGCTGGTTCAAGCTGAACGGCTACACGATTGGCAAGCGCGCCGACATTCCGCTGGCGATCATGGCAAACGTCGGTGTGGAGCGCATGGCCACGCCCACCGACGCCGCCGGCAACCTGCAGGACAGTCGTGATGGTGCCGTGTCGCTATCGGCTGCCAGCCTGTTCGCTGGGGGGCGTATCAGCGACAACGCTGGCGCGTTCCTGCAATGGACCTATACGCCCTACAACTTCAATTACCCTAATCCCCAGCAGTATGGTGGCTATGCCCATGCCGACAACATGGACCTGCGGCTGGTCGGCCGTTCGGAGCCCTCTGCCGAAGGCTTTCCGGACTGGGTGTACGGCCTGACCGTGCACAACAATCCGACCGTGCAGGATGTCTGGAACGGCACGCCGGCCTTTGGCTACCCGTGGCAGGGGCCGCAATTTGCCAATGCCCGGCCGGCCGCCGCAACCCTGATTGATGGCGGTCTGGGCCAGCAGGCGGTCGGCATCGGTGCCTATGTGTACTGGGACCGAACGCTATATGGCGAGCTGACCGCCTACCGCAATCCGCAGGGCCCCCTCAATCTGATGACCTGGCGGGTGGATGCGCCGGCGGCACCCTTGCACGGCACCAATCCCTATCTGCGGCTGGCCTACAACCGGGAATGGGGGGCCAATTCCCTGGAAGTGGGGACTTACCTGGCGCGGTTCGCGCTGCAACCCGGGCAGGATGGCGACCCAGTAGACCGCTATACCGACAGTGCGCTGGATGTCCAGTATCAGTACATCACCGAGGCGCATGCCTTTTCGGTGATCGGCACCGCCATCCACGAGCATCAGCAACTGGATTACACCTACGGTGTGGCCGGCGGCAGCGACAACGCCAGCAACACGCTGGACACCCGTCGCGTCAAGGCCACCTATTTCTACCATCACACCTACGGCGGGTCGTTTGGCCTGTTCCAGACCACCGGTTCAAATGACGCCACGCTCTACATGGTCAACGGCGGGCTCAACTATGCCGTGCCGGACACCCGCGGCTATGTGGCGGAACTGGACTATCAGCCGGTGCAGAACGTGCGCATCCTGGCGCAATACACCGGCTATACCCGTTTCAATGGCGGCAGCACGAACGTCGATGGCATGGGCCGCAGCGCCCATGACAACAACGTGTTTTATCTCGATGTCTGGTTTGCGTACTGAGGAGCCCCATCATGATTGCGTTCCCTTCATTTCCTGGTTCCACCTTGCGCACGCTGACCGTGTTGGCCGCGCTGCTGACTGGCCTCGCGTCAATGACCATTGCCCCGGCGCGTGCCGCCGGGAGTGCCGCGGAGGCCGACCCCGCCACGGCCAGCGCGCCGATTTCTCCTGCCCTGGCGGCCACCGCGCGCACCGTGGCTGCCCAGGTATGTTCGAGCTGCCATGGTGGCAACGGAATCAGTGTCTCGCCGGAGTTTCCGATCCTGGCGAGCCAACAGCGCGACTACCTCGCTGCCCAGTTGCGCGCCTTCCGGGCGCGCAGCCGCGCCGAGCCGGATGCCCACGACTACATGTGGGGCATGGCAACCATGCTGGATGAACGGCTGGTCGAGCCCTTGGCGGCCTATTACGCTGGCCAGCCGGCGGCGCAGGGCCGGCCCGGCGATCCGGCCCTGGTGGCGCGCGGCGATGCCCTGTTCCACAACGGTCTGCCGGAGCGTGGCGTGGCGGCCTGTTCGGGTTGCCATGGTGCCGATGCCACCGGCAACACGGTCTTTCCGCGCCTGGCGGGACAGCATGCCGAATATCTCACCCGGCAGATTGTGGCGATCCAGGGCAAGCTGCGCGACTCGCCGGTGATGCACGGCATTGTGCGCGAGCTCAAGCCAGACGAGATTCAGGCGCTGACCGCCTGGCTTGCCTCGCGTTGAGCCTGCCGATGGAAATGGCGCAGGGCCAGCACCAGAGCCAAGGCCTGGAAAGCGGCACACAGGAAGAAGGTGCCGCCCACCCGCCAGTCCTGGCTTGGCAGGTGACTGGTGCGGGCCAGCAGGCTGGTGCCCAGCAGTGGCGCGACGATGAACATCAGGCTGTTGATCGACTGCAGGGCGCCCAGCGTGACGCCCTGGCGATCGGTCGGCACGGCGCGTGACACGATCGACTGCAGGGTAGGACCAACACCGTACGCCAGGAAATTGGCCACGATCACCAGGTACAGCACGACACCGTGGGTTGCCAGGCCGTACAGGGTAAAAGCCACCACGCCAGACAGCAGGCCATACAACACCAGCCGGGTTTCGCCGAGGATGGCCGTCAGGCGGGCCAGCAGCCCGCCTTGCACCGACACCGCCACCACGCCCACCAGGAACAGGGTGATACCAGTATCCCGCGGACCCCAGCCGAAGCGGAAGGCGGTGTACAGCGCCCAGGTGCTTTGCAGCACCAGCTGGGCCAGCGTGGCGCAGGCAAACACCAGCACCACGCCGCCGGCTTCGCGCAATTGCCCAAGGTTGGCGAGCGCACCGAGCGGATTGGCCGATTGCCAGGCCAGCGGTCGGCGTTGGCTCGCTGGCAGGCTTTCCGGCAACACGAAGACACCGTACAGGGTGTTGCAGAGGGCAAGACCGCTTGCGACAAAAAATGGCAGGCGCAGGTCGATGCTGCCAAGCAGCCCGCCCAGCATCGGCCCGACAATGAACCCCATCCCGAAACAGGCACCGATCAGGCCAATGCCGCGCGTGCGCGCCTCCGGCGGTGTCGTGTCGGCGACATAGGCGGTGGCGACCGAAAAGCTGGCACCGGTCGCGCCACCCAGCAGCCGCGCCAGCAGCAGGATTGGCAGGGTTGGTGCCAGGCCCGTGATCAGGTAGTTAAGACCCAGGCCGGCGCTGGACAGCAACAGCACGCTGCGACGGCCGAAACGGTCCGATAGCGCTCCCAGCAGGGGGGAGCACAGGAACTGCATCAGACCATACGAGGCACCGAGCACGCCGTACCACCAGGCCTGGTCAGCCCGGTTGCCGGCCAGTTGTCCCACCAGCGAGGGCAACACCGGAATCGCGATGCCGATACCGACCACATCAAGGAAAACCGTCACCAGCACGAAGCGGACGGCAGCAGCACGAGCAGAGGACATCGAACCAGAGGGAGAGGGTGCCAGATGGAAAAAACGGGAGCAGCAACCGCCCAACGGGCAGCCTTAAGGCGAACATTCCCGGACGGAAACCGGAATGCTACCATCGGGCGATGAATGCCACTGTGCTCAACCCCTCGCAGGATTATCCCACGCTGTCCCTGATCGGGGTCGCCCATGGCACCTCGCACTTCTTTCATTTCCTGCTGCCGTCGCTCTATCCCTGGCTGATGCGCGACTTTGGCCTGTCGTTCACGCAGGCCGGCGCGCTGATGTCGACCTTCTTCCTGGTGTCGGGCCTGGGTCAGGCGCTGGCCGGGCTGGTGGTTGACCGGGTGGGTGCCACCCGGGTGCTGTTCGGCGGATTGTCGCTGCTGGCATCGGCCGCAGTCACTCTCGGTCTGGCCAGCAGCTACGGTGCCCTGCTGGCGGGGGCCGCACTCGCCGGGCTGGGCAACAGCGTGTTTCATCCCGCCGATTACACCATCCTGAACCGGCGCGTTTCGCCGTCCCGGCTCGGTCAGGCGTTTTCCGTGCACGGTCTGGCCGGCAATGCTGGCTGGGTGGCCTGTCCCCCCTTCATTGCGGTGCTGGGCAGCGCCTTCGGCTGGCGGGTGGCGTGCTGTGCGGCGGCCGTGGTTGCCGTGCTGTGCATCGGCGTGCTGGCGACCTTCCGCGGGCTGGTGGAGGTGACGCCGGCCCGTCGTTCGCCGACGGCACACTCGGGCACAGGCACAGGCACAGGCACAGGCACTGGCACAGGTACGAGCACGGGCAGTGGCACCGGCACCGGCGCGACCGCCGAGGTCGGAGTGGCCACGCGAACGGTCCTGTTGCTGCCAGCGGTGTGGCTGTGCTTTGCCTTTTTCCTGGCGTCGTCGGCCGCCTTTGGCACGCTGCAGAATTTTGCCGTGCCGCTGCTTGGTCATCTCTACGGCCTGGGACCAACCCTGGCCGCCACTGCACTGACCGCCTATCTGGTGGGCAGCACCTTGGGCACCTTGGCTGGCGGATTCTGGGCGCATGGCGGCCATGGACAGGCACGCGCCATTCTCGGCGCACTGGCACTGTCGGCCACCGCAGCCTGCCTGCTGGCCAGCGTCTGGCTGCCGGGTTCGGCGGTGCTGCCTGTGCTCGGCGTGATGGGCTTCGGTGTCGGGTTCACCGGACCTTCGCGCGACCTGCTGGTACGCAAGGCTGCCACCGCCCGTCTGGGCGCCGCCGCGCTCGGCCGGGTCTACGGTTTCGTCTATTCCGGTCTGGACGCCGGCCTGGCGCTCGCCCCCCTGTGTCTGGGTCCCTGGATGGACCACGGTCTGTTCACTGCCGTGCTGCTGTCGGTAGCCGCCCTGCAGGGATTGGCAATGCTGGCCGCCTGGGCCGTGGACAGGCAAGCCGGCCAGCCGGCCACAGCAGCCGGATAGACGCCAGAGTAGCCCAAGAGATCAAGAGCAGCCCGATCGACGCAAGCAAGACATTCAGGGAGAGCCGTTTGGCAACTACTTCAGCGAACCGGCAAGGCTGCCGGGGCACCAGCGTCGACAGGGATCGCGGTGCAGCAACTGGCAGGATCAGACCCGTGTTGGTCATGCTGACCGTACTGACCGTGCTGCCATCCGGCAGTGCCTTGGCCGCGCGCACCAACTATCACGGCCGCTGCGAGTTGCCGAAAGCCGCCTGGAGCGAGGAAGCCTTGCGAATCCGCGATGCTGCCGTGCGTGAGTGCAAGGAAAACACCGTGCGGCTGGGCAACGACCGCCATGCCGCCCTGGTGACCGACGCCGAAGACCGTTTCCTGCAGATGCTCGAGGCACGCAAGGCCCTGCTGGAGCATGCCAATCCCGAAGCCGCTGCGCGGGATGCCAGCCGTCGTCACTGACAACCCAGCGTGACAGGGCAGCCGGTCAAGCAGACGGCGGCCCGCAACGCCTTCCCGTATCATGTTGGGTCGTTGGACTGCCTTGGTGGCGGTCCTCCTTGATTCCTGTTGCTCTCCGGAGAAGAACGTATGTTGCAGAAATTCGCCATCGGCCTGGAAGACGCCCGCCGCATCGCGGCGGCCGCCCACCAGAAGGCTCTCGAAAATGAGTGGAAGGTGGTGATTGCCGTGGTTGATGATGGTGGTCATCTGGTCTATCTCGAGCGAATGGATCACGTCCAGCTGGGTTCGGTGACGGTCGCCATTGAAAAGGCCAAGACGGCCCTGCTGTTCAAGCGGCCGAGCGCCGCGATCGAGTCAGCCATTGCGGGTGGCCGGACGGTGATGCTGAACCTGCCGGGTGCGACCCCGATTGAAGGCGGACTGCCGTTGATGCATGAAGGGCAGTGCCTTGGGGCGATCGGTATTTCGGGGGTGCAGTCGAACCAGGACGGCATCATTGCCGCTGCTGGCGTCGAGGCACTGACGGCTGGCTGATTCCGGGTGTCTGATGGGGGTCGCCGGTGCCATGCCCCTGGTGGCGGCTCACCGATGATCAGCGCCGCCTGGCGCGCTGACCTGTTCTGCCGAGTGGTAGACAATCTCGGCGATGCCGGGGTGTGCTGGCGTCTGGCGCGTCAGCTCGTGCAGGAGCATGGCTGTCAGGTCCGTCTGGTGATTGACGACCCGGCGGCGTTGCAGCAGTTTGTCGCGGTCGACCCTGCCGACATGGCCTTGCTCGATCACGGACAGATCGTGCTGGCGCCCTGGACCGTCACCGATCCCGCCGATCTGGTGATCGAGACCTTCGGCTGCGATGTGCCGGCGCCGTACGCAGAGGCGCTGGCCCAGCGCGCGCCCCAGCCGGTCTGGTACAACCTCGAATATCTGAGTGCGGAAGACTGGGTGCTTGGCTGTCATGGTCTGCCCAGTCCGCATCCCCGCCTGCCGGTGAGCCGGCAGTTTTTTTTCCCAGGATTTGTGAACGGCACGGGTGGACTGCTCCGCGAGGCCGGTTTGTTGCAGGCGGTGGCGGCAAGCCAGGCGGCGTCGGCTGCGGATTTGTGCAGGGCAACATTGACCGCCGACCGCCAGGCAAGGATGCCACCGGAAGACTTACAGGTCGCCCTGTTCTGCTACGCGCATCCGGTGCTGGACCAACTGCTGGCGGCGATCGAAGCCGGACCTTGCAGGGTGCATTGTCGGGTTTTTCAGGGGCCGGCCCAACAGCAGGTGCAGGCCTGGGCTGCGGCGCATCCAGGGCATCGCACCCGCTTCACCTGGCTGCCATGGCTTGGCCAGGCCGCGTTTGACCAGGTGTTGTGGGACAGCGATTTTAACCTGGTGCGCGGTGAGGACTCGTTCGTGCGCGCGCAGTGGGCGGCGAAGCCATTTTTTTGGGATATCTATCCGCAGTCAGACGATGCCCATCTGGTGAAGATGGCGGCGTTTCTGCGTCTGTATCGGGCGGATCTGCCGGATCTGGAGGCGGCGCAGGCGCTGGGGGCGCTCTGGCAGGCCTGGGTGCGACGGGAGGGTGCGGCGCTCGCAGTGGCCTGGGCGGCGGTGTGTCGCCACCTGCCTGCCCTGCAGGCCAAGGCCTCGGCCTGGCAGGCACAGCTGGGTCAGCAACCGGATCTGCTGACCCAGCTGCTGACCGACGCGGTCGGGCGGGGCCTGAGCGGCCCGGGCCTGGCCCGTCCGCCGCGCTAGTGGCTTACTCGAGGTAAGCCGGGAACTTCGGCATCGAATCGAACGACTCGGGGGCGTGCTGGATTACAAACCGCGCCTTGGTGTTCTTGATGATGCGTTCGATGCGGTCGATCGAGGCCAGGGTGTCGGCGCGGTCGGTGTTGAACACCGGCATGCGCTTCAGCTTGCGGTTTTCCATGGTGTGGTAGAGGTCACCGGACAGGATCACCGTGCCGGACTTTTTCAGCTTGAGCACCAGCACCTTGTGACCCGGGGTGTGGCCCGGGGCGGCGAGGATCTTGACGCTGCCGTCTTCAAAGACATCCTTGTCGCCATCCACCGACACCATCTTGGCGGTCTTGTACGACGAATAGGAAGCCGGATTCACGCCAAACGGCGTGGGCGTGCTGTTGGCCCAGTCCAGTTCGGCTTTCGACAGTAGCCAGGTCGCGCCGGCATAACTGTTGGCGTTGCCGGTGTGGTCGAAGTGCAGATGCGAGAACGAGACGAAGTTGATGTCCGCCGGCTGGATGCCGATGTCCGCCAGCTGGGCGGCCAGGGTCTTTTTCAGGGTCAGGTGGAACGGGCCGTTGGTCATGCCGTCCTTCTGCTTGGCGAGATCGTCGCCCAGCCCGGTATCCCACAGCAGGTTGCCCTTGGGGTGGCGGATCAGGAAGCAGGGGGCGGTGACCTTCCCAGACTTGCCATCGTACTCGCCGGTGTCGGCGAAGGCGGCCATGTCGCTGACGTCGATACGACCACAGTCGATGGCGTACAGGCGGATGGTGCTGACAGGTTCAGCCGCCTGCACGGGCGTGACAAACGCCAGGGTAGACAGCAGCGGCAGGGCCGCAAACAGGCTGGACAACAGGGGGCGGAACACGTGGCTCATGCAAATCTCCGGGGAGGGGGAAAGAAAACCCCCGGTGGGGGGCTGGACTGCTCAGCCCGCCACTGGGGAACCGCCGTTCGTTGCACTGCAACGATCAGCGTGCGCACTGATTGTACTAAACAAAAATACGCACGCGTCAATGAAGTTGTTGCGCAGCAGCGCGGGATCGCGAGCGTGCCTGGCTGCCCTGTCACGATGTCAGGACAAGTCACCCGCAGTCGCACCTGCAAAGCAATCGGGCCGCCCGCTTCACACGAAGGGGGCGGCCCGGCTGGGGTTGCTCCGGCCGGGGAACCCGGCCGGTCTGTTCGTCTGAGATCAGGTCGTCTGTCGTCAGCCGATCAGAAGAACATGATGCCGCCGAGGGCAACGGTATCCTGCTTGGCGCTGGCACCGCCGTGGGCGTCCGACTTGGTGTTGATGTACTCGGCCACCAGGGTGATGCTCTTGGTCAGGCTGTAGTAGGCGCTGGCGATCGAGGCGGTGTTCTTGCTGACCGTGGCAGCCGTGGTCGGCGAACCGTCCATGGCCAGCTCGTCGGCGGCGTTCGCGCTCTTCAGGTTCGACTGGCCGTAGGACAGGCCCAGCTTGACCTTGCCGATCTTGTAGGTGCCCTGCACATAGCCACCATCCGACTTGCGCTTGTTGCCCTGCCCGTCGTCGCCACCCAGGAACTGCACCGTGGTGCCCACGCCGTCGGCGCTGTAGTAGTAGCCAACCAGTTCGAAGTCGCTGATGCCGAACTTGCCGCCCACTTCGTAAGCGCTGGCCGTGTAGCCCGCCGGCGAGGCGGCACCGGTGGTGTCGAACTTCTGGGTCAGGAAGCCGGCCCACAGGTGGCTGGTGACGCCGCTCATGGCGATGTCATAGGTCGCCTTGCCCTGGAAACCCGGCTGCTTCAGCGGGGTGTAGCCGGCGGTGGTCAGGTTGGCCAGCGACTGGAACACGCCGGCGCTGACGGCAAAGCCGTTGATGTTCGGCGAGGAGTAGGTGATCTGCGGGATCCAGTCGGCGTACAGGTAGCCCGAGCCGATGCGGCCCAGGGTGGTCGGGCCGCCGTAGCCGCCCACGCCACCGTTGCTGCCGGCACCGACCGACAACAGGGTCATGTCGGACAGGATGGCGTCCGAACCGAAGATGCCCAGGTCACGACCGATCTTGACCGTACCCCAGCTCTTGTCGCCGAAGGTGAAGAAGCCCTGACGCGAGTTCAGGCCGCTGCCCGAGGTGCCGCTGCCGGTGCCGGTCTGGGCGGCGCTGGTGGTGTCGATGGTCGGCCACAGGCTGATGGTGGCGGACACGTCCAGGTCATCCTGGCGGCTGCTGGCGGTGAACGAGATCTCGTTCGGCAGCAGGCCGTTCTGGATGCCGAAGGTGCTGGAGCCACTGCAGGCCAGGCCGAGGTTGATGGCCGTGCCCTTGCTGTCGCACGAATCGCTCGTCAGGAATCCGTTCACGTTGCCGCCGATCGACAACTTCCAGTCGCCGGCCTGCAGGTCAACGGCGTGCGCCGCGTTGGCGCCGAACAAGGTGGCCGCGGCAACGGCAAGGGTCAGCTTCTTGAATTGAGCCATGTTGTTTCTCTCCGAAAGTGAGGAATTGTCTTTTTTTGCGTCGAACTTGCGGCTGCGGAGTCGCGATTTCCCGTCGGAATCTGCTGCGCTGCACCCCCATTTTGTGGAGGCATCACAGCACGAAACGACCGGCGGGCGGACTTTCTTATGAATCAACCGACATCGCATAGTCGTTTTGTGCCGGAGTGGCTGTCAACGGCGCAGCCAGTCAAAACAGGGGTTTTGCGTGGTTTGTTGCGAAAATGCGACAGAAATCCGGCTTGTTGTGATGTCGCAACGCAACATCGTTCACCGGTTGGGGGCCGGCCGACAGTCCTCTAGAGGTTTCCGTGCCTGCCCGGGCAGTACCGCCGCACCACCGACGCAAGGTATACTCCCGGGTTATCTTTTTTCCCACCCAGGAAACTCCTCGATGAAACAGGCACAAGAGCTGCGCGCCGGCAACGTGGTCATGGTCGGCAAAGACCCCATGGTCATCCTGAAGGCCGAGTACAACAAGGGCGGCCGCAACGCCGCCGTGATGAAGATGAAGATGAAGAACCTGCTGACCGGTTCGGGGCTGGAAACCGTCTTCAAGGCGGATGACAAGCTCGATCAGGTGGTGCTGGACCGCAAGGAAGTGACCTATTCCTATTTCGCCGATCCGCTCTATGTGTTCATGGATGGCGAATTCAACCAGTACGAAGTGGAAGCGGAAAACCTGGGTGACACCCTGAACATCATCGAAGACGGCATGCCGGGCGAACTGGTGTTCTACAACGGCAAGCCGATTTCGATCGAACTGGCGGCCAGCGTGGTGCGGGAAATCATCTACACCGAACCGGGCGTGAAGGGCGATACCTCGGGCAAGGTGATGAAGCCTGCCAAGATTTCGACCGGCTTCGAGGTCAGTGTGCCGCTGTTCTGCAACACCGGCGACAAGATCGAAATCGACACCAGCACCTTCGAATATCGTCGTCGCATCACCTGAGCGGGTCTGCCGGTTCGGGTGGTGGCCCAGGCCGGACCTGGTGCCGCCAGCGCGGCAGCCGGCCCGGGTGCTACCGCAGATGCTGGTGCTGCAGCAGGTCGAAGTCCACCTCGGCCGGCAGACCGTCGATCAGCCGGCTGAGGGCGCGGGCCGAACCACAGGACTCGGTCCACCCCAGGGTGCCGTGCCCAGCGTTCAGATAGAGCCCGGCCACCCGCGTCGCCCCGATCAGTGGGCGATTGGACGGGGTGGCTGGACGCAGCCCGGTCCAGAACACGGGGGCCGTGTCATCGGCAGCCCCGGGAAACAGCAGCCGCGCCCGTGCCACCAGGGCAGCGCAGCGCACCGGATTCAATTCCAGACCATATCCGCCAAATTCGGCCGTGCCCGCCACCCGCAGGCGCTGGCCCAGCCGGGTAAACACCATCTTGCTGGATTCGTCGGTGATGCTGGGGCCAGCCATGCGGTCCGGATCGCGCAGGGGCAGGGTGACCGAATACCCTTTGGCGGGATAGATCGGCACCTCGATGCCCAGGGGGCGCAGCAGGCGCACCGAATGGCTGCCCAGGGCGAGCACGCAGGCATCGACCGCCAGGTCGGCGGGCTGCGGCGCAGTGGCCACGTCACGGATGAGTTGCACGCTGCGCAGCTGTCCGTTGCGCACCACCAGACCCGTGACCTGCGTGTTGCAGCACAGGGTGACACCCGCCCGAATGGCAGCGTCGGCCAGGGCGCGCGCGAACTGGTGCGCATCGCCAGTTTCATCGGGCGGTGTCCAGGTCCCGCCGGCCAGATGGGC
The DNA here is from genome assembly GCA_903863375.1 of uncultured Ferrovum sp. Lineage (GTDB taxonomy): Bacteria > Pseudomonadota > Gammaproteobacteria > Burkholderiales > Ferrovaceae > CAIVHB01. The sequence continues at coordinate 28,129 of CAIPBT010000215.1, forward strand.
ACGACGATGGCGTAACACGGGCTCGCGTGCGATCACCTCGTCGGGCGTCAGCGCCACCCGCTCATAACCGAAGTCCCGCACCAGGGCGCTGACTGCCACGGCACGGGCAAAATCCGCCCGGGTTTCGTACAGGTTGAGGATGCCCAGTGCCGCCTGGTCATAGTCCAGCCCCAATTCCGCGCGCAGCGCGCGCAGGCTTTGGCGGCTGTATACCCCAAGCGCCAGGATCTGCCGAAGGTTGTAGGCGAAACGTTGTGGCGCGCATTCGCGCAGGAACTGCAGGCCCCAGCGCCATTGCGCGGCGTCCAGGCGCAGCCGGAACAACAGGGGGGCATCTTCTTGCGGCAGCCAGCGCAGCACCTTGCGCCAGACGCCGGGCTGCGCCCACGGCTCGGCGTGGCCGGCCGACACCTGAGACCCATTGGCAAAGCTGGTTTCCAGCGCGACGCCAGGCTGGCGCTCAATCAGGGTGACGTGGTGGCCGGCGGCGCGCAGATACCATGCCGAGGTGACGCCTACGATGCCGCCACCGAGAACCGCGATGTGCATGCAGGGATCAGGGCGTGGTGGAAGAGCCCATGCTGGACACCTCGATGCCACTCACGGCACTGGCGGGTGCGGCGGCCGGGGCCGTTCCGGCGGCCGGGGTGCGTACAGTCTCGGCCTCTGCCACGGGCTGGGGCAACGACGAGGCGTCGAAGCGGCCATTGTTTAGTGCGTTGTTGTTGCCGGGACCGCTGCCCGATGGGGCACTTGCGTCACTGCCGGCCTGAAGCGCCACACTGACCACTTCCTGCAACTTGACGTATTGCACGCGCAGACTCTTCGCATCCATGCCGAGTACCTGCCAGCCACCGTCCAGCAGGTCGCCAATGTGTGCCACGGTCAGCCGGTCAGCCTTGGCCAGAAACACTTCCGGGTGTTGCGGGTCTTCAATCAGGCGGCCGATGAACGCCCAGGGAAAGCGCGGTGCCACCGGTGGTGGCGGCTCGACGGGCGGTGGCGGCGGCGGTGGCGGGGCACTGACCGTGATCGCTGCCTGAACCGGAGCTTTCACCGGCACGCTGAAGGCAGCGAATGGATCGCTGATGCGGCGCTGGTCGGCCGCGCGGATCAGCCGCGATGGGTCGATCCCGGCGCTGGCCGCGGACTTGGCTTCCGCCGATGCTGTCTTGCGCACCGGTGCGGCAATACCGGCAGCCCGGCTGTTCTCCGCGCGAGGCGCCACCGCCGCTGGGTCGGTGGAATCGTCGCCGGCATTCGTGACCCAAGCGACCGCAGCCAGGGTGGCTGTCAGCCCAATTCCCAGAATCCATTGACTTTTTGTGAGCTTGACCATGTGCAGCAACATTCCTCGCAGCCGTCAGGCGGCCCGCATTCGCAACAAATCACGAGTCTAACGACGTGGAAGCAGCGCAACAAGGTTAAAATGCCGGCCGATCTGCCGACTTTCCCGTGACATTTTCAAGGACCTACAAGATGAATCTCGACCGCGTACCAGCCGGGCGTGACCTGCCGAACGATTTCAACGTGATCATCGAAATTCCGATGAATGGCGCCCCGATCAAATACGAGCTCGACAAGGACACCGGCGCCCTGTTCGTCGACCGGTTCATGTCGACCGCCATGCATTACCCCTGCAATTACGGCTACATTCCGCAAACCTTGTCGGATGATGGGGATCCGGTCGACGTGCTGGTGCTGACGCCGGTGCCGCTGATCAGCGGCGTGGTGGTGCGTTGTCGCGTGATCGGCGTGCTGAAGATGACCGACGAGGCGGGTGAGGACGCCAAGCTGTTGGCCGTGCCAGTCGACAAGCTCTGCGCGGTCTACAAGAAAGTGCAGTCGCCGGAAGACCTGCCGGAAATCACCCTGCGCACGATTGCCCACTTCTTTGAGCACTACAAGGATCTGGAAGCCGGCAAATGGGTGAAGGTGGATGGCTGGGAAGGTGCCGAAAGCGCCAAGAAGGAAATCCTGGCCGGCGTCGCCAACTACCAGAAGGGCGCCTGACCCGGTCGGGCAGCCGGACGCCAGCGGCAGCGGCTGCTAGCGGGGTCCGGCTGCCCGGATCGGAATGACCGGCCTTCCGTGCTCGGTCACCAGCGGCCGGGTGTTCCAGGCATGGCCGTACACCAGTTCCAGGGTCAGCGGCAGGCCCTCCGGCTGCCGCTGGGCTTCGAGGTGCTGTAGCAGACGCGCCCGGCCGCGGGGCGTGAGCAGGCCGCGCGGCCGGTCGGTCAGGCCATTGCCGCCCCCTACCACCCGAAGATCGGTGATGAGCGTTGCCAGATCTGGGTAGTGCACGGTCAGATATTCCATGTCGACCACTGGGCTTGCCAGGCCGGCCTGTGCGGCGCAGTCGGCCACGTCGTGCATGTCGGGCAGGCGAGGCAGCTGGCGACCCGTCGGGTCGCGCTGCTGCCGGTCGGCCAAGGCCCAGGCCCGTCGCCATTCGCGCAGGGTGTCGGGTCCCAGGGTGCTGAACAGCAGCAGCCCATCCTTCACCAGCACCCGGCGGGCTTCGCTGAAACTGCGGGCGGCGTCGCTCGTCGGCAGGGTGCACAGCTGGATCACCAGATCAAGGCTGCCGTTGGCAAACGGCAGGGCTTCGGGCCGACAGGCCAGGCGTGCCGGCGGGCGCGCGCCAAGCAGGCGCTGCAGGCGAGAGGCCACCGGCATCTCGGCAAGCAGGGCGGGAGTCGCGTCGGCAAACAGCAGCCGCGCCCCGGGAAATTGTCGCGTCAGGGCGTCGCGCAGCCAGCCTGTCCCGGCGCCCTGAATGAGCACGGTGGCCGGCGTGATGCGCAGGCCATCGAGGTGTTCCAGCAGGCGTTGGCCGAATTCCAGCGCCAGCTGGGTATGGCGCGCATGCTGATGGGCGTGCCGTTCCAGGTTGGCGCAGACCCGGCGCACATCGACCCCGGTTTCCATGGTGTGGCCGGTGCTTACTCGGCGTGCATGCCCAGGCGGGCCAGCAGGCTGCGGTCGCGATCCGCCCCGGGGTTGGGGGTGGTCAGCAATTGCTCGCCATAGAAAATCGAATTGGCGCCGGCGAGGAAACACAGGGCCTGCACTGCATCGCTCATGTCCTCGCGCCCGGCAGACAGGCGTACCCGGCTGGTTGGCATGGTGATGCGTGCCACCGCGATGGTGCGGACGAACTCCAGCGGGTCGAGTGGGTCCTGGCCATGCAGCGGGGTGCCGGGCACCTGCACCAGCAGGTTGATCGGCACAGATTCCGGGGCCGGGTTGAGGTTGGCGAGCTGGGCGATCAGCCCGGCGCGCTGGGTGCCGGTCTCGCCCATGCCGACGATGCCGCCACAGCAGACATGGATGCCAGCGGCCCGCACAGCCTGCAGGGTATCGAGCCGATCCTGGTATTGCCGCGTCTGGATGATGTCGCCATAGAAATCTGGTGCGCTGTCCAGATTGTGATTGTAGTAATCGAGTCCGGCTGCTTTCAGGCGTTCTGCCTGTGCCGGCTTCAGCATGCCGAGCGTCGCGCAGGTTTCCAGCCCGAGAGCACGCACACCCGCAACCATTTCGGCGATCGGTTCCAGGTCGCGGTCTTTCGGGCTGCGCCAGGCGGCGCCCATGCAGAACCGGCTGGCACCAGCATCCTTGGCACGCTGGGCGGCGGCCAGCACGTCGGCCAGGGGCAGCATGTCCTGGCTGGTCACACCCGTGTCGTAGCGCACCGATTGCGGGCAATAGGCACAGTCTTCCGGGCAGCCGCCGGTCTTCACGGACAGCAGCGTGGAAAGCTGCACACCGTTGGCATCCCAGTGGGCCCGGTGTACCTGCTGGGCCTGCCAGAGCAGGTCGTTGAACGGCAGCGCGAACAAGGCCTCGACGTCGGCAAGCGACCAGACGGTGGCGGTATTCGTGCTGGCGTTGACCGCAGCGGGCGCGGCAGGCTGGAGGGCGGAAACGGTGTCGGGAGAATTCACGGCGATGGCAACCTTGACTGAAACAGAAGAAGCAAACAGATGCCCTATCATACGCGAGCGTCTGGCAGGTCGCGTCTGGCGCACGCTGGCACGGCTGTTTCCGTGGCAGGATTGCGTGCTGTGTGGTGGCGATGGGCATGGTCTGGCCCTGTGTGCCTTCTGTCGGCGGGCCCTGCCGCGGCAGCTGCAGGCGCACGGTACGGCCCAGCGCAGGCTGCCTGAGGCGTTCCGGGTACCGGCGTCGACAGGATTGCCGATGCGCCACCTGCCCGGCAGTCTGGTGGTGCGGTATCGCTATGACTTTCCGCTGGACGTGTTGATCACCCGGTTCAAGTACGGCGGCGAACTGGCCCTGGCGCCAGTCCTGGCCGGTCTGATGGCGCCACCACCACTCCTGGTGCAGCAGTCTGTCACGGCGGCGCTCCCGGGCAGGCAGACCGCCATGGCGTCGCCGGGCACGCAGACCGCCATGGCGTCGCCGGGCAAGCTGGCGCCGCCTGCCTGCAGGCCCTGGCTGGTGCCGGTGCCCTCCGGGCGCGTCCGCCTGCAGGAGCGTGGTTTCGATCCGACACTGTTGTTGGCGCGCTGCTACGCGCGGCGCTTCGGCTTGCGCGTGCTGCCGGCACGTCGCCTGCGTGAGGTACCCCCTCAGGCGGGTCAGGGCCTGGCTGCCCGTCTGCAGGGTCCACAAGGGGTCTTCATGCTGCCACCCGTGCAGGGCCCGGTCCTGCTGCTGGATGATGTGCTGACAACCGGCGCAACCCTGGCGGCCTTGGGCCGGGCCGTGGCCCGGGCCGGCGCGACCTCGGTGGGGGCAGTGGTGCTGGCGCAGACGCCCGCCCAGGGCAGATGAAACCCGCTACCATCTTTGATTTCGGGCCTTTGCGATCCGCTGGCATGTTTGACGTCGTGTTTTATCAACCTGAGATCCCGCCCAATACGGGCAATGCCATCCGCATGTGCGCCAATACCGGATGCCGTCTGCATCTGATCGAGCCACTGGGATTTTCGCTGGACGATGCCCGGCTGCGTCGGGCCGGTCTGGATTACCACGAGCTGACGGTACTGCGCGTGCATGCCAGCTGGCAGGCCTGTCTTGCGGCGCTGGAGGCTGAACGCCCGGCGCGGCGACTGCATTTGTTCACCACGCGCGCCCGACATCATTTTGGCGCGGTGCGCTTCGAGCAGGGGGATGTGCTGGTATTCGGCAGGGAAACAGCGGGCCTGCCAGCGGCGGTTCTCGATGCGGCCGGGCCGGAGCACTGGGTACGGATTCCGATGATGGTCGGCAACCGCAGCCTCAACCTCTCGAATGCGGCAGCGGTGGCGGTGTTCGAGGGCTGGCGGCAGCTGGGCTATGCCGGGGCCGAGACCGGTGCTGGCGGCGAAACCGGGGCTGGTGCCTGAAGCGGGTTACCTGGTCTGGCCGGTTTCGGCGCGCGGTTCCCGGCCCAGCAGACGGTCGATGGCTGCCTGTGGCGTGATGGATGCCGAGAGCACGGCCGCCACGGCCTCGCAGATCGGCAGTTCCACACCGGTTTCGGCCTGCAGGCGCGCGATGCTTTTTGCCGTGGCCACCCCTTCTGCCACTTCGCCGAGGTCTGTCAGGATGCTGGCCAGACTCTGCCCCTGGGCCAGCGCCGCACCCACGCGGTAATTGCGCGACAAGGTGGCGGTGCAGGTCAGCATCAGGTCGCCCACCCCTGCAAGTCCCAGAAAGGTGTCTGGCCGCGCACCGAATGCCTCGCCCAGGCGGCGGATTTCAGCCAGGCCACGGGTGATCAGCGCAGCGCGCGCGTTCAGCCCCATGCCCATGCCATCGCCCATGCCAGCGGCAATCGAAATCACGTTTTTCAGCGCACCGGCAATTTCCACGCCCACCGGGTCGCTGTTCGAATACAACCGCAGTCGGGCGTGGTGCAGTGCCGGCAGCAGGTGCGCGAGCGGGGCCGCTTCGCTGCACGACAACACCAGGGCGGCTGGCAGGCCGGCTGCCACCTCGCTGGCAAAGCTCGGTCCGGACAGCGCCAGCACACTGGTGCCCGCTGGCAACACGGCTCTGGCGACGGCGTGGGGCAGCAGGCCGGTGCCCTGCTCAAAGCCCTTGCAGGCCAGGATCACCGGCGGGACTCGGCCATGTGCTGCCAGTTGCTGCAGCACATCGCGCACGCCCGCCACCGCCACGGCCACCACCACGACCTCGGCGTGGGCCAGCGCTGCGGCGAGATCGGCCGTGACTTGCACACTGGCGGGCAGCGTGACGCCGGGCAACAGGCTGGCGTGACCGCGTGCCTGCTGCAGGCGGTGGCACAGGCTGGCATTGCGCGACCACAGCTGCACCGCATGATGGTGTCCGAAGCTGACGGCAAGGGCCGTACCCCAGGCACCGGCTCCCAGCACGGCGAGCTGCATCAGGCGGCGCTTAGTGGGTTGCGGCGCTGCCGGCGCTGTCGTTGCTGGCGGTCTGCATGGCCACCTGCTGCGCGTAGAGGGCTTCGAAGTTGACCGGATTCAGCAGCACGGGCGGGAAACCGGCACGCACCGACAGGTCCGACACCACTTCCCGCAGGTACGGGAACAGGATGTTCGGACAGGCAATGCCGAGCACCGGCGGCAGTTCGTGTTCCGGCACGTTCTGGATGCGGAACACGCCGCCCTGGGTGGCTTCCACCAGGAACATGGTGCGATCACCCAGCTTGGCGGTGACGGTGACCGTGACGCTGGCGTCAAAGATGCCTTCGCTGACGTTGCCGCCGGCCGTCGACAGCTGCACTTCAATCTGCGGGGCTTCGCGCTCCAGGAAGATCTGCGGCGCGCCCGGAATTTCAAGCGAGGCATCTTTCACATAGATCTTCTCGATCGAGAACACGGGTTGCTGGACTTCGCTGGTCTGCAGTTCTTCGCTCATGAAACTTCCTTCGGGGTGACGGGGTGCTGCGGTTAGGCTGCAGGCGGGGTGCCTTGCAGCAGGGGAACGAGGCCGCCGGCGCGATCCAGCGCCGCCAGGTCATCAAAGCCGCCGATGTGGGTATCGCCAATGAAGATCTGGGGCACGCTGCGCCGGCCATGGCTGCGCACCAGCATGGCCGACATCTGGGCAGGATCGGCATCCACCCGCACCTTCTCGATGGCGGTCACGCCGCGCGACTTCAGCAGGCGTTCGGCCATGTTGCAGTAGGGGCAATAGCCCGAGGTGTACATCGTGATCGGCGGCATGGTGGGCAGTGGCAGGGAATTGCTCGGACGAGAAATAATCAGGGTTCGCGGCGCGGCGGGGGGCGTCGGTCGGATGGAATCAGTTTTTCTGGGTGGGCAGGCCAGCTTCCAGCCAGGCTGCCATGCCGCCTTTCAGCTGCACGATCTCGGTGAAACCGGCGGTGCGCAGGGCGCGAATGGCTGCGGCAGGGCGGCTGCCGACCAGAACCAGCGGACGCCCTTTCAGCTTGGTGAGTTCGCTGATGCGGGTTGCCAGTTCGGCGGCCGGCAGATGCCGGGCACCCGGGATGCGCGCGCGCTGGAAATCCTCGGTAGCGCGCAGGTCGATCACCACTGCGCGCTTCTGGTTCATCAGCAGGGTGGCTTCGGTGATGCCGACCTCGCTCCCGCCGTTGACGAGCCGGTCGATTTCCGGCCACACCAGCATGCCGCCGCTGACAATCATCAGGCCGATGTAGCCCAAATTCTGGATGACAAAATGCATGGAAACTCCATCTGATAACTCCCCATGGTAGCAGACCGCGGGAAGACGGCGATGAAAGCGGTGGCTGC
>CAIPBT010000216.1 GCA_903863375.1 uncultured Ferrovum sp.
CCTGCCGGTATGGGTGGCGTTTTTCGAGCATCTGGAGCTGCCCGTCCTGCGCCATACGGCGCGCGACATGCTGGCGCTGGCCGCCGACATCGACCGCGTCGATGCCCGCAGCATTGCCGACACGGTGTTGCAGGATCCCCTGATGACCCTGAAGGTCTTCGCCTGGAGTGCGCGCATGCGGCGCAGCCGCCAGGTGACCGATCTGGAAACCATCGAGCCGGTGATCTTGATGAGTGGTATCACGGCATTTTTCCGTGAGTTCGCCGAATTGCCAACGGTGGAACAGCAGTTGGCCGGCCAGCCGCGCGCGCTCGCCGGCCTGCTGCGGGTGGTCAACCGTGCATTCCGGTCGTCGCATTTCGCGCGGGACTGGGCACTGCGCCGGCGTGATCTCGATACCGAAGTGATCTTGATCGGCGCCATGCTGCACGATTTCGCCGAGCTGCTGATGTGGCTCTACGCCCCGTCCTTGGCGCTGGAGGTGGATACCCGCCAGGCGGCAGACGCCACCCTGCGATCGCATGACGTGCAGCAGGCCGTATTTGGGGTGGCCCTTGGTGACCTCGAAGCCGAGCTGGTGCGGCGCTGGCATCTGCCGGAGCTGCTGGTCAGCGTGATGGACGACCGCCATGCCGATCATGCGCGCGTGCGCAACGTGAAGTATGCCGTCAACCTTGCGCGCCATTCCGCCAAGCGCTGGGACAACGCCGCGCTCGGGGATGATTTCCGCGACATCGCCAGCCTGCTCAACATCAGTCCGGCACATGTGGTCGAACTGGTGGTGCCACCGGAGCATCAGCACCTGCATTTGCCACCCGCCTTGCCGCCTGAGGCTCTGCTGGCGTCCGGTGAGGAAGCACCCGATGACGCGCGCGGTGCCTCCGGTCTGGACGTGTTCCAGGCGGTGCCGCCGCTGTCCGCCAGGCTGGCGCAGGCTGTTTCCTCGTTGGCTGCCTCGCCGCTGGGGCTGCCACCGCTCAGCGCCCCGGTGCCGACGTCGCAGACCGGTGACGTAACCGGTATCCTGCGTTTCGACCTGAGTGCCCCCCTGCCGCGTCACTGATTCCCGCCGTCTTGCGTTCTGCGGCAGACCGCCGTAGTCTGAAACGATCGTTTGAATTTGTCCGGCCTGCCCGGAGGGTCGTTTCCGCATGAACCAGCAGACCGTGCGCCGGGTGGCGATTGTTTCCGCCAACCGCATTCCTTTTGCGCGCTCCAACACGGCCTACGCCCGGCAGTCCAACCAGACGATGCTCACCGCCACCCTGCGCGGCCTGGTCGAGAAGGCCAACCTGCAGGGCGACCGTCTGGGCGAAGTGGTGGGCGGTGCCGTGATGAAGCACGCGCGCGACTGGAACCTGATACGCGAATGCGTGCTCGCATCGGGGCTCTCGCCGGCCACCCCGGCCTATGATGTCACCCAGGCCTGTGGTACCGGCCTGGAGGCCACCATCCTGGTTGCCAACAAGATTGCACTGGGCCAGATTGAGGTTGGCATTGCGTGTGGTGTCGATACCACCTCCGACGCGCCGGTGGCGGTGCACCGCCGGCTGCAGCGTGCCCTGATGGACCTGAATGGCGCGCGCACGCCCGTCGCGCGGGCCTCGGCGCTGCTGCGCGCGCTGCACCCGGGCAACCTGCTGCCCGAGTTGCCGGCCAATCGCGAACCGCGCACCGGTCTGTCGATGGGGCAGCATGCCGAGCGCACCGCGCAGGTCTGGGGCATCACCCGGGAAGACCAGGATGCCTTGGCAGCGGCCAGCCATCAGAATCTGGCTGCGGCCTATGCGTCCGGTTTTTTCGACGATCTGGTGATGCCTTTTGGCAGGCTGACCCGCGACAACACACTGCGCCCCGACACCACGGCAGGGCGTCTGGCGAGTCTGCGCCCGGTCTTTGACCGGCGGCAGGGTACGATCACGGCGGGCAATGCCTCGCCGCTTACCGATGGTGCTTCCGCCGTGCTGCTGGCGAGCGAAGCCTGGGCGCAGGCCCGGGGCATGCCGGTGATGGCCTGGTTCACGCACAGCGAAACTGCCGCAGTCGATTTCCGCGAGGAAGCACGCGATGGTCTGCTGATGGCGCCGGTCTATGCCGTTCCCCGGATGCTGCAGCGCGCTGGACTCGGCTTGCAGGACTTTGACTTCTACGAAATCCATGAGGCATTCGCCGCCGTCGTGCTGTGCACCCTCGCTGCCTGGCAGAGTCCGCGTTTCTGTCGCGACCGCCTGGCCCTTGCCGATGCCCTTGGCACGATCGACCGTACCCGGTTGAATGTGTGTGGCAGCTCGATCGCGGCCGGCCACCCCTTTGCCGCCACCGGGGGCAGGGTGGTGGCCACCTTGGCCAAACTGCTGCAGCAGCGCGGCCGCGGTCGGGGTCTGATCTCGATCTGCGCCGCGGGCGGTCAGGGTGTCACGGCCATCCTGGAACGTTGAGTGAAACGAACCTGCGCGAGCGCCAGATCATGACCGACCATCTGTTGCACTGGGCCAATGACCCGCGCACCGCCAGGCTGATCCGCCTGCTGGGTCTGCCACAACCAGTCCATCTGGCACGCGCAGCCGGGGGCTACGTCGAGCAGCCGCTGGCGGGCCGGCAGGTGTTGGCCGGTGGCAGCCCCGGCGGCTTTGCGTTGCCGGCGATCCTGCCGCAGCTGGCGCAGGCCGGGACCACATTCCTGGCCGACCCTGACGGTAGCAGTCCAGACATTCTGGTGTTCGATGCCACTGGCATCACCACGGCCACCGATTACCGTCACCTCTACGATTTTTTCCATCCGGTGGTGCCACGGCTCGCCACCTGCGGCCGCGTGGTGGTGGTGGCGGGCCTGCCCGAGGCGCAAGGCAGCCCGGTCGCGGCAGCCGCCGCGCGCGGGCTGGAGGGCTTCACCCGTTCACTCGCCAAGGAAATCGGCAAGCGCGGTGCCAATGCCAATCTGTTGTATCTGCAGCACGGCGCGCAGCACCTGCTGGACGAACCGTTGCGCTTTTTTTGTGGTCCGCGCTGCACCTTTGTTGACGGTCAGTCCCTGCGCATCACCGACCAGGTGCCAGCGCCGGGTGCTGCGCCGGCACAGGCTCACGTGCAGGTGCTGCGGGGCAAGGTGGCCCTGGTTACCGGTGCCGCCCGGGGCATCGGCGCGGCCACGGCACACCGGCTGGCCGAAGAGGGGGCGCAGGTGATCTGTCTCGATGTGCCCGCCGACCGGGACGGTCTGTATGAGACGGCCGCCCGGGTAGGGGGGCTTCCGTTCACGGCCGACATCACCGACCCGGCCACGCCGCACCAGCTTGCGGGTTTTCTGCGGCAGAAAGTCGGCACGGTCGATGTGGTGGTCCACAATGCCGGCATCACCCGCGACAAGACCCTTGGCAGGATGGCGCCACACCACTGGGATCAGGTGCTGGCCGTCAACTTTGGCGCCATCATGGCGCTGGATGCCATGCTGCTGGCTGAGCCCGTAGCAACCGGGTCTGCGCTGCTGCGCGCCGGGGGCCGCATCCTTTGTCTTTCCTCGATGGGCGGCATCGCCGGAAACCGGGGTCAGACCAATTACGCCGCCACCAAGGCCGCCTTGATCGGCTACGTTGCCGCCCAGGCGGCACCGCTGGCCCGGCGTGGCATCACCATCAACGCGGTGGCCCCTGGCTTCATCGAAACCCGGATGACCGCTGCCATGCCCCTGGTGCCGCGGGAACTGGGCCGGCGTCTGTGCTCGCTCGGGCAGGGCGGACAGCCACGCGATGTGGCCGAACTGATCACCTTCCTCGCCAGTCCCGGCGCCATCGGCGTTACAGGCAACACCATACGGGTCTGCGGGCAAAGCCTGCTGGGGGCGTGAACGATGACCCTGCTCACGTTTGATGCGCCACCGGACAGCGGCAGCGCCTACTGGCGGGCTCTGCGTGCGGCGGGTAAGGCGCGCACCACCGACCGGCTGCCAGATCTGGCGGCAGTGCGTCGGCAGGTGCGGGTGGAACAATCCGCAGTGGCGGCCTTCCGGCAGCATTTCGGCCTGCCGCCGGATGGGACTGTGCCGCCAGGCTTCGCCCATGCCATGTTGGGTGCTCCACTGCAGTTGCAGCTGCTCACCCATCCGTCGTTTCCGCTACGGGTGTTGGGCACCGTGCATGTGCGCAGCCGGATCGTGCAGCACCGCGCCCTGCAGGTGGACGAACGGGTGACGGTGCACGTGCGTCTGGAGGGCCTGCGTCCCGTCGCCCAGGGGCTGGAGTACGACTTGCTGACGGAGGTGGCAGGTGCCGACGGTGCCGCCATCTGGTTCGGCTGGTCTACCCAGCTGTTGCGCGATCCGGCCCTGCCACCGCGTCCGCGCACCGCTGTGCCTGAGCCACCATCGCCAGCCTGGGAGCGCTGCTGGACCCTGCCCCTGTCCTCGTCAGCAGGCCGGGCCTACGCCCGGCTCAGCGGCGACTGGAATCCGATCCATCTTTCTGCGTGGTCCGCGCGGCTGTTCGGTTTCCGGCGGGCAATCCTGCACGGCATGGCGACGTTCGGACAGGTGCTGGCCTGCCTTGACTGGCAGATGCCGGTCGACCCGGTCGAACTGACGGTGCGTTTTCGCAAGCCGGTGTTCCTGCCAGGCCGCGTCCAGTTACAGGCCCGTCGCACATCCGATCAGCAGGGCTGGCTGTGGCAGGTGCAGGATCTGACCGGCAACATCGTGCACGCCGAGGGCCAGATCAGTCGTGCAGACGGCTGTTCCGCGGCACGCCGCTCATGAGGTATTCCATCTGATCGGCGAGAATGCGCCGATTGCGCAGGATGAAATGCTCGTAGCGGTTCGGAATATAGGGAACGTAGAGCAGGCTCATGCCCGCCTCCTCCGGCAGCCGGTTTGACTTGCAGGTGTTGCACGACCGACAGGCGGTGACTACGTTCGTCCACACATTGCGCCCGCCCCGGGAAACCGGCACCACATGGTCGCGTGACAGGTCACGTACTTGGTAGCGCTGGCCACAGTAGGCACACACCTGACGGTCGCGCGAGAACAGCAGGGGATTGGACAAACATGGCGACTGGCCGAGCAGGCGGGCACCGTTGCTGCTGCCGCGGATGGCAATGATCGACTTGGTGTCGATCTGGCTGCGCGTGCCATCGCGCCGCCAACCGCCGCGAAAACTGCACACCTGTTCACCGAGGCTCCAGGCCACCATGCCCTTCGCATGGTAGGTAATGGCTTCCTCGAGTTCCACCCAGGCCTGCGGGAGGCCCGACATGTCGACAGTCAGGATATAGGGTTCCACCCTTACGCACCTCGCGCCGAATTGCGGCGCTACAGCCAGCAACTCTGCAGATTCTAGCGCAAGGTTGGCGGCTGTTGTGCGAACCCGCAGCGGGCGCAACCGCTTTGGCCGGATGGTCTGTTGTTCCCCCACACGTCACGCCGCTGTCATCAAACCGTCCTATTCTCCATAAGCGCGCAAATGGCGCGTTCTAGGACATCGAACCACTTGAGCGCTACCACTTGCGCGGCCGAGGTGCCGCTGGGCATGCCCCCGAAAACCCGCCCCACCCTCGCCGACCGCCTGGATCAACGCATCTTCAATGCCTTGTGGTCGAGCTCCCTGGTCTACAACACCTGCTGGGAGGATCCCAGCGTAGACCGGCGTGCCCTGGACATCGGTCCCGGCGACCACCTGCTGGTGATCACCAGTGCCGGCTGCAATGCGCTGGACTATCTGCTGGACAGTCCGGAGAAGGTGTATGCCATCGATGCCAATCCGCGCCAGAACGCCCTGCTCGAACTGAAGGCAGCCGGCATCCGCACCTTGCCGTACGAAGACTTCTTCCGCATTTTTGGCGACGGCGTGCACCCCGAGTTCAGTCGCCTCTATCAGGCGCACCTGCGTCCGCACCTGTCCCCCTTTGCGCGCCGTTTCTGGGACAGCCGTCTGGCGTGGTTCGAAGGCAAGCGCGGCAGCTTTTATTTCAACGGGCTGGCCGGCACGGTCGCCCGTGCCTTCCATGCCTATCTGCGCCTGCGTCCGAAGCTGCGCGCAAACATTCATGCCATGTTCGATGCACCGTCGCTCGACGTGCAGCGCGCCATCTATGACGAAAAGATCGCGCCCGTGCTGTGGGGGTCGGCCTTGCGCTGGACGCTGTCGCGCCAATTCACCATGAGCATGCTGGGCGTGCCGCACCCACAGCGCCGGGAAGTGCAGGCACAGCACTCCGGGGGGGTGTCCGGATTCATCCGCGAGTCCCTCGAATACGTGATGCGCGAACTGCCGCTGCGCGACAATTACTTTTATGGCGTGTATCTGCGCGGGCGCTACACCGCCGAATGCTGTCCGTCGTATCTCAAGCGCGAGAATTTCGAGCGCCTGCAGCAGGGGCTGATCGGCCATCTGGAAATCCACACGGGCACCGTCACGCAGTTCCTGCAAAGCGCAGCCACGCCGATTTCCCGTTTTGTACTGCTCGATCACATGGACTGGATGAGCAGCTACCATCCGGAAGCGTTGCTGGAAGAGTGGGATGCCATTCTGCGGCGGGCCACGCCGGGGGCGCGCGCTATCATGCGGTCGGCGCACGCCCGCCCGGGGTATCTCGACTGGGTTACTGTGGGCAGCGCTCAGCAGCCCCTGCGCAGCCAGCTCGGGTTTCACGAAGAGCTGGCCCGGGAACTGACCCGTCAGGATCGCGTGCATACCTACGCCGGATTCCATATCGCCGACCTGCCCTCATGAGTCTGGCGGGCTGGCTGGGAGACCTGCGCGTGATCGCCAGCATGGCGCGTGGCCTGCCCGGCCAGGGCAGCGCGGCCAGCCAGCTGGCTTCATTTTATGGTCCGCAGGCCGCCGACTATGACCGGTTCCGCGAAAAGCTGCTGCACGGTCGGGCCGATCTGATCGCCGCCCTGCAGCTCGGCCCCGGTCAGCGGGTGATTGAGTTCGGCGCTGGCACGGGCCGCAATGTCGAATATTTCCGCGACCAGCTCGACGGACTGGCCCAGGTAGATCTGATTGACCTGTGTGCTCCGCTGCTAGAGCAGGCGGCGCAGCGGTTTGCGGGGCACCCCCGGGTGGTGTTGCACCGCGCGGATGCCACGGCATGGCAGCCGGTCGAACCGGCCCAGCGCGTGTATTTTTCGTACGCCTTGTCGATGATCCCGCCCTGGTTCGCGGCCATCGACAATGCCGAGCAGGCCCTGGCCGATGACGGGCTGATCGGGGTAGTGGATTTCCAGGTGGCCCCCCGCGGTGGTTCTGCCCGTGGCTTCCGGCAGGGCAGGCTGGCGCGTCATCTCTGGCCGCTGTGGTTCGACCATGATGGCGTGCGCTTGTCCGCCGACCTGCTGCCCTACCTGTGCCATCGGTTCGAGCCGGTGCTGATCCGCGAACTGCAGGGGCCGATGCCCTGGATGCCGGGATTCAAAGTTCCTTATTTCGTGTTTGTCGGGCGCAAGCGCCGCAAGGAGTCTTGACGTGATCCATCCGGTCCGCAGCATCTTCCTCTCGGATATTCATCTGGGAACCCGGGCCTGCCAGGCGGAGCGACTCCTGGCATTCCTGCGCTGTTATCGCAGCGAGAAGATCTTCCTGGTTGGCGACATCATCGACTTCTGGGCAATGCGGCGCAGCATCCACTGGACGGCCGCCCAGAACACCTTTGTGCAGAAAATCCTCAAGCGCGCGCGTCATGGTGTGGATGTGCTGTTCATCCCCGGCAATCACGACGAGGCGCTGCGGGGCTATCTGGGCACGGCGTTCGGCGACATCCGCATCGAGCGCGAACATGTGCATACCTTGGCCGATGGCCGCCGGTTCCTGCTGGTACATGGCGACGAATACGATCAGGTCACCCGCCATCATCGCTGGGTCGCGATCCTGGGAGACATGGCGTACAACTTTCTGGTGATCCTCAACATCTGGCTGTCGCGGGTGCGCCGGGTGCTTGGCATTGCCGGATATTGGTCGCTTGCCGGCTATGCCAAGCGTCAGGTGAAGAGCGCCGTCAACTTCATTTTCGATTTCGAAGACTCAGTGGCGCGGGCAGCCCACCAGCGCGGGCTGGATGGGGTGGTGTGCGGCCATATCCACTCGGCCACCATTCGCGAACACCTCGGCATCACCTATGTGAACTGTGGTGACTGGGTGGACAGCTGCACGGCGATTGTCGAGCACACCGATGGCAGGCTGGAACTGATTGAATGGACTCGTGACATCGAGGCCCAGCAAGACAGTGGCGATGACGAAGATGTCGCGCCGCGTCGGATCAGTCCTGCCGCCCCATCGGCAGCCCTGCCAGCCGAAGGCGCTCCGCCGTCGGTTGCCGCCCCGGTTGCTGCGCCGGTGATGGCCGCCATGGGGCAGACCGCCGTAAGCCAGACCGTCATGGGCCCGACGGCTGTAAGCCAGACCGCCATGGGCCAGACCGCTGCGACCCATCCGGCAACGGAGCAGGGACTGCTGCCGTTCCTGCCAGAGCCGGCTGCATTTTTCACGGCGGGCAATCTGCTGGCCCTGTAAGTCTGCCTGGCGTCGATTTGTCGGGAAAGTGGCGCGACATCCGCTGGCCCGAGAAAATGATGTGAAATCAGCGGCTTGGTGTCCGGTCTGGCGGCGAGCCAGGCGTCCTTCAGGCGTCGGCCG
>CAIPBT010000217.1 GCA_903863375.1 uncultured Ferrovum sp.
CCGGCACGGTTGCTGGTGGTGTTGGGCATGTCGGGGATGTCAGAAAAGATGGAGCCCGGACTGCGACCGGGGAAGAGGTTGTAATGCAGGTTGCCATCGCCCAGATGGCCAAAGCAGACGATGCGCACGGCCGGATCGAGCGCCAGCAAGCGCTGTTCGGCCTGCTCGATGAAGGTCGCCAGCTGCGACTGTGGCAGGGCAATGTCGTGCTTGAGGTTGGGGCCCTCCAGTCGCTGGGCTTCGGAGAGCATTTCGCGCAGATGCCAGAGACTTTTGGCCTGGGTCTCGGTCTGGGCGATCACCGCCTGGGTGAAACCGGCGGGGCCGGAGAGCGCAGCCAGCTGTTCGGCCAGTTGATCGGCCGTGTGCTGGTCGACCTGCACCAATACCTGCCAGGGATGGATGTCCGGCAGGGGATCGCGGGTGCCAGGCAGGTGCCGGAGCGCGAGCTCCAGCGGCAGACGGCCAATCAGCTCAAAACTCGAGAGCTGGTCGCCGCAGGCGGCGCGCAGCAGATGGAAAAGCTGCAGGGCGGCACCCACCGAGGGCAGCCCGACCCAGGCCACCTGCTGCTGGGCGGGCAGGGGGAACAGCCGCAGGGTGGCGGCGGTAATGATGCCAAGGGTGCCTTCAGCCCCAAGAAAAACCTGTTTCAGGTCGTAGCCGGTGTTGTCCTTGCGCAGGCCGCGCAGGCCGTTCCACAGCGTGCCATCCGGCAGCACCACCTCAAGGCCAAGCACCAGGGCGCGCGCGTTGCCATAGCGCAGCACCTGCACGCCGCCGGCATTGGTGGCGAGGTTGCCGCCGATGCAGCAGCTGCCTTCCGAGGCCAGACTCAGAGGAAACAGCCGGCCATGGCGGGTGGCCAGTTCCTGCACCGCAAGCAGGGTCACGCCGGCCTCCACGGTCAGGGCGTCGTTGTCGACATCGATCGCGCGGATGGCGGTCAGGCGGCGCAGGCTGAGGATCAGCTGCGGTCGTCCGTAGCCTGGCAGAGGCACCGAGCCACCACACAAGCCGGTATTGCCCCCCTGCGGGACAATTGCGACATCCTGGGCCGCGCACCAGCGCACCACCGCCTGCACATCGGCCACCGTGCGTGGCAGGGCGACAGCCAGCGCCGGTGCCGCCGTCCGGCCGCGCCAATCGCGCTCGAACGGTGCGCGGTCTTCCGGTGACAGCAACACCTGATCGGCACCGACTTGCTGCCGCAAGTCGGCACGCAAGGCGGCGAGTGCGGTGTCGTCGGCAGCGGCAAGGGGGTGAGCGGCATCAGACAGGCCGGGGCCGGGGATGGTGGTCATGGATCCAGACTGGCGAGATGGGAGGCCACGGCCCGGATCAGGCGCCCGGCGATGCTGATCGGTGGCGGCAGCACGGGCAGGCGGTCATGGGCAAACCACTGCACGTCCTCGATCTCGCCTGGCTGGGGAACGGGCGTGCCAGAGGCATATTCGGCGGTGAAAGCCACCATCAGCGAATGGGGAAAAGGCCAGGGTTGGCTGTCGAAATACTGGAAATGACCGGCATGAATGCCCGTTTCTTCCAGGATCTCGCGGGCAAGCGACTGCTCGAGGGACTCGCCGACCTCGACGAAACCGGCAACGGCGCTGTACATGCCCGGTGCGAAATGCGGGGATCGCGCCAGCAGCAGTTCGCGACCACGCACCACCAGCCCCATCACCACTGGCGAGATGCGCGGATAGGCAACGAACTGGCAGGCCGGGCATTCCCGTCCGCGTTCATGCGCACGCATCACCATGGGCGTCGCGCAGCGACCGCAAAACTGATGGGTGCGCTCCCACTCCAGCAACTGGAAGCTGCGGCCGGCCAGCGCGATCCAGCCAGCGTCCAGGGTATTGAACAGGGCCCGCAGGCCGGTCCAGGCGTGTCCCGCCGGAGCTGGTGCTTCGGCGGCGATGTCGACGGCGACGCAGGGTCGGCCGTCCAGCAGGCCGACGGGCAGGGTGCGTTGCACCGGCAGGTCGGCGGGCACATCTTCCAGCGGAAAGCTGGCTTCGGTGGCGTGCAGGATGCGGTTGCCCTGCCACGCAAAGGTCAGGGTGGGATGGTGTCTGGCGGCATCTGCCAAATCGCTCATCCGATGGCAAGGAACAAATCGGCCTTCGCCCACCCAGTCAGGAAAGGCACCGGGGGCGTGCAGACGATAGGGCAGGGGCATGGCAGATCCGGTCTGGTGGGCTGCGTTGATTCTACCAAGTCGGCGACCAGGTGCATTTTCAAATTGCGGCGACGGCCGGGCTGGCGGGTTCGGCCGGGCAGCGGCCCAGCAGTTCCCTGATGGATCTGGGTCAGGTAGATCTGGGTCAAGGTTGATCTGGGTCAAGGCGTGCCCGGGGCTGGCTTTGCATACTGCCCGGCATGGACAACTTTTCCGTCTTTGGCCCGCCCTTGGGGGCCTTTCTGTTTGGTGCTGCCGGTTCGCTGCACTGCCTTGGCATGTGTGGTGGCGTGGCGGGCATGGCGGTGCTGTTGAATGACGCAGGCCCGGCACAGCGGCGCTGGCTGATCGGCTGGCTGGGTGGGCGGCTGTTGAGCTATGGCGTGCTCGGTGGCATGGCTGGCGGCCTGGGCTGGATGCTGGGCGCGTGGCCGCTGCTGGCCGTGCTGCAGGGCATTCTGGTGGGCATCACCAGCGCTGCGCTGGTGCTGTCGGGTATCCAGTTGATGGGCTTTCGCAGTCCGCTGGCCAGCCTGGAGCAGGCCGGTGCCATCGGGTTCCTGCGGGTAATGCCCCTGCTGCGGCGCTGGATGCCGCCCAGAACGCCGGGGCGGGCCTTTGTGATGGGCTCGATGTGGGGACTGGTGCCCTGTGGTTTTCTCTACACCATGCTGGCTGCGGCCGCCGCCCTGGGAACTCCGCTGCGTGGTGCGCTGGCGATGATGGCATTTGCCGTCGGCACCATGCCGCTGCTCTGGATGGCAGCCGGTGGCATCCGTGTGACCCTGCTGCGGCAGGGACACCTGCGCTGGCTGGCTGGCCTGCTGATCGCCCTGACCGGCGTGGTCGGCCTGATCAACTGGATGACCGGTGGCCACCGCTTGCTGGCCTGGGTCTGCCAATGAAAGTGGTCGAGGCACCGGTATGTTTCCACTGTGCCGCGCCGCTGCCGGCGGGTGCGTCCTGGCGCACCGAGGTTGGCGGCGTGTCGCGCGCCATGTGCTGTCCGGGCTGCGCGGCCATTGCACGCACCATCGAGGCCGCCGGCATGGCGGGATACTACCTGGCACGCGACCGGCCGGCCGTGACGCCGCCGCCGGGTGCGGCAGCCGCGACGGTGATCCCGTTGGCTGCGGGAGCGGCTGCTGACCAGAGCCCAGCCGACCAGAGCCCAGCCGACCGGAATGCACGCGACTGGCGTGTAGCCGACGAGACCCAGTTTGCCGCCAGCCTATTTGACGATCCGGCGTTTCAGGCGGCATTTGTCCATCCGCCGGGACAAGCCCACCTGTTGGTGCAGGGCCTGCGATGCGGTGCCTGCGCCTGGCTGATCGAAACCGCACTGGCCCGGCTGCCGGGGGTGCAGTCGGTCACGGTCAATCTTGCGAGTACCCACATGCTGCTGGCCTGGGACGGCCGGCCTGATGGGTTGTCATCGGCGATCCACTACCTGCGCGCGCTGGGCTACGACGCAGTGCCCTGGGACCTGCAGCAGATGACCGGCAGCAGCGCGCCGCGCGATCGCCGGGAATGGGCTGAACTGCTGGTGGCCGGGCTCGGCATGATGCAGGTGATGATGTATACGCTGCCCCTGTATCTCGCGAGTCCAGACGAGATCACCGGTGGGCAGCTGCGCCTGATGCAGTGGGCGGGTGCTGCGCTGACCTTGCCCGTACTGTTTTTTTCCGCGCGCAGCATCCTGCGCGGCGCCTGGCTGGCCGCCCGCGCTCGTCACCTGTCGATGGATCAGCCGATTGCCCTCGGTCTGCTCGCTGCCTTTGCCGGGAGCCTCCACAGCATGGTGGTTGGCAGCGGGCCGATCTGGTTCGATTCGATCGCCATGCTGGTATTTTTTCTGCTGTCGGCGCGCTGGATCGAACGCGCGGTGCGGCGTCAGGCGGCAGTACAGACCGCGCAATTGGCGCGTCCGCTGCCGGCGCGTGCCGAGCGGGTGGCCAGCCACCGGCACCCAGCCGGATCGTGCAGCGTCAACAGCCTGCAGATCGGTGACCGGATCCGGGTCGCGGTGGGGGCAGTGATTCCGGTGGATGGGCAGGTGGTGTTCGGCGCCGGGCCGGTGGCGGAAGCCCTGCTTACCGGCGAGAGCACGCCGGTCTGGCGCACCAGCGGCGACCCGGTACTGGCCGCCAGCCTGAATCTGGGCCAGGTGCTGGAGATCGAGGTGACCGCCCTGGCGCGGGATTCCGTGCTGGCGCGGCTGCGCACGCGGATGGAGGAGGCCCTCGGGGCACGTGCCCCCCTGGCCCGGCTGGCGGATCGGGCAGCACGTCATTTTGTGGCGGGCCTGCTGCTGTGTGGCGTGCTGACCGGGGCGTGGTGGGCCTGGCACGATCCACAGCACTTGCTGCCGGTACTGGTAGCCCTGCTGGTGGTGTCCTGCCCCTGCGCGCTGGCGCTGGCGGTCCCGGCGACCCTGGCGGCGAGTTCCGCCCGGCTGGCCGGCTTGGGCGTGCTGGTGCTGCGCGGTCATGGCCTGGAAACCCTGGCCCAGGTTCGTACCGTGGTGTTCGACAAGACCGGCACACTCACGCAAGGAGCCGCCAACGTCACGGCGCATTGGCTGACGAAAGACGCCCAGGAGCGCGGTCAGGCCACGGCGGCCCTGCGCGCCCTGGAGAGCGGGCAAGGGCACCCGCTCGCGCATGCCCTGCTGGCCTGGTGCGCGGCGCAGACCGACGGTGCTGCTGCAACGGAAGGTTGGGACTGGATCCGCGTGCACCCCGGTCTGGGCGTGTCCGGCCGTCGCGCCGGCGTTGACTGGCAGGTCGGCAGTGCCGACTTTCTGGCCGGTGCGGGCGTAGCGCTGCCGGGCAACGCGCCAGACGTCACGGCCGGTGCTTCCGAGGCCGCGCCGGCGGCGGCCTCCCGGGTGTGGTTGGCGCAAGGACAGCGCGTTGTCGTGCGCTTCGACTGTGACGACCCGATTCGCGCCGATGTCGCCGCGTTGCTGGCGATGCTGCAAGCGCAGGGCACGCGCGTGCTGCTGCTGAGCGGTGACCGTCCGGCAGCGGTACAGGCTCTGGCCGATACGCTGGGCATCCGGGAGGCACGCGGCGGACTGCTGCCCGCAGACAAACAGGCGATCCTGCAAGGACTGCAAGGCAGTGACCGGCCGGTCGTGATGGTTGGGGATGGCCTGAACGACGGCCCCGGTTTTGCCACCGCCGATCTCGCCATTGCCGTCGGCCCGGTATCGCAGGCACTCATCCGCTGCGCCGATCTGGTGATTCCATCCGCCAACCTTGCCACGCTGGCGGCAGCAATGGCCGAGGCGCGCAGCGCCCTGCAGCGCATGCGACAAAACCTGGCCTGGGCGCTGGCCTACAACCTGTGCGCCATTCCACTCGCCGCCGGCGGCTGGCTGTCTCCCTGGCAGGCCGGTCTGGGCATGTCGCTGAGCAGCCTGCTGGTGGTGGCCAATGCGGTACGTCCGCGCCGGGGTCAGTCATGGATGTGCTGATCCTGCTGATTCCGATGAGTGTGGTACTGGCCCTGCTCGCTGCGGTGGTGCTGGTGATGATGAGCCGGCAGGGGCAGTTCGAGGATCTCGACACCCCGGGCTTCAGCGTGCTGGCCGATGACGACCGCCCGGTCGAGCAGTCGGCATCCCTTGCGGATGGCACGCGTCAGCCTTGACCTGGATCAAGGCAAGGCTTGCGGTGGCAGCCGAAAATGGGCCATCGCTGTATCGAGAGAACCACTTCCATGACTGCAAGCGCTTCGCATCTTGACCTGCCGCTGACCGGCGGCAGTTTCCCGCCACGCGATACCTACAACTACCAGGTGGTACGCCAGTTCGCCGTGATGACGGTGGTCTGGGGCATCGTCGGCATGCTGGTTGGTGTCTGGATCGCCGCCGAACTGATCTGGCCGGACCTGAGCTTTGGGTTGCCATGGCTGGGCTATGGCCGCCTGCGACCGCTGCACACCAACGCGGTGATCTTCGCTTTCGGCGGCTCGGCCCTGATGTCGACGTCCTACTACGTCGTGCAGCGCACCTGCCAGACCCGGCTGTTCAGCGACACGCTCGCAAGCCTGCATTTCTGGGGCTACCAGCTGGTGATCGTGCTGGCCGCGATCACCCTGCCGCTCGGCATCACCTCGTCAAAAGAATATGCCGAGCTGGAGTGGCCCATCGACATCCTGCTGGGGGTGGTGTGGGTGCTCTATGCCGTCAATTTTTTCGGCACGCTGGCGATCCGGCGGGTACGCCACATCTACGTCGCGAACTGGTTCTTTGGGGCCTTTGTGCTGACGGTGGCGATCCTGCACATCGTCAACAGTGCCGAGATTCCTGTCACGCTGTGGAAGTCCTACTCGGCTTACGCCGGCGCACAGGACGCCATGGTGGAGTGGTGGTACGGCCACAACGCCGTCGGGTTTTTCCTGACCGCCGGCTTCCTCGGCATGATGTATTACTTCATCCCGAAGCAGGCCGGGCGGCCGGTTTACTCGTACCGCCTGTCGGTGGTGCATTTCTGGGCGCTGATCTTCACCTACATGTGGGCCGGTCCGCACCATCTGCACTACACCGCCCTGCCAGACTGGACCCAGAGCATCGGCATGGTGTTTTCGCTGATCCTGCTGGCGCCCAGCTGGGGCGGCATGATCAACGGCATCCTGACCCTGTCGGGGGCCTGGGACAAACTGCGCACCGACCCGATCCTGAAGTTCCTGGTGGTCTCGGTCTCGTTCTACGGCATGGCCACCTTCGAGGGGCCGATGATGTCGATCAAGACCGTCAATGCCCTGTCCCATTACACCGACTGGGGCATCGGTCACGTCCATTCCGGTGCCCTGGGCTGGGTGGCGATGATCTCGATCGGCAGCATGTATTACCTGATCCCGCGCCTGTGGGGACGCGAGCAGATGCACAGCGTGGCGGCCATCTCGTTGCATTTCTGGGTGACCACCATCGGGGTGGTGCTGTATGTCGCCTCGATGTGGATTGCCGGCGTGATGGAGGGCCTGATGTGGCGGGCCATGAACACCGACGGCACGCTCACCTATTCTTTCGTCGAGGTGGTGAAGAACACCTATCCCTACTACGTTGTGCGCCTGGTGGGTGGTCTGGTGGTGTTCTCCGGCATGGTGGTGATGGCCTGGAACACCTGGCACACGATCCGCGCCGGCAAGCCTGCCGAGGCGCGCATCGCCACCCTCAAACCGGTCCAGGCGTGACCGCGCCGAAGCACAAGGAATCCTGCCATGTCTTTTACCCATGAGCGTATCGAGACCCACACCGGCTGGCTGGTGGTGCTGGTGATCCTGGTGGTGAGTGTCGGTGGTCTGGTCGAAATCCTGCCACTGTTCTTCCAGCCCGCCACCACCCAGGCCCTGCCTGGCATGAAGCCGTATACGGCCCTGCAGGTCGAAGGCCGTGACATCTACATTCGCGAAGGCTGTGTCGGCTGCCACAGCCAGATGATCCGGCCGTTCCGCGCCGAGACCGAGCGCTACGGCCACTTCTCGGTGGCGGCCGAATCGGTCTGGGACCATCCCTTCCTGTGGGGCTCGAAACGCACCGGGCCAGACCTCGCGCGGGTGGGCGGACGTTACTCCGATGACTGGCATCGTGCCCATCTGAACAATCCACGCGATGTGGTACCCGAATCGAACATGCCGGCCTACGCCTTTCTGGCCGAGACCCGGCTGGACGGACAGGACACGCCCGCCAAGCTGCGCGCCCTGCGCACGGTGGGCGTGCCCTACACCGACGCCGACATCGCCGGCGCCTCGGCCGCAGTCAGCGGAAAAACCGAGCAGGAGGCGCTGATCGCCTATCTGCAATGCCTGGGATTGGCCCTGAAGGGAGGCAACGGATCATGGAACTGATGACTTTGCGGGTGATGGCGACGGTGGTCAGCCTGCTCGTTTTCCTGGGCATCCTCGCCTGGGCCTATGCCACGCCACAGCGTCGGCGCTTTGAACAGGACGCACAGATTCCCTTCCGGGAAGACCACGAGGAGGACCAGTGATGGGTACCTTCACCAGTGGCTTCTGGACCCTATGGATCACGGCATTGACCCTGGGGGGCATGGCGTTCTGCCTGTTGCTGTTGCTCGCCCTGTCCCGGCGCGGTCCGGGCAAGCCGGTCGACCCTGCCACCATCACCGGACACGTCTGGGACGGCGACCTGGCGGAGCTGAACAACCCCCTGCCGCGCTGGTGGCTCTCGCTGTTCTGCATCAGCATTGTGTTCGGGCTGGGCTATCTGGCGCTGTTTCCGGGGCTGGGTGACTGGGAAGGCCTGCTGCACTGGACTTCCGCCGGGCAATACCAGAGCGAGCAGGGCGCTGCCGAACTGGCCCTGAAACCCGAACTGGACCGGTATGCCGCGATGAATCTGGTGCAGGTGGCAGGGGATCCCGTTGCCCATGGCATGGGCCAGCGCCTGTTCCTCAACCACTGCGCGCCCTGTCATGGGTCGGATGGGGGCGGTCAGCGCGGCTTTCCCAACCTGCGCGACCAGGACTGGCTGTATGGTGGCGACCCCGCCACGATCGAGCAGACCATCCTGCAGGGGCGCCAGGGACAGATGCCGGCATGGGGTGCCGTGCTGGGCAAGGACGGCGTGCAGCAGGTGGTTCACTACGTGCTTTCGCTCAGTGGCAGCCGCCATGATCCAGCCTTGGCCGCCCTCGGGCAGCCGCGGTTCGCCGCGATCTGCGCGGGCTGCCATGGACCCGACGGCAAGGGCAATGTGGCCGTTGGCGCCCCCAACCTGACCGACCATATCTGGCTGTACGGCGGCACCAAGGCTGACCTGATCGAAACCGTGACCAACGGTCGCCACGGCCAGATGCCGGCACAGCAGGACCGTCTGGGTCCGGCCCGGGTCCACCTGCTCGCGGCCTACGTGTATGGCCTCAGCCGCTGAGTCTGGCGCGAGCCTGTACGCCGTCGCGCCCAAGATCTATCCGCGA
>CAIPBT010000218.1 GCA_903863375.1 uncultured Ferrovum sp.
ATCGTGCATGGCGACCGCAACCGCTGAGGATCCGAGATGAATTTCCGCCGTGGTCGTACGCGTGAAGAGGTCGAGATCAACCTGATCCCGATGATTGACGTGTTGCTGGTGGTGCTGATTTTCCTGATGGTCAGCACCACGTTCGCCAAGTACACCGAACTGCGCATCAACCTGCCGCAGGCCACCGGTGATACGGCGCAGAACCAGCCGACCCTGATCAACGTGGCGGTCGATGCCGTCGGCCATTATCTGGTGAACGACGCCCCGGCCACGTTCAACGATCCGGATGCCTTCGCCGCCGTGTTGAAGCAGGCGGTGGCCGGCCGAAAGGACCCCATCGTGGCGATCAGTGCCGACGCCACCGCCACCCATCAGTCGGTGGTCAACATCATGGAATCGGCCCGCCGGGCCGGCATCGCGCATGTGACGTTCACCACGCAGGGTGCCAACGGCCATTGACCGACCTGCCTGGCAGGATGCCCTGATCGCGCGCTGGTACAGCGCACACCCTGTCTGGCTGCTGATTCCGTTCGCCTGGCTGTTCCGCTGGGTGGTGGCCGTGCGCACCCTGGGCTTCCGTTCGGGCTGGTTCGCGCGCACATGCCTGCCCGTGCCCGTGCTGGTGGTCGGCAATCTGGTGGTGGGCGGCGCCGGCAAGACGCCCGCCGTGATGGCGGTGGTGCAGGCCCTGCGCGCGCGTGGTCTTAACCCCGGCGTGCTGAGCCGCGGCTATGGCGGTTCTGCCACCGCTCCGCGGCTCGTGACGGCGGCAGACGACCCGGCGGTCTGTGGCGACGAAGCCGTGCTGCTGGCCGACGCTCTGGCGGTGCCACTGGCGATCGGCGCCCGGCGGGTGGCGGCGGGACAACTGCTGCTGCAAGCCCATCCGGCCGTCGACTGCCTGGTCTGTGATGACGGGTTGCAGCATCTGGCCTTGGACCGCACCGTGGAACTGGTGGTGATTGATCGTGCCCGCGGTCTGGGCAACGGCTGGTGCCTGCCCGCCGGCCCCCTGCGGGAACCGGTATCGCGCCTCGAGCAGGTCGACGCGCTGCTGCTGCACGGTCGGCCATCCGATCCGCACACCAGGGTGACGCTGCCGGCTGGCATCCCGCAGGGTGAACTCAGCCTGGTGATGCTGCCGCCCCGAAGGCTGACCGACAACCAGCAGGCCGGTGACTGGGCAGCATGGCAGGGCCGCACGGTGCATGCGGTGGCCGGCATCGGCCATCCCGAGCGCTTCTTTTCCGCCCTGCGGGCGCTTGGCCTCATCGTGCACGCCCATCCTTTTCCCGACCACCACGCCTTCTGTCTGGAAGACCTGCGCTTTGCAGAGGCCTGGCCGATCCTGCTCACCAGCAAGGATGCCGTAAAATGTCGTGGCTTCCAGCTGGAGTCTTGCTGGAGCGTGCCCTTGCAGGCGCAGCTGCCCGATTCCCTGGCCGATTCCCTGGCCCAACTCATGGAGCGCCCTGATGGATGCCAAACTGCTTGAAATCCTTGTCTGCCCGGTCTGCAAAGGACCGCTCCTGCTGCGTCGCGATCCCGGCGATCTGGTCTGCAAACCGTGCCGCCTGGCCTTCCCGGTGCGCGATGACATTCCGGCCATGCTGGTCGATGAGGCTGAGCAACTGCCGCCGGATCTCGATCTGTGACAGGGGTGACATTCAGTGTGCTGATTCCGGCCCGGCTCGCCTCGAGCCGGTTGCCGCGCAAGCCGCTCGCCGACCTGGGGGGCCGGCCGATGGTGGTGCGCTGTTGCGAACGCGCCGCCGCGTCTGGCGCGCGTCGGGTATGCGTCGCCACGGACGATCCGGCAATCCTCAAGGCGGTGCAGGACCAGGGGTTCGAGGCCGTGCTGACCCGTGCCGACCATGCCACCGGAACGGATCGGCTGGAGGAAGCGGCGTCACTGCTGGGTCTTGCCGCTGAGGAGATTGTGGTCAACCTGCAGGGCGACGAGCCCCTGATCGATCCCACGCTGCTCGATGCCGTGGCAGCCCGCCTGGCTGCCGACCCGGATGCCATGATGGCGACAGTGGTGCATCCCCTGCACACCCTGGCGGAATTCCACAATCCGGCCGTGGTGAAGGTGGTGCTGAACGCCAGGCAACAGGCGCAGTGGTTTTCCCGCTCACCGATGCCCTGGCCGCGCGATGCGTTCGCCGTCGATGCCGAACGCTGGCCAGAGGGCCTGACTGCGTGGCGGCATGTCGGCCTGTATGCCTACCGTCGGCACTTTCTGCCGGTCTATACGGCGCTGGCCGTGCCGGACTGTGAACGGCTCGAGGCCCTCGAACAGCTGCGCGTGCTCTACCACGGGTACCGGATTGCCTGCGTGGTGGTGGATGCGGCACCAGCCGCCGGGGTGGACACGCCAGCCGACCTGGCCCGGGTGCGCGCCTTATTTGACCGTCCCTGACAGGTAGGGTAGTTTCCGCGTAGCGGCGGGTGACCCCCGTTTGGTCGGCAGCACCATCATAAAAATACCAATTCCTCTCGAGATTTCCACGACTTCTATGCGTCTTATCCTCCTCGGCGCCCCTGGTGCCGGCAAGGGCACCCAGGCTGGCTTCATCAAGGACCACTTCGGCATCCCGCAGATTTCCACTGGCGACATGTTGCGGGCTGCCGTCAAGGCTGGCACGCCACTAGGGCTGGCCGCCAAGCAGGTGATGGACAGCGGCGGGCTGGTGTCGGATGACATCATCATCGGTCTGGTCAAGGATCGGATTGCCCAGGCCGACTGCGCCCAGGGCTTTCTGTTCGACGGCTTCCCGCGCACCATTCCACAGGCGCAGGCGATGAAGGACGCAGGCGTTGCCATCGACTGCGTGCTCGAGATCGATGTGCAGGACCAGGAAATCATCCAGCGCATGTCCGGCCGCCGGGTACATCCGGCATCCGGCCGCTCCTATCACATCGTGTTCAATCCGCCGCGTGTGGCAGACCAGGACGATGACACCGGCGAGCCCCTGATCCAGCGCGATGACGACCGCGAGGAAATCGTGCGCAAGCGTCTCGACGTTTACCACGCCCAGACCGAGCCGCTGGTTGCCTTCTATGCCGACTGGGCTGCGCGTGGCGAGGCCGGGGCGCCCCGATGTGCCAAGGTGGCTGGCGTTGGCAGCGTGGACGAAATCCGCGCCCGGGTTTTCCAGGCGCTGGAGGGCTGAATCCGTGGTTGCCGCAAAACCCCGCAATGCGTTCTATGCGCAATCCGGTGGCGTCACCGCCGTGATCAACGCCTCGGCCTGCGGGGTGATCGAGACCGCCCGCAAACATCCCGACCGCATCGGCAAGGTTTACGCCGGGCGGCACGGCATCCTGGGTGCTCTGCGCGAAGACCTGATCGACACCAGCAAGGAGAGTGTCGAGGCCATCCGGGCCTTGCGGCACACCCCGGCCGGCGCCTTCGGCTCGGCCCGCTACAAGCTGAAGGGCCTGGACCAGAACCGGGCGGAATACGAGCGTCTGATTGAGGTGTTCCGCGCCCATGACATCGGTTATTTCTTCTACAACGGCGGTGGCGATTCACAGGATACCTGCCACAAGGTCTCGCAGATTGGCGAGGAACTCGGCTACCCGGTGATTTGTGTAGGGGTGCCGAAAACCATCGACAACGACCTGCCGCACACCGACTGCTGCCCGGGATTTGGTTCGGTGGCCAAGTATGTGGCCACCTCGATCCGTGAAGCCGGGTATGACGTGGCATCGATGGCCGAGACCTCGACCAAGGTCTTCGTGCTCGAGGTGATGGGACGACACGCCGGCTGGATCACGGCCGCCTGCGGGCTGGCCAGCGAGAAGGCCGGCGAGGCGCCACATATCCTGCTGTTTCCCGAGATTCCCTTCGATCAGGCGGCGTTTCTGGCACGGGTCGACGCCTGCGTGCGGGAATATGGCCACTGCGTCATCGGGGTGAGTGAAGGTCTGCACAATGCGGACGGGTCGTTCATGGCCGACAGCGGCATGCGTGATGCCTTCGGTCACGCCCAGCTGGGTGGTGTGGCACCGGTGATTGCCAACCTGGTCAAGCAGCATCTGGGCTACAAGTACCACTGGGCCGTTGCGGATTACCTGCAGCGTGCCGCCCGTCACATCGCCTCGAAAACCGATGTGAAGCAGGCTTATGCCATGGGCAAGGCGGCCGTCGAGCTGGCCTTGAAGGGCCGCAACGCCGTGATGCCCACCATCGTGCGTACGTCGGATGTGCCCTACCAATGGAAAGTCGGCAGCGTGGCGCTGGCCAGTGTGGCCAACATCGAACACAAGCTGCCACGCGACTACATCACGGCCGATGGATTCCACATCACGCCGAAGGCGCGCCGGTATCTGGCCCCGCTGATTGCGGGCGAGGACTACCCACCTTATCGCGACGGCCTGCCCGATTACGTGCGGTTGCGGCTGGCTCCGGTCAAGCGCAAGCTGAAAACCGACTTCGCTGGCTGATCGGCCGTCCATGGCCGGCACCGCAGTCAGCTTGTCTGGGAGGTGCCCGGATCGTGAGGCCTGACAGCGACCGTCCTGGCCTGCGTCAGGTGCTGGCCGGCCTCGCGTGGCCGTCATTGCCGGAACCGGCGGACGGTCGCGCCCTGATGACACCGGAAGAGCAGGACGCAGCGCGCGCTGCTGCCGTTCTGATCGCCATTGTGGCGGGGCCGGACGAGGCCGCCGTGCTGCTGACGCGCCGCACCGATCATCTCCAGCATCATGCCGGTCAGGTCAGCTTTCCTGGCGGTGGGACCGATTCGGAGGACGCCGACGAGGTTGCCACCGCGCTGCGCGAAGCCCGGGAGGAAATCGGACTCGACCCGGCGACCGTCGAAGTGTTGGGGGTGCTGCCGGCCTTCTACATCCCGACCGGGTTTCGGGTCACGCCGGTGCTGGGCTGGCTGCCGCAGTTGCCGCGCCTGCGCGCGGACCCGGACGAGGTGGCTGAAATTTTCCTGCTGCCAGTGCGTCTGGCACTCGATCCGGCGGCATGGCGGCGGGAGCGCATCGAACGGGCCGGGGTGGTGCGCACGGTCTGGGTGATGGATTTCGAGGGCCGTCGCATCTGGGGCGCCACCGCAGGCATCCTGCTGTGGCTGGCCCAGGCCCTTCCGTCGTCCCCCTGACCCCGGTCAGCCTGCCTGCACGCGCCGTTTCAGCGACTCGCTGGCCGCTACCAGAGCCGAGCGGATGCCCGGTTCGAACGCGGCATGGCCGGCATCGGCCACCACCGTGTACTCGGCCTCGGGCCAGGCCAGATGCAGGTCGTGTGCTGACATCGCCGGACAGACTGCATCGTAGCGACCTTGCACGATGTAACCGGGCAGGTGGCGGATGCGTTCCACGCGATCCAGCAGGCTGTTCGG
>CAIPBT010000219.1 GCA_903863375.1 uncultured Ferrovum sp.
CACCTGACCGGCAAGATCAAGGCGCTGTTCTATCGCCACAAGGCGCTGGCGGGTTACGACTATGTCTCCGAATTCCTGATCGCACCAGACGATGGCCAGACGCAGACCTGTCCCGGGGACTCTGGCACCGTCTGGCATCTGGTCGAGCCTGGCCCCGATCCAAAAAAACGCGTCCTCCGGCCGATCGCTTTGGAGTGGGGGGGCCAGACGCTGATCAACAGCACGAACGATCGGCTGAACTTTAGCCTGGCAAGCGGAATGTCGACGGTGTGCGCACTGCTCGACGTGGATGTTGTGCACAGTGGCGATAGCGGTGCCACCCCGTTCTGGGGCCAGACTGGCCACTACAGCATCGCTGCGGCCGCGATCGATCAGGTCCGAAACGCCAATCTCAAGGCCTTCCTGCAAGCCAACATTGATCAGATCAGCTTCAGGCCCAACCAGCTCACTCCTGACCAGATCCGCCAGGCCCTTTCCAATGGCGACTTTGTCGAACTTGCCGACGTGCCTGATCTGGTCTGGAAGAAAGTGAAAGGTACAGTTCCTGGCGGCCGCGATGATCACCAGAATGCCGGACCCGAGCACCCCAACCACTATGCCGATGCCGACCTGCCGGACGCCCATGGCGGACGGACGCTCACGCAGATGGTGCTTGGCGACCCCAGCAAGATGACCGTCGCCGCCTGGCAGGCATGGTACGCAGCCAACAAGCAGACGGACCAGGCCCATCTCGGCCTGCTGCCGTTCCGCGTCTGGCAGCTTTTCAAGGTGATGGTTGATGCGTTGCGCGCTCAGGGCGGGCCGGACGTGGCGACCTTCCTCTGCGCGGCAGGGGTGATTTCCCACTACATAGGAGATGCCTGCCAGCCGCTGCACGGCTCTTATCTGTCGAACGGCTATCAGGATCAACCCGTTCCCACGACTGGCAAAAATCCCAAGTGGGCAGGACAGGGCGTCCACAGCGCTTACGAGGACAAGATGGTCGACGCCTTCTCGGACCAACTGCTGCCGATGATCGGACCAGCCGCCCAAGCCTTTGATGCGGTCATCCCGAAGATGACCAACGGCCAGGAGGCCGCAGTCGCGACGGTGACCTTGATGGACTATTGCGCCAAGGTTCTGCCGCCGTCCACGCTGTGCGACAAATACATCGCGCTCGGCGGTGGCACGTCGAAAGCGACGATTGCCGGCCTTTGGACCGCATTCAGTCAGCCAACGGCAACCGTCATGGGTGCGGGTGCATGCTATCTGGCCGCCACGTGGGATGCGGCCTACGCCGCCGCCAATCAGCCGGCGATCGACGTCAGCGCCGTCGCGCAGGAGGATTTGGCGGCGATCTACCAAAACCCTGACTTTGCACCGTCCCATACCCTGGCAACAATCAGCCCATATTTGTGACACCACCGGCGATCGACCAGCGTCGGTCTCCACGGTTGACGTCCTTTACGGTTGAGCTGAGCAAGGGGGTTGATTGCGGCGCTGAACACCCACACGAAAAACGTATAATATGTATTATGTAAAATTACTGAGCTGGAAACAAAGCATCAAAGCCGCAGTACGAAGCTGGCGCGACCTTTGCTTCGAGGTGCTCGGGGATACGAGGCTCCCTTCCGCACTGCTCGGTACATTCCCATCCATCATGGATCATGAATATTTTGTGCCCACTCCTGATATCACCGCGTTACATCGGCTTGCATCGCCAACAATGCCTCGCCTTATCTGGTCATACCCGATGGACTCGCGCTTGTCCGGATGTCGCTGGAGCATCATATCGGCACCAAACCGGTGCAATCCATCGATTGAGCCCCTCCGGCCGAACGGCGCGGACGCCCCAATGGCTTGGAGTCGGCAGCCATGGCTGACCTGGAACACTTCGGCTACGCGCAACAACTGAAGCGTGCGCTGACGCCGCGCGACCTGGTCGTGTACGGCATGATCTTCATGGTGCCGATTGCCCCGTTCTCGATTTTTGGCTTTGTGTCACACGACGCCAATGGCATGGTGGCACTGGCCTATCTGGTCGGGATGGTGGGCATGTTGTTCACGGCCATGAGCTATGCCGCGATGTCGCATGCCTTTCCGATCGCTGGTTCGGTATACACCTATGCCCAGCGCGGCCTGCACGACGCTGCCGGTTTTCTGTCGGGCTGGCTGATCCTGCTCGATTACATCCTGATTCCTGCCCTGCTCTATATTCTCAGCGCGGTAGCGCTGCGCTCCCTCTGGCCGGTGGTACCGGCTTGGATCTGGATGATGGGCTTCATTGTCTTCAACGCCACCGTGAACTGGCGTGGCATTGCCTTCACGGCACGCGCCAATCTTTACCTGCTGGCTTTTGAACTGGTCACTCTCGCCCTGTTCATCATCTCAGGACTGGTGGCCTTGTACGGGGGACACGGTGCCGGGCACCTCACGCTGAAGCCGCTGTTTGATCCAGCCCACTTTAACCTGAGCACGGTGGTGGGGGCGACCTCGATTGCGGTGTTGTCGTTTCTCGGTTTCGACGGCATTTCCACCTTGTCGGAAGAAACCGTCGGGGGCCAGTCGGCCGTGGGACGCGCCACCCTGCAGGCCTTGTTGCTGGTGGGCTTGATGTTCATCGCACAAACCTGGATTGCTGCCGACCTGGGGGCCGGCATGCAATTTTCCTCACCGGACAGCGCGTTTTACGAAATCTCGGAACTGGCCGGTGGTGTCTGGCTGAAAAGGCTGGCGCTGACGGCGGTGGCGATCTCCTTCGGTATTGCCAATGCCATGGCAGCGCAGGCCGCGGTCTCGCGTGTGCTGTTCGCGATGGCACGGGATGGTCAGTTACCTGCCATTCTGGCGCGCGTGCATCCGCGCCACCATACGCCCTACACCAGCACGCTGCTGGTCACGGCCGTCTCGATCGTGACCAGCCTGTTTTTCTTGAACAACGTGGAAGACTTGAGCCGCCTGGTGAATTTTGGGGCGCTGAGCAGTTTTGTCGTGCTGCACCTGGCCGTGATCAACCACCACTTTGTGCGTGCGCGCACCGGCCAGTGGGTTCGCCATCTGGTCTGCCCATCGCTTGGCCTGCTGGTGATCCTCTATGTGATCGTGGAGATGGATGCCACCGCGAAACGATTCGGGTTGATCTGGCTGGCCATTGGCATTGCCTACTATGCGGTACTGACGCAAGTGCTGAAGCGGTCGGCCCGGATTGAGGTGTGATCCGATGGCCGCTTCGCTCATCCAGCCAGTCGTGCCTTGCCTGTTTCACTTCAACCGAGAGTATCTTGGATGAATCATCAGCACAGTATCCACTGCCATCAGCACCATCATGGCTGGGACAACGCCATTCCTCCGGTCCTGCGCATCACTCCCGGCACCTCCGTCGAGTTCGACGTGCACGAGGCCTCAGGCGGGCAACTTTCCCCGCAGTCCACGCTGGCGGATCTCGCCAAGGTGGAATTCGCGCGCATCAACCCGGTGACGGGACCGGTATTCATCGACGGCGCCGAACCGGGCGATGTGCTGAAGGTCACCCTGCTGTCGTTCCGGCCGTCCGGCTGGGGCTGGACCGCCAACATTCCCGGCTTTGGCTTGCTGGCCGACGACTTCCCGCAGGCGGCACTGCACTTATGGTCCTACGATCCCGGCACCCTGGCGCCAGCCATGTTCGGTTCCTGGGGCCGGGTGCCATTGAAGCCATTTACCGGCACCATCGGCGTGGCACCGGCCGAGCCGGGCATGCACAGCATCGTTCCACCCCGGCGGGTGGGCGGCAACATGGATGTGCGTGACTTGTCTGCTGGTACTGAGTTGTACCTGCCCGTGGAAGTGGCAGGCGCCCTGTTCTCGGTGGGCGATACCCATGCGGCACAGGGGGACGGGGAGGTGTGCGGTACGCCCATCGAAAGCCCGATGCAGGTTGCGCTGCAATTCGACCTGCTCAAGCAGACGCCTCTGGCATTTCCACGCTTCACAACCCCCGGCCCGGTCACGCGCCATCTGGATGGCAAAGGATATGACACCACCCTGGGCATCGGTCAGAGCCTGATGACTGCCGCACGCGATGCCGTGCGCGGCATGATCGACCTGTTGTGTCAGCGCCATGGCATGACGGCCGTACAAGCCTACATGTTGTGCAGTGTATGTGGTGACCTGCGCATCAGCGAAATCGTCGATGCCCCGAACTGGATCGTCTCGTTTTATTTTCCTCGGCAGGTGCTCGAATAAGCCCTGCCCTGCTGTTGCAATCTGATCTCGCCGCCAAGCGCACTACTGATGCGCAGCGGCGCCGGTGTCGGGGGCACTGTGCCCCGAGCCGGTAGCGGTTCCATAACCAGTACGCTGCCTGCTGCCCGGAGGGCTTTCCATGAACCAGGAGCCCCTCGATGTCTTATCCCGCTACACGCCTGACTGTTCCAACGTTCCTGCTGCGTGCCATCGGCCACCTCGATGCCG
>CAIPBT010000220.1 GCA_903863375.1 uncultured Ferrovum sp.
CGCCACAAGATGGGTCAACGCCTCAATCTGCGCACCACGCCGCGCTCGCCACTCACGCCGGAGGCACTCGAAACCCTGGAGCGGATTGCCCGAACGGGCAGTTTTGCCGGTGCCGCACGAGAACTCGGCAAGGTGCCGTCAGCGCTCACTTACAGCATGCGCGCGCTGGAAGAAGCGCTCGATGTGCTGCTGTTTGATCGCAGCAGCCGCCAGGCACGCCTGACGCCGGCGGGTGAGGAACTGCTGCGTGAGGGACGTCGCCTGCTGCGGGATCTGGACGCCCTGGCCAATCGGGTCAAACGGGTGGCGACCGGCTGGGAAGCGGCATTCACCGTGGCAGTCGATGGCATCATCGCCCGCCAACCCCTGCTCGCCCTGGCCGAGCGGTTCTATGCCCTGCAACCTCCTACCCGGCTGACGGTACGCGAGGAAATCCTGACCGGAACCTGGGAGGCCCTGCTCAGCGGCAACGCCGATCTCGCCATCGGGGTGGTCGATCAACACGTACCGGCAACGGATATCGAGGTTCGGGCACTTGGAACCGTACCCTTTCTCTTCGCGATGGCGCCCCATCATGCGCTGGCCAGTGGTGCCTCGGCACTGCCGCGCGAATCCCTGCTCGCCCATCGGGCGGTGGCCGTGGCCGACAGTGCGCGCGACCTCGCGCCGGCCACGGTCAGCCTGCTGCCCGGCCAGGACGTCTTCACGGTACCGTCGATGCGCTACAAAGTGGACGCGCTGGTGCGTGGCATCGGGTGTGGCTGGTTGCCAGAGCCGCTCGCCCGCCCGTGGCTGGAGCAGGGAGCCCTGGTCAGCCGTAAAGTGCTGGGCGTCGAAAATGCCGCCAATGTGGGATACGCGTGGCGTCGGGAAAACGGGCAAGCCGGGCGCGCGCGGCGCTGGTGGCTGGATCAGCTTGCCGACGCGGACGTCTGCCGGTCACTGCTGGCCCGGTAAGGGGGCCGGTCACGGCTGGCGGTTGCCCGGAAGCCGCCAACGCGCCCGCAGGCAGGCTCAGCCTTCGAACGCCGGCAGCACGCTTGGCGCTCCCGCCGGTGGATGACTTGGGAACACGATACGCACCGCGGGATACGCCTTGCCGGTAGCCGGATCATGAATGTTGGAAACGCCCCGGTATTCCACCAGGTAGTGTGTGGTGAGGTCGTAGGTCAGGGACAGGGCCGGGGCCACCAGGCGCAGCAGCGAGTCTGCTTCGCCCCGCAGTTTCAGCACCGGGTGTCCGTCAACCGTGCCCTCGCCGGCCTTCACCAGGCGAAAGCGGTAACTGGTCAGCCGTCCGGCCACCACGAATGGAAACTGCACCGTCTTGCCCTTCTGCAAGTCATCGAGATGGTCAACCACAAAGCTGTGGAAGCCGGCATCGGCGACCATGCCGGCGTTGCGGTCGATCCGGTCGTGCTCGCGCTTGCCTTCGACGCTCTTTTCCATCTCGATGCCGCCACCGGTTACCGAGGTGATCGCTTCCTCGTAGCGTTCCAGCGGCAGCCGCATGCGAAATACCGGCACATAGGGGTCCTGGCTGAAATCGAGCGTCTTCTCGCCAATCAGGCGGTTGTCAGGGGCGAAGTAGCGCACCGTACCGCCCAGCCAATGATCACCGTCGTACTGATGGCTGTGCACTTCGGTGTAGAGATATCGCCCGGTGGCCTCGTCAAAGGCATAACCATAAAAGCGGTGCTGCTCGTGGCTGGCAGCAGCATGCCCCGATGCCGCCGTACCCAGCAGACCCAGCAGGATGCCCAGTGCGGGCAGGAGGCGGCGGCAGGTGTTCAGGAGCGGCATCGGATTTCCTCAGCGTTTTTCGAACAGATAGTGGGCAACACCCCATTCACGACCTTCGTCGTACCCGAAGAGCTCGGCTACGGCCATGTAAAACATTCGCCAGCGTTGCAGCCAAACAGGCGCCTCGGCCTTGCCATAGCCTTCCTCCAGTACCCGCAGGCAGGCCGCCCGGTTGGCATCGAGGCTTTCCAGCCAATGGTTGGACGTTCGTTCGTAGTGACGGCCACCCACCCACCACTGGTCGCGGATTCGCAGGTCATCCTGGAAATGCAGCAACAGGGCCTCGGACGGCATAGTGCCGCCCGAGAAAAAGTACCGCGTCATCCAGTCATCATCACCGTGGTCTTCGAAGTGATAGGTCAGCGTGCGGTGCGCAAAGATGTGCACAAACAGCAGCCCCTGCGGATTCAGCCAGCTGGCCACCTTGCTCAGCAGGGCACCGTAGTTTTTCATGTGCTCGAACATTTCGATCGAGACCACCCTGTCAAACCCAGCCGGTGGCGTGCCTGGTCCGAAGGTGAACTCGGCGACATTGCCGGTCACGATATGGAGATTGTGCAGACCCCGTTCGGCCGCGCGCGCTTCAATGAAGGCGCGCTGGCCGTGCGAATTCGACAGGCCGACAATTTGCGCATCGGGAAAGCGCGCTGCCAGCCACAGCGAGAGCGAGCCCCAGCCGCAGCCGAGGTCGAGGATGCGCTGGCCATCCTGCAGCTGCGCACGCTCGGCATACACCTCGAGCATCGCCTCTTCGGCCTCCGCCAGGGTTTCCTGGCCAGTCCGGTACAGGCAGCAGGAATATTTCAGCCGGGGCCCCAGGTGGCGGTGGAAGAACTCGGCTGGCACCTCGTAATGCTGCGCGTTTGCAGCCTGAGTCTCGATGGCGATCGGGCTCTCGCGCAGGGATTCCACCATCCGGCGGCTGCGGGCATTGGTGCCTTCGCTGCCATGGGCGCGTTCCTCGCGCAGGCGATGGGCCATCAGACGCCGCATGCCGGCACGGGCGAGCAGGTCAGGAACCCAACCCCGTTCGCACAGCGAGATCGGCGACCAGCGGGAAACAGGAATCGGAGTGGGAGGGGAAACGGCAGTGCTCGACAAAAAGACCTCAGCGCTTGCGGGGTGGGAAAGGAATGAACGCACTGGTGGTGCGGATGTAGTCGGCATATTCCGGGCGACGGGCCGCCGTCAGCGCCTCATTCATCGGGATGCCGGACACCTTCAGCAACAGCCAGAGCATGAGGATGGGGGGAATCCATGACAGCCAGGCCATGGGCGTACCCCAGGCCAGGATGATGTAGCACGGCCAGTGCAGACACTCGAAAAAATAATTGGGGTGGCGCGACCACGACCACAGGCCTTGCCGGCACACCCGGCCACGGTTTTCCGGCTGGCTGCGGAAGCGCTCGAGTTGCCAGTCCGCCAGCGCCTCGCCACCAATCGAGCAGACCGCGAGCACGACGCTCGCCACCAGCTGCAGGGTGCTGACCGGAGTGGTCTGCCACGCCGTGATCCACATGCCAAGTGAGAGCAGCAGCGCAAAAAAGGCCTGCAAGATGAAGAACTGCAGCATGCGCACATCGGCGCGGTCACCCCAGTCTTCACGCAGCTTGCGGTACCGGCTGTCTTCGGGTTTGCCGGCATTGCGCAGGTACAGATGGGTTCCCAGGCGCAGGCCCCACAGGCCGGCAATCAGGCCGACGGTGAGGCGCAGGGTGCCGTCGCCGGTACTGACCAGGGCATACAACACCCCCATCGCTCCCATGCTCCAAGACCAGACCGGATCGACCATGCCTGCATTGCGCGTTTGCAGCTGTCGGACCCACACCGCGATGAAGGCCATACAGCACAGGGTGAAAGCGAGGAGAAGGGCGCTCAGGGCGGGCATTGGCAGGCTGCTGGGAGGGGGGAGGGCGGAATGACGGCTGCCGGAACGATGCTGTCCCGGCAGCGCAACGAACACACCACCGATCGACCGATAAAAACGTCAGCGTTCGTGAACGAAAATCGTCAAGCATACTTAAGAGTGCGTGGTGCCGGGTTCGTTCCCCGGGAATACCAGCTCCACCCGCAGGCCGCGGCCATGGGGCCCTTCGCCCAGGCTCAGGACGGCGCCGTGCAGGCTGGCGATACGGCGCACGATGGAAAGGCCGAGCCCGGAACCACTGGCTTTGTTGCCAGCAATGCGGAAAAACCGGTCGAAAGCCCTTTCCCGCAGCTCCGCCGGAATACCAGGGCCGTCGTCCGTGATGCTCAGGCAGGTGCCGTGCTGGCCCCGGGGCGCGATGTCGACCGTCACCGCACCGTCGTTCGGGCTGTACCGCAGGGCGTTGTCCAGCACGTTGCGCAGCAGGATGCGCAACATGTCGGGGTCGCCCAGCACGGTCTGGCAGGCAAGGTCAGGTGCCACCTGAGGCAGGTGGATTTCGATGTTCTTGTCGAGCAGTTCGCCTGCCAGTTCGCTCACCACGCCCTGCGCCAGTTCCGGCAGCAGCACCGGTTT
This sequence comes from uncultured Ferrovum sp., assembly GCA_903863375.1. Lineage (GTDB taxonomy): Bacteria > Pseudomonadota > Gammaproteobacteria > Burkholderiales > Ferrovaceae > CAIVHB01. The sequence continues at coordinate 4,307 of CAIPBT010000220.1, forward strand.
CAGCGCATGCTGCACGTTGTTGTGCTCCAGGCGCGCCAGTGTCAGCAACTGCACGACCAAGGCCTCGCAGCGGTTGGCGGCGGTCACCACCCGTTCCAGCCGATGCCGGTGGTCTGGCGGCAGGTCGTCGTTCAGCATCACCTGGGCATTCACCTTCAGGGCGGCCAGGGGGGTGCGGAGTTCGTGCGCCGCATCCGACGTAAAGCGCCGTTCGTGTTCGTAAGACGATCGCAAGCGCTCGAACAGCGAATTGAGGGCATCGACCAGGGGGCGGATTTCCAGCGGGACCAAAGTGGTGGCGACCGGCTCCAGCCGCGACGCCGCCAGTTCGCGCAGGTGCAGTACCACCTGCTCGGTCGAGGTCAGCGAGGACTTCACCGACCGGCGGATCGCCCATGCCAGCAGCGGCAGCGCCAGCGCAAGGGGTGCCATGGTGCGCGCCATCAGGCGCAGGGCCAGACTGTGGCGTACCGACTCGCGCTCGCCGATCAGCAGGGTGATGGTGTCGTCCGGCTCATGGTAGGCGTATACCCGCCACTGCTCACCTTCCACCTCAGTGTTGCTGAAGCCGTTGCTGAGGTTGGACAGGCGCTGCTGGGGAGCGGAGCGGGTATGGAAGGCGAGATGACCGCGATCGTCGTAGACCTGAAACGTCAGCGGTTTGGCGTACTCGTCCTGGTGCGGTCCTACCTGCTTGATCTCGTCCATTTCGTGATGGGCGAGCGAGAACAGCACCTCGGAGGACTGCACCATCGCCGCGTCGAACAGCGTGTTGGTCTGTGACAGCGCATCCTGGTAGGCCCACAAGGCCATGATGGCCCAGATCAGCACCAGCAGCGGCATGGACCGCCGCATGATGGCACCGCGCAGCGACTCCGTGGTCGGGGTCGTGCGCGCGGGCGCGTTGATGTCAGGTGTCTTCGCGACGAATGGTATAGCCGACACCGCGTACCGTCCTGATCAGCCCGCGCCAGAATTTCCGGCGCAGGTGGTGGATGTGAACTTCGACTGCGTTGCTCTCGATTTCCTGACCCCAACCGTAGAGGCGTTCTTCCAGCTCGCCTCGGGACAGGATCCTGCCAGTATTACGCAGCAATTCGAGCAGGATGGCAAACTCGCGTCCGGTCAGCGGCACGTCGCGGTCCTCGAAGCGCGCCCGATGGGCCACCGTGTCCAGTTCCAGTCGGCCGTGCACCAACAGCGGCGAGCTGCTGCCTTCCGAACGGCGCACCAGGGCACGGGCGCGCGCCACCAGTTCTGCCAGTTCGAACGGCTTGATCAGGTAATCATCCGCGCCCAGGTCAAGGCCGCCAACCTTGTCTGCCACCGTGTCGCGCGCGGTCAGGATCAGCACGGGAGTCGAATTTTGCTGGCCGCGCAGCCAACGCAGCACGTCAAGGCCGGACATGCCCGGCAGGCCGAGGTCCAGCACTACCAGCGCAAACGGTTCATCGGTCAGCGCCGCCCGCGCCAGTTCGCCGGTCTTGCAGTGCTGCACCACAAAGCCGGCTTGCGAGAGACCGTCGGCAACGCCTTCGCCAAGCAGTTCGTCGTCTTCCACAAGCAAGGTACGCATTTTTACATCACCCTTGAGATAAAGAGGCTGGATCGCGCTTCCAGCCATCTCTGCGCGTTCCTTAAAGGGCGTTTCGGCAGTCATGGGGGATATCTTAAGGGTTTTGATAAAATTTACGCGCCGGTTGGCAGGCGCGGAGCCTAATCAGTCAGGCTAGATCACGAACTAGCGCAGCGCCATTGACCGTCCAACGAATTTCTGAAGGATTGGAAAGTCCTGCTGGCACTCTCCGGACTGCAGGCTTTGCCAACGCGCATCCCGCAAGGGCGGGGCTCCGGGCGTGCGCCCGGGCGGACATCGCTCAGGCGTGCAGGCCAGCCTCGGCCGGCACGGATACGGCAGCCTCAGCCGCACTGGCCAGCGCGGTCCCAGCCGGACCGGCTGCCGAGGCTTCAGCCGGACTGGCTACTGAGGTCTCAGCCGGACTGGCTTCCGAGGCGTCAGGCGCCCCGGTCTGTCCCGTGGCGAACAACTGCACCAGCCGCCCTTCGAGGTCGAGTACCCGGTTTTTCAGCCCCGCAATTTCGGCGCGACCGTCGTTCACGGCCTGCCGCGCTCGCCGCAGCTGTGTTTCCAGCTCCTGCAGGCGCTGCTGGGCCAGCCGTTCCGCGATCGAGCGCTCTTCCGCACTGTCGGCGTCGCGCAGGGCATCACCATGGCGTTGGTCGGGCGTTACCGCAGGTTCGGTCAGCCCCTGTGCGCGGGCGGCAGGTCCGGCAGTCGCAGCAGACTCAGAAGAGGCAGCAGCCGCAGAAGAAGCAGTAGACGCAGAAGAGGCAGCAGCTGCGGCAGCCTCAGCAGTGGCGGCCCGTTCCAACGCGACGGCCAGCACTTCCTGCGCTTCGTGCTGTCGTGCCAAGGCCTCCAGCTGCACCCGGTTGAGCGCCTGCTCCAGCTCGAGCACGCGGTCGCTGGATTGTCCCAGCTGTTCCCGCAGTTGCGTCACGGCGCGTTCCAGCCCCCCATTATCGGGTGGCGCCAGCAGGATCTGTCGTCGCAGGTCGGCCATGCTTGCGGTGTGCTGGGCCTGCAGCTCGGCGGTGCGGGCAGCGTGCTGCGTTTGCAGCTCGGCGATCTGGCTGGCGTGGCCGGTCTCCAGTTCGTCGATGACGGCCGCCTGTTGCGCCGCGAGTTCTCCCAGACGGGCCGCCTGCGTCTTCCGCTGCTCGGTCAGCGCAGTGCGGGCTTCCTGCAGCTCCGAGCTGCGGACAGCCTCGGCATCCCGCACCTGCTCCAGGTCCCGGTCATGATCGGCCTGCAGGGTGCGCACCGTCTCGGCGTGCTCAGCTTCGACCCGCCGCAGTGCCGCAGCGTGGTCCGCCTGCGCCTGATGCAGGGCCTGGGTCAGGCTGGCCTGATCGGCCTGCGCCTGGCGCAACAGCGCCGACTGTTCGGCAAGCGCTGCGGCCTGCCGGGCCTGCAGTTCGCGCAGGGCGGCTTCCTGCTCTGCGTTGTCGCGCCGGGCGGAAGCCAGTTCCGCATTCAGTTCGCGGTTCCGTGCGTCGGCCAGTACCCGGGCGCTGCGCTCCTGCTCTAGGGCCGCGCCCAGGTGCTGTTCGGCGGCCTCGAAGCGGGCCGGATTGCGCTCGGGCCCGCCTTGTGGGGCTGGCAGCGTGCGTGGTTGCCAGACCTGCAGCACCCAGGCCAGGCCAAAGCCGATCAAGGCAGAGGCGAGCAGGCAGGCCAGTAGGATCGATACGGCGAGATCATGACTCATGGCACAAGTATTCCAAATTCCAGGTAGGCAGGAGAGGCGGTGGCGGCGCCTTCAGTGGGCGCGGCCAGGCGTACCCGGTGCGGATCGATCCCGTCCTGTGCCAGCAGTCGCAGCACGGCAGCCTGCTGCCGTCGCGCCGGTGGCGCGCCCGCCGCGGCGGCGGGCCAAGCCGGAATCACGGTCACCGTCGCGCGCGCAGTGGGATGCTCGGCCAGCCAATGGGCCCAGTCGGCAACCCGTTGCCGGTCGGCCGTTGTCAGCACTTCACCGATGGCCGTCCGGCCGAGCGCCCAGCGCGAAGGTGGGGCATCGCGCAGGGCGGCGGTTGTATTCGCTGCGTGACGGGCCTCGGATGACTGGTTGTCACCGTCCAGCGAACAGGCTGACGGCAGCACAACCACAGCCGCCGCCCCCGTCAGACCCAACAACAGCATGCAGGCCAGTATGGTCCAGACCCTGGGGGCCGGCCGGCTGGCAGGGATACTGGTCAGGTGTGGCGTCAGGTTCAGCACGGTCATCGGGGCCGCACGTGGCCCGCGGCTGCCATCGGACGGCGCGCCGGTCAGGCGCCCGGCTTGATCAGCGCGGCGAGTTCACCACTCTGGTACATCTCGGTCATGATGTCCGAGCCGCCGACAAATTCGCCGTTGACGTAGAGCTGGGGTACGGTCGGCCAGTTGGAGAATTCCTTGATGCCCTGACGGATGGCGGGGTCTTGCAGCACATCCACCGCGAAAATCTGGTCGACTCCGCTCGCGCGCAGCAGGCGCACGGCATTGGCCGAAAAACCACACTGCGGGAAATCCGGGCTTCCCTTCATGTACAGCACCACGGCGTGTTTCGTGATCTGATCCTGGATGGTCTGACGGATATCCATGGCTTCCCCTAGTTTCGATTACGTTAACTCTAAAGGATAGGCTGCGCAGGCAGCCTGGTCAATGTGCGGCCCGGCCCAGACCCACCCGCTCGTGTCCGGCCAGGTCGCGCAGGGTCTGCACATCAGCCAGACCACTGGCCGTCAGCAAGGACCGTACGGCAGGGCCCTGGTCATGACCATGCTCCAGCGCCAGCCACGCGCCCGGCCGCAGATGTGCCGGAGCGCCCGCCGCCAGCGCTTGCAGGTCGGCCAGCCCGTCCGGGCCGGCACGCAGCGCCTCGGCTGGTTCAAAACGCAGGTCGCCCTGTTGCAGATGGGGGTCTGCGTCAGCGATATAGGGCGGGTTGCTGGCGATCGCATCAAAGCGTTCCCCCGCTGGCAAGGCGCGCAGCCAGTCGCCGGACAGCAGCCTTACGCGGTCGGCCACGCCGAGCGCCTGCGCATTGCGGGTGGCGAGCGCCAAGGCGGCCGGCGAACGGTCGGTCAGGGTGATGCGCCAGACCGGGCGGCGTACCGCCAGGGTCAGGCCGATCGCTCCAGTGCCGGTGCCAAGGTCGAGGACGTGCAGTGCCTGGGTGGCAGACAGGCGCTCCAGCAGCGCGTCCACCAGCACTTCGGTATCTGACCTGGGAATCAGGGCGGCGGGCGAGGTCAGGAACGGCAGGCCGTGAAACTCGCGCTGGCCGAGCAAATAGGCCACCGGCTGACCCGCGAGACGCGCCTGCCACAGCTGATGAAAGCGCTGGAGCAATGCCGCGTCGGGCACATGATCACCATGGGTATAGAGCCAGGCAAACGATTGCTGCAGCGTGGCGCTGAGCAGCACGCGCAGATCGCTGCGCTGGTCGGCATCCTGGGCCTGCGCCAGCAGGCTGTTCACCGTAAGCGGTGCTTCAGTCATCGCCTAGTGTTGCCAGCAGGTCGGCCTGATGCTCGGCGGCCAGCGCATCGGAGAGCTCCTGCAGGTCGCCGTCCAGGATCGTGTCCAACTTGTAGAGGGTCAGGTTGATGCGGTGATCGGTCAGTCGTCCCTGCGGAAAATTGTAGGTACGGATGCGTTCCGAGCGGTCCCCGCTGCCCACCAGCACGCGCCGGGCGGCGGCCTCGCGGTCGTGGGCTTCCCGGCGCTGGCGGTCGCGCAAACGGGCCGCCAACACTGCCAGGGCTTGGGCCTTGTTCTTGTGTTGGGAGCGACCATCCTGGCATTCCACCACCAGGCCGCTGGGTAGGTGCGTCACCCGCACGGCCGAGTCGGTCTTGTTGATGTGCTGCCCGCCGGCACCGCTCGCCCGGAACGTGTCGATGCGCAGGTCGGCCGGGTGGATCTGGATTTCGGCAGTGGCTTCCGGTTCTGGCAGCACAGCCACCGTGCACGCCGAGGTGTGGATACGCCCTTGCGCTTCGGTTGCCGGCACCCGCTGCACCCGGTGGGTTCCCGACTCAAACTTGAGCCGGGCGTAGGCACCGTTGCCGATCACGCGGAAGATCACTTCCTTGAACCCGCCCACCTCGCCGTCGCTGTGCGACATCAGTTCCACCTGCCAGCCCTGACGCTCGGCGTGCCGGGTGTACATCCGGTAGAGGTCGCCGGCAAACAGGGCCGACTCGTCACCACCGGTGCCAGCGCGGATTTCGAAGAACAGGTTTAGGTCATCATCGGGATCGCGTGGCAGAAGGCTGCGCTGGAGCGCTGCCTCGAGGTCGGCCAGCCGAACCTCACCCGACTGGAGTTCCTGCGCCGCCAGGTCGCGCAACTCAGGGTCATCCAGCAGCGCCGTGCACGCGGTGTGATCACCTTCAACCTGTCGGAATTCACGGAACAGGCGAACGGTGGGCAGCAATTCCGCGTGTTCGCGGCTGAGCCGCCGGAACAGGTCCATGTCGGCGAGCACATCGGAACTGGCAAGCCGGCGGTCCAGTTCATCCAGTCGCTCGTCCAGCCCGGTCAGGCGCCGGCGTAACGAATCCTTCATTCTTCTCCGGAAACCGGAAACAGGCGCGGCAGCCACTGCACCAGCAGACCCTGCTCTTCGGGGGGAGCCTGCTGCAGCAGTTGCGTCGGGTGGTGCAGGAACTTGTTCATCAGGCCCTGCGACAGCGCCTCCAGCACCGCCTGCGGGTCTTCCCCGCGCGCCAGCAGGCGCTGGGCACGTTCCAGTTCGGCGCGCCGGTAGCTGTCGGCATGGCCCCGCAACTGGCGGATCACCGGCACCAGCTCGCGGTTGCGCAGCCATTGCATGAACTGGCTGACCTGTTCATGGATGATGCCTTCGGCCTCGCTGGCGGCAGTCTGGCGTGCTTCCAGGCCTTCACGGATCAGCTTGCCAAGATCATCCACTGTGTAGAGGAACACGTTTTCGATCCGCGCCACCTCGGCTTCAATGTCCCGCGGCACCGCCAGGTCGATCATCACTACCGGGCGATGCCGCCGCGCCCGCATGGCGCGCTCCACCATGCCTTTGCCGATGATCGGCAGTGGGGCGCCTGTGCTGGAGATGACGATGTCGAACCGGGCAATTTCGCCAGACAACTCGGCCAGGGTGCAGGCCGAGCCGCCGTGCTGATCCGCCAGCCGGCGGGCGCGCTCGAGCGTGCGATTGGCAATGGTCAGGCTCTGGGGGCGGTGCGCAGCGACATGCGTGGCGACAAGTTCCATCATTTCGCCTGCGCCCACCAGCAGCACCCTTTGTCCGGCTATGTCGCCCAGCACGCGCGTGGACAGGCGGATGGCGGCAGCGGCCAGGGATACAGACTGTGCCCCGATGCCGGTGCGGGTGCGCACATCCTTCGCCACGGCGAAGGTCTGCTGGAACAGCTTGTTGAGCAGCCAGCCCAGCGTGCCGGTTTCGCCGGCCACGCGGACGGCCTGTTTCACCTGGCCCAAGATCTGGGCTTCTCCGAGCACCATCGAATCGAGACCGGCGGCAACCCGAAAGGCATGAGCTGCCGCCGCGTCATCCTCCAGCCGGAACAGGTGCTGGTTCAGTTCATCGGGCGAAATGCCATGAAACCGGGCCAGCCAATCGATCACGCGCTGCGGATCTTCGGTACGGCAATAGATTTCGGTGCGGTTGCAGGTGGATACGATCGCGGCTTCTTCGGCACCGCCTTCATCCGCGAGCTCACGCAGGGCCACCGGCAGTGTTTCTTCCGGAAAGGCAATGCGTTCCCGAATCTGCACCGGGGCGCTGTGATGGTTGAGACCGAAGGAGAAGAGCTGCATGGTTGCCAAGGGGGCGCGGAAGTCCCGCACTGCCGAATTATGCCACGCCCCGGGTCGGCATCGGCGACAGGGGCGCCAAGGCCGAAGTCCCGCCGGCTGGTAGGGCCCCGTCGGGACACGAAGAGGTTGCCAGCGGTCGCAGACCGCTCAGGTCGACCGCTCAGTGCGAGTGGGAGTGATCAGCCTTCTGGCGCCAGCGGGCGATTTCCACGCCGACGTCGGTCATTTCGCGGATCACGGCCACCCGGTCTGGCACCCGTTTGATGCGGCTCACACCGGCACCGCCGGCCCAGATGTCGATGCCGGGCGGCAAGGCCCGACGCAACTCGATCAGGCCGTCATTCGACCGGGTGCGCGGATAATTCTGGCTGAACGACAGCGCGACAATGTCAACACGGTGCGCTGAGGCAGCCTTGGTGATGTCCGCGATCGGCAGCTGGATGCCGAAGGAAACACATTCGGCACCATCCATCGTCATCAGGGCTTCGGCCATCAGCAGGCCCAGCTGGTGCATTTCGTTCGGGAAGGTGGTGAGCAGGATGCGCGGGGCACGCAACTCGGTGTTGCGCGCCTCGCCTATCCATTTGCGCAGCAGGTTCTGCATCACCTCGGTGAAGAGGTGCTCTTCGAAAATGGCCAGCTCCCCGCGGAACCAGGCTTCCCCGACGGCGCGGATTAGTGGTGCAGCGAGGTCGACGATGAAGTGGCGTAAGCCCATGTTCTGCACCCGGCTTTGCAGCGCGGCGCGCAGTTCTGGCACCCGATGCTCGCTGATCATGCGCAGGAGGTCGGCCACGAATGTATCGTGATTGAACTCTTCAACCACGGGCGTGCCGTTCAGCAGTTCAAGCAGGGCGTGGTAGTTTTCGCCAATGATGCGACCGGGGCGGAAGCCTTGGTCCATCAATCGCCGGATCAGGCGCAGCTTCTCGACCTGCTGCTGCGGGTACAGACGGTCGCCAAACTGGTCCCGGACGGGAGTTGGAAAACCGTAGCGGCGCTCCCACATCCGCAGCGTGTCTTTGGACAGTCCGGTTTCCCGTTCGACTGCGCTGATGGGAACCGCTGCCCCAGCTTCTTCACGAGCTTTCATTTGTCTAGTACCCCAGTTGACAATCGGGTTTTCAAAGCATAGTCTGGCACGACTATTTTGCTTCGTCTAGGACAGACAGTGACGGGGTAAAAGTTCCGTAAGGATTTGTGATTACTTCAGTAACCAGCGATGCTGAGCGCGTGAAGCGATGCGCCGCCTGGGATGGCGGATGCAGAAGGACGCAGGTCATCGCGGTTTGCGTCATCACACTGAAGTACGTGAACCTGGAGCGTCAGTAGCATCAAGTAGTGCAGGGTCGGAAATGTCGCCTCTCCCTGAAACCGGTCAAAGACCGTATAGGAGTGAATCAGAATGACAACGATATCTGTAAAGCAAATCATGATGGGGTCGCTGTGGGCGATGTCTGTGGCTGCGGGCGCAGCCCATGCGGATTGTCTGCGTGCTGGTCACACGGGCGACGTCGTCGATCGCGCCGACCGGGAACCCCGTGCCGAAGCGGCTGTCTCGATGACGGATCCGGCGATGGATGGTCTGTTCGCGCGCTACGCTGACCTGCACCGCGATGCCGTCGGCTACGCAATGGCAGACCTGCCGGGATCATCGATGGTTGCCCGGGCGGGCGCCACCGAAGCACGTACCCCCATCACCCGCTAACAGGCTCCGCACAGGCGGGGCCAGGAGGTTCTGCCATGATGCGCATGATGTCCCTGTTGCTGTTGACCGCCACCGCCTTGTTGCCAGTGGCTGCCTCAGCGGCCTGTACCGGCCCCTTGAATCACAAGCTGACCACGTTGCAGGGTCAACCAGCTGACCTCTGCGAGTACAGCGGCAAGGTGGTCATGGTGGTGAATACGGCAAGCTACTGCGGCAACACGCCCCAGTACAAGGCGCTGGAGTCGCTGTACGAGAAATACAAGGATCAGGGATTCGTTGTCCTCGGTTTCCCCGCCAATGATTTCGGTGGACAGGAGCCTGGCAGCAACAAGGAGGTGGCCGACTTCTGCGAACGTACCTACAAGGTGCGGTTTCCCATGTTCTCCAAAAGCAGCGTGGTGCAGCACGGCGACAACCCGGTAATTCCTGAGCTGGCGGCAGCGACGGGCGACTGGCCGGAGTGGAACTTCCACAAGTACCTGATCGACCGCAGCGGCAAGCAGATCAAAAGCTTCGCTGCCAGCACCAACCCGGCCAATCCCGACGTGGTCGGCCAGGTTGAAAAATTCATCAAAGCCAACTGAGCCCCCGATGGATACCTTGCATCACATCGCGATCCCGACCCAGGATGTGGCAGCCAGTGTTGCTTGGTATCGCGCGAACATGGATTGCACGGTGGAGTATCAGGACGACACCTGGGCGTTGTTGGGATTTGCCAATACCAAACTCGCCCTGGTGATGCCCGATCAGCATCCGCCACATCTGGCCATCGTCCGGGCGGATGCAGACCGGTTCGGCCCCCTGAAGCAGCACCGGGACGGCACGCGTTCGGTGTACATCCACGACTCGGCAGGCAACACCATCGAGGTGTTGGACGCGGCCTCGGTCTGACCAATCCGACCGAGGATGGCGAGGCCGACACGTCCTCCGTCGCGCCGTCGGGCCGGTTGCCCTGATTGGTGCCTGAACCCGCAGCAGCACCTGCATCAAGGAATCTGGCAGGCCCTGCTGCGAGAATCAGGCAATCAGCAATTCCGGCAGTGACCGGGCCTGCACACCACTGGGATCCAGGAAATTGGCCAGCAGGCGATGGCCGTGTTCCGTCAGGATCGATTCCGGGTGAAACTGCACGCCTTCCATCGGCAGGCTGCGATGCCGCACGCCCATGATCTCGCCGTCTTCTGTCCAGGCGGTCACTTCCAGGCAAGCCGGCAGCGATTCGGCCCGGATGGCCAGAGAGTGATAGCGGGTGGCCCGGAAGGGGTTGGGCAACCCCTGAAAGACACCCGTGTCGTGGTGAACGACCGGGGATGTTTTGCCGTGCATCACCTGTTTGGCATGAATGATCTCACCGCCAAACGCGGCTCCGATGCTCTGGTGTCCAAGACAAACTCCTAGAAGCGGCAGGGCCCGCTCGGCAGCTGCCAGGATCAGGGCAACGGAAATGCCGGCTTCGCGCGGTGTGCACGGGCCCGGTGACACGACAATGCGCTCCGGCTGCAGGGCCAGCACGCCTTCGACCGTGATCTCGTCATTACGCACCACGTGCACATCTTCGCCGAGTTCGGAGAAATACTGCACGAGGTTGTAGGTAAACGAATCGTAGTTGTCGAGCATCAGCAACATGGTGCGGCCATCCTAGAAATACGTTTCCTAGTGTCGCGCAGATCGGCCTGCATGAAAACCCGGCCATCGCTCAAGTCAGGCAGAAATCCACCGGCTGCAGGGGCTGAAGGCCGTGGTCCTCGCC
>CAIPBT010000221.1 GCA_903863375.1 uncultured Ferrovum sp.
GCAATTCGGCCAGTTCCTGCTCCAGGCTCACGGCGCGGTTGGCCTTGGCAGCAAGCTCGACAGCGTGGCGGCGCAGGTCATCGTTGTCGGCCTGCAGGCGGTGCTGCGTGGTGAAATAGTCGCCGGCGGCATCGGCCAGCCGCAGCGGCAGGATGGCGACCTGCTGCAAGGGATACACGAGGGTGGTCAGGGCGCTGCGCACCAGGCGTGCCCCGTGATAACGGGCATCCACCACCATGAAGGCCACCGAAACGGCGCAGAAGAAAATCAGCCGCACCAGCGGCGAGGGGCCACGCGAAAAAAACTCGGGAGCGCTGCTCATGCGGACAACGGTCTCCTGGCGGGGTAACGGCTGCCCCGCCGCCAACAGCACAAACGGTGGATGCCGCCCCGCAGGATCATCGGTGTCGTCAGTCGCTCGAGAAAACCGTACCCAGTCGGTCCATCTCTTCCAGGGCCCGACCAGAACCACGCACCACACACGTCAGCGGATCTTCCGCCACGATCACAGGCAGGCCGGTTTCCTCCATCAGCAGGCGATCGAGATCGCGCAGCAGCGCGCCACCGCCAGTCAGCACCATACCCTTCTCGGCGATGTCGGCACCGAGTTCCGGCGGGGTTTGCTCGAGGGCTGCCTTCACCGCACCGACGATGCTGTTCAGCGGGTCGGTCAGGGCCTCGAGGATTTCATTGCTGGAAATCGTGAAGGTGCGCGGAATGCCTTCGGCCAGGTTGCGGCCCTTGACCTCCATTTCGCGCACTTCCGAGCCGGGAAAGGCCGACCCGATGTTTTTCTTGATCTGCTCGGCGGTTGATTCGCCAATCAGCATGCCGTAATTGCGGCGGATGTAGTTGATCACGGCCTCATCGAACTTGTCGCCACCAACGCGCACCGAACTGGCATACACGATGCCGCCCAGCGAGATCACGCCCACCTCGGTGGTGCCACCACCCACATCGACCACCATCGAGCCGGTGGGTTCGGCCACCGGCAGCTCGGCACCGATCGCGGCGGCCATCGGCTCTTCGATCAGGAACACCTGGCGGGCGCCGGCGCCGAGCGCCGATTCCTTGATCGCCCGCCGTTCGACCTGGGTCGAGCCACAGGGGACGCAGATGATGATGCGCGGGCTGGGCGAGAGCATGCGCGAGTCGTGGATCTTCTTGATGAAATACTTCAGCATCTGTTCGGTGATGGTGAAGTCGGCAATCACGCCATCCTTCATCGGCCGGATGGCCGAGATGTTGCCGGGGGTGCGACCCAGCATCTGCTTGGCGGCCAGTCCGACGGCTTGGATGCTTTTTTTGCCGCTCGGTCCGCCATCCTGGCGGATCGCCACCACCGAGGGTTCGTCAAGCACGATGCCCTTTCCGCGCACGTAGATCAGCGTGTTGGCGGTGCCGAGATCGATCGCCAGATCGTTGGAAAAATAGCCGCGCAGGAAACCGAACATGTAGGGTGTGACGGCAGGCCGCGAAGACCGCCGTTGAATTATGAGGATAACTTGCGATAATAACGCTTTTACGCAATTCCATGAAGGGGACGCAGGCCACCCATGAGTCTTTCCGAGGATGACGTCCGGCGCGTTGCGCGCCTCTCCCGTCTGGCGCTGACCGCCGACGAACTCCCGCGCCTGCAGGAGGACCTGTCGCGCATCCTCGATCTGGCCGCCCAGCTGCAGGCCATCGATACCCGCGACGTGCTGCCGCTGGCCCACCCCGGATCGGACCAGGCCCCCCTGCGCGCCGACTTGGTGAGTGAGCAGGACCACCGTGAGGCATTCCAGGCGGTGGCACCGCAGGTGGAACGAGGCCTGTACCTGGTGCCCCGGGTGATCGAATGAGCGCCCCGACGCCGGCCCAGGACAAAGCCCTGGCACTCCCTGATCGTGGCCTGCGATCGCTCACCCAGGCACTCGCCCAGCGGGAAATCTCGGCGGTGGATCTGGCCGGCGCCTTCTTGCAGCGCCTGGAAGCGGCCCAACCGACACTGAACAGCTGCATCACCCTGGACCGGGAGCGGTCCCTGCAGGAGGCAGCGGCCGCCGATGCCCTGCTGGGCGGCAGCGAAGACGCCAAAGCCGCTGCCCGCGCTGCGGCCACCACGGCCGCCGGTCCCGGCGGGCAGGGCGCCCTGCCAGGGGGCCTGATCGGGGCCCTGGCCGGCATTCCGGTGCTGCACAAGGACATCTTCTGTGCCGAAGGCTGGCGCACCACCTGCGGCTCGCGCATGCTGGAAAACTTCGTGGCGCCCTACGATGCCGGCGTGATCAGCCGGTTCAAGGCGGCTGGCACGGTGTCGCTCGGACGCGCCAACATGGACGAGTTCGCGATGGGGTCGACCAACGAGCATTCGTTCTTTGGTGCCGTTCGCAATCCTTGGGACCTGCAGCGGGTTCCTGGCGGCAGTTCCGGCGGTTCGGCGGCAGCGGTGGCTGCGGGTCTGGCGCCGGCGGCCACCGGCACTGATACCGGCGGTTCGATCCGCCAGCCGGCCGCCTGGTGCGGGGTGAGCGGCATCAAGCCGACCTATGGCCGGGTGTCGCGTTTCGGCATGATCGCGTTTGCTTCCAGTCTTGACCAGGGCGGTGCCTTTGCCCGGTCGGCCGACGATCTGGCCCTGCTGCTGGATGTGATGGCCGGCCACGACACGCGCGATTCGACGTCGGTATTGCGGCAGGACGGAGCCTTCTCGGCCAGTCTCGGCCAGGACGTGCGTGGCTTGCGCGTCGGTGTGCCGAAGGAATGGTTTGGCACCGGCCTCGGCGCCGGCGTCGGGGCAGCCGTGCAGACGGCGCTGGACCAGTTGCAGGCGTTGGGGTGTGAACTGGTGGCGGTCACCCTGCCGGCCTCTGCCCAGGCCATCCCGGCGTACTATGTGATCGCGCCCGCCGAGGCCAGCAGCAACCTGTCGCGCTTCGATGGCGTGCGCTTCGGCCACCGTGCCGCCGAGTATCACGACCTGAACGAACTCTACGAGCGTTCCCGCGGGGAGGGCTTTGGCGCGGAAGTGAAGCGGCGCATCCTGATCGGCAGCTATGTGCTGTCGCATGGCTATTACGATGCGTATTACCTGCAGGCCCAGAAAGTGCGTCGGCTGATTGCCGACGACTTCGCCCGGGCATTTGCCGGCTGTGACCTGATCGCCGGCCCCGTCACGCCCGGGAGTGCCTTCGCCCTGGGCAGCAACAGCAGCGATCCGACCGCCATGTATCTTGCCGACATCTACACCATTCCGGTGAACCTGGCTGGTCTGCCGGCCATGAGCGTGCCGGCCGGTTTCGATCAGGGTCTGCCGGTTGGCCTGCAATTGGTGGCACCGTGGTGGCAGGAAGGGCGCCTGCTGCAGGTGGCGCACGCCTACCAGCGCGCGACGGACTGGCATCAGCGCCGTCCACCGGCGTTTTCGGGAGCTGCAGCATGACAACCTGGGAAGTGGTGATTGGCCTCGAGACGCACGCACAGCTCTCGACGCAGTCGAAAATCTTTTCCGGGGCCGCAACCGCCTTTGGCGCCGAGCCGAACACGCAGGCGTGTGCGGTTGACCTGGGTTTGCCAGGGGTGCTGCCGGTGATCAACCGCGGCGCGGTAGAGCGGGCGATCCGTTTCGGGCTCGCGGTGGGTGCGCACATCGCGCCGCGGTCGGTGTTTGCCCGCAAGAATTACTTCTATCCGGACCTGCCGAAGGGCTACCAGATCAGCCAGTTCGAGCTGCCGGTGGTGGTGGGCGGCGGGCTGACCATCCAGACCAGCCAGGGCGAAAAACGCGTGCGCCTGACCCGGGCCCATCTCGAGGAAGACGCCGGCAAGTCGCTGCACGAAGACTTTGTCGGGCTGTCGGGCGTTGACCTGAACCGGGCGGGCACGCCGCTGCTGGAGATCGTCACCGAACCGGACATGCGTTCGGCGGAGGAAGCGGTCGCCTATGCGCGCGCCCTGCATGCCCTGGTACGCTGGATCGAGATCTGCGACGGCAATATGCAGGAAGGGTCGTTCCGCTGCGACGTGAACGTCTCGGTGCGGCCACTCGGGCAAGCCGCGTACGGCACGCGCTGCGAGATCAAGAATCTCAACTCCTTCCGCTTCATCGAGCGCGCCATCGAGTGCGAAGTGAAGCGCCAGATCGAGCTAATTGAAGACGGTGGCACGGTGGTGCAGCAGACCCGCCTCTACGATCCGGATCGCGACGAGACCCGGTCGATGCGTTCGAAGGAAGATGCGATGGATTATCGCTATTTCCCCGATCCCGACCTGCCGCCCCTGTGCATCGACGACAGCTGGATTGACCGCGTGCGCGGCAACTTGCCCGAGCTGCCGGAGGCCCGGCGCACGCGCTATCAGGACACGCTGGGACTTGGCCAGTACGATGCGGCCCTGCTCACGGCGAGCCGTGAGGCCGGCGACTATTTCGAGGCCGTCCGTGCCGCGGCTGCGGGCGTGGACGCCAAGCTCTGCGCCAACTGGGTGAACGGCGAACTGGCCGCCGCGCTCAACCGGGCCGACCTGGAAGTCACCCACAGCCTGGTGAGCCCGGCCCAGCTCGGCACGCTGCTGCAGCGGCTGGCCGACGGCACCGTCTCGGGCAAGATTGCCAAGGAGCTGTTCGAGATCCTGTGGACCGAGGGCGGCGATGTCGACGCGATCATCGATGCCCGTGGGTTGCGCCAGATCTCCGACAGCGGCGCCCTGCAGGCGGTACTTGAGCAGTTGCTGGCCGAGAACCCGGCCCAGGTGGCCGAGTACCGCGGTGGCAAGGAGAAGGTGTTCGGCTTCTTCGTCGGCAAGGCGATGAAAGTCACTGGCGGCAAGGCCAATCCGGCGCAGCTCAACGAGCTGCTGAAGACGCTGCTGGCGGGTTGACCGGGCGCGGCTCAGCGGCCGTCGGTCACGCCGTAGGTCGCCTTGTAGGCGCGGATCGGCTCGACGTGCTGGCGCAGGCTCGGCTGATCTTCCAGGTACGTGAGCAGGTCGTCCAGGGTGGCGATGCTGAACACCTGCATGCCGTAATCGCGGCGCACTTCCTGCACGGCCGATAGCTCCCCGGTGCCGCGCTCCATCCGGTCCAGAGCGGTGACCACCGCGTGCGGCGTGGCGCCGGCCGTGCGCATCAGCGCCACCGATTCGCGCACCGAGGTACCGGCCGAGATCACATCGTCAATCACCAGCACCCGGCCGGCCAGCGGCGCCCCCACCAGGGTGCCGCCCTCGCCATGGTCCTTGGCTTCCTTGCGGTTGTAGCAGAACGGGCTGTTGTGACCGCGCTCGGCCAGTGCCATGGCAAGCCCGGCCGCCAGCACGATGCCTTTGTAGGCCGGCCCGAAGATCACGTCAAAGGTGACACCCGAGGCCTGCACGGCGTCGGCATAGAAACCGCACAGGGCAAGCAAGGACTCGCCGTCGGCAAACAGCCCGGCGTTGAAAAAGTAGGGAGAGGGCCGGCCAGCCTTGGTGGTGAACTGACCGAAACGGATCACCTGACGCTCGATGGCGAAGGCGAGAAAGCGGGCGCGAAAATTATCCATGAGCAGGAGTTTAGCGGTTCACGCCCGGGCTGCGTGTATGCTCACGCGGGATTTCAGGAGACCACACAGGCATGCGCATCCTTTCCGCCAATCTGAATGGCATCCGTTCGGCCGCCACCAAAGGCTTTTTTGACTGGCTCGCCGGGCAGCAGGCGGACTTCGTCTGCGTGCAGGAAGTCAAGGCGCAGGCGGCCGATCTGAGCGTCGCCATGCAGCAGGCGCACGGCCTGACCGGGTATTTCCACTTTGCCGAGAAAAAGGGTTATAGCGGCACTGGCGTCTATGCGCAACAGGCGCCGCAACAGGTGATCACCGGCTTTGGTGTGCCGGAATTCGATGCCGAGGGCCGTTACACCGAGCTGGTCTATCCCGGGTTTTCCGTGATTTCGGCCTACTTCCCTTCAGGCTCCAGTTCGGAGGAGCGCCAGCAGGCCAAATTCCGCTTTCTCGCCGCCTTCCTGCCCCATCTCGACCAGCTCGCCGCCAGCGGGCGCGAGGTGGTGCTGTGCGGCGACATCAACATCGCGCACACCGAACGGGATCTGAAAAACTGGAAGGGCAACCTGAAGAATTCCGGCTTCCTGCCCGAAGAGCGGGCGTGGCTCACTGACCTGTTCGGGCCGCGGGGCTGGGTGGATGTCTACCGTCGCCTGTATCCCGAGCAGGAAGGCGAGGCCTACACCTGGTGGTCAAACCGCGGTCAGGCCTGGGCCAACAATGTCGGGTGGCGCATCGACTACCAGATCGCTACCCCGGGCCTGGCGGCGACGGCGCAATGCGGCAGCGTCTACAAGGACCAGCGCTTCTCAGACCATGCGCCGCTGACGGTGGATTATTCCTTCTCCGGCTGAAGGCTTGGGCGGATCTGATGGATTGCCCAAGGATGCCCTGCATTCAGGACTTTCAAGGGGCTGCATGGAGCAGCTTCTGTTCGCGGCCCGGCGCAAGCAGTGGTCCGTGGAGCGCGAACTGCTCGGCATCGGCTGCATAGGTGTCGAGTAGCGCCTCCAGGTCCTTGGCATTGTAGGCGTCGAGCTGTGCCTGGATGACGGACGACGGGTGGCTGATCAAGAGTCGATTTTCCTTCAAGAAAGTAGCGGGCATGGGACAGGGCCGTTCCGCCCGGCCGCTGGCAGACCTTTCCGGTTCGATGTCGTCCGGTAGCACGTTTGTGCTACTCTTGGGCTCGTGCCAGGAGAGTGCAGTGACAACGACCACCATCCGTTTGACTCTTGAACTCAAGAGCCGAGTTGCGGCGGCGGCCGAGCAGGCCGGCACGACGCCTCATGGCTTCATCCTTCAGGCCATTGAAGACAAGGCCAGTCAGCACGAGCGCCAGACTGCGTTCCACCAGTTGGCGGACCAGCGTCTGGCCGCAATCATAGCCGGCGGCAAGACGATCGCGTGGTCCGACATGCGGCATTACCTGGAGCAACGAGCCTTGGGGACGGCGACGACGCCCCCCGAGTCACGGGCGCCCGACCGTTGACCGTAACGCGGATCGAACTGGCACCTGAGACTCAAGAGGACATTGACCGGATCATCGACCATCTTTACAAATTTGATGTGGCGGATCGCGCAGATCGGATCCTCGAAATCATTCAGGCAATCGATGTCCTGCAGCACAATCCCCTGATTGGTCGCCTTGCCAAGTGGGGACGTCGCGAACTTGTGATCGGTCGTCGCTCCCACGGCTATGTGGCCTTGTACGAATACATCGAGCCCATTGATACCGTATTCGTACTCGCAGTCCGCGCCCAGAGTGAGGTTGGGTATGTCGATGAATGAAGGTTTTTTGCCGCATCGACTACCAGATCGCTACCCCGGGCCTGACGGCCCCGACCCCTTTGCACGATGGCTTTCCGAGCCTATTGGTATCCTGCCAACTTGGCGCCAGCGTGACACCAGGTCGCACTGCCACCAAGATAACTAGCCTTCCGCAGGACGCTCTACCGGCCAAGGACATCGGCCGGGCAGAACAGGCCGGCGGCACCCTCACCATCGAGCAGTGGTTTCAGAATGCCAGCGAGGGGCGGGGCTGAACGGCGCGGACGCCGGCTGTCGCGAAGACAAGTCTGGCCAACCTGGCATGCGCCACGCACCCGCTCAGTCCGTCAGGTCGGAAGGAGTTGCGGCAGGAGATCTTCAGCCGGCCCCTATAGTTTATGGAATCGCGACATGAACCTCTATCAGCACGGCCTGCTTGACGCCCTGCGCGGATTTGCCGCCGGCAGCTTCCACGCGTCCGACTATCTGGAAAGCTGCATCGGGCGCACGCTTGCCGTCGAGCCAAAGATCGCGGCGTTTGCGCATTTTGATCCGTCCACGGTTCGCGCAGCCCTGCGAGCTGTGCCGGAGGGGGCGCCCCTGGCGGGCCTGCCGGTCGCCGTGAAGGACATCATCGCCACCCGGGGCGTGCCGACAGAGATGGGCTCGCGCGCGTTCGCCGGCCATGTGCCGCCACAGTCCGCCAATGTGGTTGTCGCGCTGGAGCGGGCCGGCGGCCTGATGTTCGGCAAGTCGGTGACCACCGAACTTGCCTGGCGCAATGCGGGTGCCACCCGCAATCCGTGGAATCTGAACCATACGCCCGGCGGGTCTTCCAGCGGTTCGGCTGCTGCTGTGGCGGCCGGTTGCGTGCCAGCAGCACTCGGCACCCAGACCTTTGGTTCGGTGATCCGACCGGCGGCGTTCTGCGGCATCGTGGGCTATAAACCCAGTTTCGGCACCCTGTCGCGAGTGGGGGTGCATGCCCTGGCCGGCAGCCTGGATCATGTTGGCGTGCTCACCCGCTCGGTCGTGGATGCAGCCTTCCTGGTTTCCGTGCTGGCTGCCGGTGGTGGTCAGGCCAGCCGGCCAGTTGCCGATGCCCCGCGCCGCGCGCGCATCGCGCTGCTGCGCACCTCGGTGTGGCCACAGGTGTCGGCGGAACAGCAGGCTGCCGTGCAGTTGGCGGCAACGCGGTTCGAATCCCAGGGTGCCCTGGTCAGCGAACTGGTCCTGCCGCCGATGTTTGAGCAGATCTGGGCCGTGGCCGACGTGCTGTGCTCGGTCGAGGCGGCCGCCAACCACGGAGTTTTGCATGACGCAGAGCCACCGGTGATCGGGCCGGCCATGCGCGATTGGGTCCGGCTCGGGCGGGCGACCTCCGGGCCTGCTTACGTACAGGCGCGCGACATGCAACGACGGCTGATCGATGCGTTTGCAGCGTGCATGGCTCCCTTCGACGTGGTGCTGACGGCACCGACCCTGGCAGGGCCGCCACCCGGACTGGATGCCACCGGAGATGCCGTGTTGTGTACCCCGTTCTCGGTGCTGGGGGCACCAGCGATCACTTTGCCGGTCACCCGCTCGGCTGCCGGCTTGCCATTGGGCATCCAGCTGGCGAGTCCGTGGGGGAGGGATGCCACCCTGCTGGCCGTCGCCGCCTGGGGCGAAGCCCTGTTGCCCTGGGGCGAACCCTCGGATTCCCGGGACGTATGCTTCCCGGCCTTGTGACGGCGTACAGCCTTCGCGCCCCCGTTCCAAGGGGCGCCCAGTCGCTGGCCAGGCGCCCCGCCAGATCAGGCCGGCGCTACCACCTTGCTGCGATAGCTCTCGATGATGTCCATGAACTCGCCGACCTCTTTCTGCGGCACGCCTAGCTGGTAGAGCGTGTTGCGGATTTCGTGGGCGGTCACGTCGAACTCGTAATTCGTCAGTCCCAGATGCTTGTGCGATTCGAACATGTCGCGGCCCGGGTAGCACTTCGGTCCACCGCTGGCCTCGATACTCCAGGCCGTGACCAGGAACTTGTACCCTGACTTGTACTTTTCGGTGTGGAACTCGTTTCAAACTGTAGCAGCAGATGGCGAACGCGTTTGGCAGTTGTGACGCGCAATATACCAAGCCCTAACGAGTGCCCTTCGCAGGACGGATCCATCAATGTTCCGGTGTCGGTGTTGTAAAACTACCTTGGCGGTAACGTGCGGCGAAGGCTACCCTTACATCGCTGCTGATGGCAGGCCATTGCGACAACAACAATATTCCGGAAAGGAGGTCTTTCGAGATGCGGGTTCCTGTAATGCACCTACTTCTGTCATTGCCCGGTTTCAGGCTGGTGATCGGCCTGGGTGCCGCGTTGGCAGCCCCGGCTACCCTGGCCGCGTCCGCCGGCGACCTGCCGCCGGGGGGTGGCGGGTCTGTCGCCCAGCGCTACGTGCTGCAAGAAGGGCGCCTGCAGGTCGAGGTGTCGGCCGTTCGGCCGGACATCCTGCGCATTCGCAGTGGTCAGGACCGCCTGCCGGAGGATGCGTCCTGGGCGGTATCCGCCGAGGTGCGTCAGACCAGCGTGCCGTTGACGGTGCGCGAGACCCCGACCCGGGTCGATATTTCGACGGGCCGCTTGCGGCTGGTGATCGAGCGCCCCTCGCTGGCAATGCGGGTGCTCGATGCCCAGGGGAATGAGGTAGTGGCCGATGCGGCCGAGGACAGCCTGATCTTTGTGCGCAAAGGCTTTCGGCTGCGGCTGCAGATGCCGGAAGACGCCCATTACTTCGCCCTGGGGGACAAGTCGGGGGGGGCTCGACCGGCGCGAAAAATCCTTCACGCTCTGGAACACCGATGCCTTCGGGTTCGGGGTGGCGGCCGATCCGCTCTACAAGGCAATTCCCTTTGTGCTCGGCGCGCGCGAAAACGGCACCGCGTTCGGCTGGTTTCTCGACAATACCTGGCGCACCAATTTCGACTTCGGCAAGGCCGAGCGCGACGTGCTGTCAATCACGGCGGAAGGCGGGCCGGTCGATCGCTACGTGATGGCCGGGCCGACGCCGAAGGAAGTGGTGCAGCAGTATGCCGCGCTCACCGGCAAGGCCCCGCTCACGCCGCAGTGGGCGCTCGGCTTTCAGCAGTCGCACTACAGCTACATGAACCAGGGCGAGGTGCTGTCCGTAGCCAGCCGCTTCCGGGCCGATCACGTGCCGGTGGA
>CAIPBT010000222.1 GCA_903863375.1 uncultured Ferrovum sp.
AGGCATCCTGTGGCTGCAGCCACACGCAGAAGCCGAACGTGGCGGCATAGGCCAGCGCGCGCGCCAGCACCTGCGTGTCGGCGATCGGAACGCCCGCCTGGCTGAAACCGACGCACCCGGCGTCACGCAGTTCGGCCATCTCGGTCAGGTGACTGCCCTTCAGGCCAATGGTCAGCGCGCCAACGGGATACACCCGGCACTGGTTGAGGCCCTGTGCGCGATACTTCAGCATCTCCACCAGGCCCGGCTCGTCGAGTGCCGGCTCGGTGTCCGGCGGACAGGCAAGACTGGTCACCCCGCCCGCCACCGCAGCCAGCATTTCGCTCTCGAGGGTGGCGAGATATTCGAATCCCGGTTCGCGCAGCCGTGCCGACAGGTCGACCAAACCCGGAGCCACCACCCGACCGGTGGCGTCCAGGGTTCGGTTGGGCACAAAGTCGGCCGGTGCCTCACCCAGCGCCACCACCCGGCCAGCGGCAATGCACAGGTCGCCGATCCGGTCGATACCCTGGCTGGCATCCACCAGCCGCCCGCCATGAATCAGGATTTTCATCGTGTGTTCTCCGCCAGGGTGGCCATCGCCGCCATGCGGACAAAAATGCCAAACGTCACTTGCGACAGGATGACCGACTGCGCGCCATCGGCAACCGCCGAGTCGATTTCCACACCGCGGTTCATGGGACCCGGATGCATCACGATGGCATCCGGCCGTGCCAGGGCGAGTTTTTCTGGCGTCAGTCCGTAGTACTTGAAGTACTCCTCGCGCGAGGGCAGCAGCGCGCCCTGCATGCGTTCGTTCTGCAGGCGCAGCATGATCACCACATCCACATCGCGCAGCCCTTCGCGCATGTCGTGGTAGACATGCACCCCCAGCGTTTCGACATCGCGCGGCAACAGGGTTTTCGGACCAATCACGCGCACCTCGGGCACTTTCAGCGTGGTCAGTGCGTGAATCTGCGAACGCGCCACGCGCGAGTGGGTGACGTCGCCGACGATCGCCACGCGCAGGTTTTCGAACGCCCCCTTGAAATGCCGGATGGTGTACATGTCCAGCAGGGCCTGGGTGGGATGGGCGTGGCGGCCGTCGCCGGCATTCACCACGTGGATGCCGGGCGCGACGTGACGAGCAATCATGTGCGCCGCTCCCGATTCGGCATGGCGCACCACAAACATGTCGGCGTGCATGGCGGACAGGTTGTCGACCGTATCGAGCAGGGTCTCGCCCTTGCTCTGGCTGGACGCCGCCACATTCAGGTTGATGACATCGGCGGACAGGCGCTTGGCCGCAATTTCGAACGTGGTGCGCGTGCGCGTGGACGCTTCAAAAAACAGGTTGAACACCGATTGCCCAGCCATGATCGGCAACTTGCGCGAATCTGCGCCGGCAGTGTGGAAGGCCCGGGCCCGGTCGAGGATTTGCAGGATGATCGCGGCCGGCAGGCCGTCGATGGTCAGCAGGTGCTGCAGGCGGCCCTGCCGGTCGAGTTGGGGATTGGCGCTCATGGTTGGACTCAGGGGGCGTTAATGCGTGGCGGACGGGCATCCAGGTAGCCCCGGAGTATCTCACGGGCGGCCTCGGCATCGGCATGACGCGCAATCTGGCGGCTGTCAGCGCCCGCATCGCGTAGCGCGGCCTCGGCGACCACGGTGCTGTAGCGTTCGTCATGGAAGAGAACTGGCAGGCCGCAGGCCAGCCGGACCAGCTCCGCAAAGCGTCGCACGCGACGGGTCTGCGGCTGCTCGCCACCCTCGCGGTCGAGGGGCAGTCCGATCACCAGCAGAACCGGCGACCATTCGCCAACCAGGCGGGTCAGCGCGGCGATCCGGTCGGCATCATCGCGTTGCCGCAGCACGGTCAGCGGACGGGCGGAATCGAGCTCGAAACTGCCGATGGCAACGCCAGTGGCGGCCCGGGAGTGATCCAGGGCCAGCAGCGTTCCCTGCGCCGGCCAGCTCAGGCGTGCCCCGCCTGATCAGACAGCATCGCGAAGCTCACGCCAAGCCGCTCGAGGGCCGCTGGCAGCCGCTGCTCGGCACTCAGTCCGAACAGCACGTCGGTGGACGCCTCGACGGTAAGCCAGGCGTTGGCGCCCAGCTCGCGCTCGAGCTGACCGGCCTCCCAGCCGGCATACCCCAGGGTGACCAGCAGGCTGGTGGTGTTCAGTTCGCCGCTGCCCACGGTCTGCAGGATATCCCGCGAGGTGGTCAGGCCGATCTGGTCATTGACCGCCAGGGTGGACTGCCAGGCCCCCAGCGGCGCATGCAGGACAAAACCCCGGTCCATCTGCACCGGACCACCGTAGAGCACTGGCTCGGCACCGCCGACATCGGCCGGCATCGGGATGTCGATCTGTTCCAGCAGTCCGCGCAGGGTAAGGTCGATTGGCCGGTTCACCACCACGCCAAGGGCACCATCGCCATCGTGACGGCAGATGTAGGTAAGCGTATTGGCGAAATACGGGTCGGTCATCGCCGGCATGGCAATCAGGAAATGATTGGTCAGGTTGACCGATGTCAGCGGGGAACTCATGCTCGAATTATCGCATAAAGCGGCTTTCTTCCTGCGCTGCCCATGCCGCAGGCGCAGGTAGACTGCCGGTCTGCACACGCTGTTCCGATTGTTCTGCCAAGGTTCATCCCACGCATGTCCACACCACACCTCCAAAGCGCACTGTTCTGGTTTCGGCGCGACCTGCGCGCCTACGACAATGCCGGCCTGTCGGCCGCCCTCGCCGCCGCCCGCCAGGTGCACTGCGTGTTCGTTTTTGATCGCGAGATCCTCGACAAGTTGCCCGACCCGGCCGACCGCCGCGTCGATTTCATTTGGCACAGCGTGCGCGAGCTGGCAGAAGAACTGGCCACCCTCGGCGGCTGCCTGCACGTGCGTCATGACAACGCGAGCACGGCCATTCCCGCCCTGGCGGCGGAGCTGGGCGTGGAGGGCGTGTTCACCAACCGGGATTACGAGCCTGCCGCCGCCGCCCGCGATGACGCCGTGGCGGCCCGGCTGGCTGCGCAGGGCCGCTCGTTCCAGACCTGCAAGGATCAGGTCATCTTCGAGCAGACCGAAGTGCTCACCCAGGCAGGCAAGCCCTTCACCGTCTTCACCCCCTACCGCAATGCGTGGATGAAACGGCTGAGCGAGGCGCGGCTCGACGCTTGGCCGGTGGACACCCTGGCCGGGCACT
>CAIPBT010000223.1 GCA_903863375.1 uncultured Ferrovum sp.
ACCCCAGGCAGATCCCGTGCGCGGTGAATCGCGCCATCCGGACGCAGGCGCAGGCCCACCTGATCGCTGACATCCAAAAAGGTGAACACGGTTTCAAGCAGGTGATAGCCATCGGGGCGACGACCGACCACGTGCAGAAACAGGTTGAGTTTGGCGGGCGCCGGAAACCACTGCCAGCCATCCTGCCTCTCCCGACAAGCCTCCTCGCCGGAGCCATCGGGCCGGTCCGCCTGTCCGGGCGCCGAACGATGTGCTGGCTCAGAGGCCATGGCGTTCCACCTGCCACTGGTCAACCACCAGACGCAGGGTCAGCGTGCCGCGGGCCACGGTGACCAGACCCGGCAGGCGACTGTCGCCGACCAGCCGCCAGCGTTCCAGGGTGCCGGTCCAGCCATCCTGGGCAAACTGCACGGCATCGTGATCGGCGGCGGCCGGTGGCGCACCCACTGCCGCAGCACCCTGCAGAGGTGCCGGGCCGGCAGCCACCTCGCTTGGCGGCTGCGCCGAGGTCGGGCCCGCCGCCGGGGGCGGGATCTGACCGGACACCCAGGCCGCCAGATCGCGCACCGGCAGGGCGTATCCCAGCATGGACTGCATTAGCGATTCAGGGTCTGCCGCATCGACGGCGTCGCGCTGCGGCAATTGCAGCCGGGCGTGACCCGGCAGGCTATCCAGCTGCATCACCTGTCCCCCGAGTGGCGTGCTCAGGGCCAGATGGTCCTCGCCCGGTCCGTGCTGCCAGTCGAGGCGCACCACATCCTGGTGTTGCGCCTGCCGAACCGACAGGCGGCCGGACAGCACGAAGGTGGCGATATGCCCCTGCCCGGTCGATTGATCCATCGGGACGGTCGACCATACAGCGCACCCGAACAAGGGGGCGATGGCCAGCGCCGGCAGCAGGGCCCAGGCGGCCACCGCGCACCGCGCGCGGTGCCATCGGTCAGAGGGGATGGGCTGCCACCACGGCACGCAGGGCGTCGCTGTCGGGGTGCTGCTGCAAATTGGTGTTCCAGATCTTGCGTGCTTCGTCCTTGTTGCCCTGCGCCCAGAGCACCTGCCCCAGGTGGGCAGCAATTTCCGGGTCCGGCTGGCGTCCGAAGGCGTCCTTCAGGGTGACGGCCGCTTCATCGAACTGTCCCAGGCGGAATTGCACCCAGCCCAGGCTATCGATGATGAAGGGATCGCCAGGCGCCAGTTCAACCGCCTTGCGGATCAGCACCAGGGCTTCCTGATAGCGCGTGGTGCGATCCGCCAGCGTGAATCCCAGGGCGTTGTAGGCATGGGCATGTTCCGGCTTGAGCTTGATCACTTCGCGCAGGTCGGTTTCGAGCAGGTCAAGCCGATCCATTTTCTCGGCCATCATGGCGCGGTCGTAGAGCAGGTCGGCAGAATCCGGCACTTTCTTCAGGCCCTCGGCCAGAACGTCCCAAGCCTCTTTGTACTTCTTTGCCTCGCCCAGCAGTTGACCATCGGCCTGCACCAGCAGCACGCGCTGCTCCGGGGTCTCGGCGGGCAGGCTATGCAGCAGGTCACGGCCCTCCTGCAAGCGGTTCTGGCGGGCCAACATGGCCGCAATACGCATCCGTGCCGGTACGAACTGATCACCGCTTTCAACGGCACCGTACCACTGCGCGGCACCGGCCCAGTCCTGGCGTTCTTCGCGAATCTGGCCCAGGTAGAACCGGACGGTATCGGGCTCGCGACCGCCCAGTTTCAGCACTGTCTGCAAATACTTTTCGGCCGCGTCAAAGTCCTGCAGCTGAATCGACAGCAGCCCCACGGCCATCGTGTAATCGGCATTGTCCGGCGCTGCCTTCAGGATCGCCTCGAACTGCTGGCGCGCGCCGGGGAAGTCCTTGCCATCCACCAACATGCGGGCGAAGAACAGCCGGACATCCTGGGCGGCTGGATATTTCTGCAGGAATTCAGTGAAGTACGCCCGGGCGGGCTGGTCACTCTTGCCCTGCGACAGGATCTGTCCCTGCAACAGCGCACCGGCTTCCCAGCCAGGACGCTGGCCATTGGCTGTGCGGATGCTCGCCAGGGCAGCGTCGGTATGGCCGGCATCGAGAGCCGCCAGTGCCTTCGCGTAATGGGCTTCTGGCATCGCCGGATAGGGTTTTGCCAGCGCATCGACCAGTTCCTGCACGGCCGCCTTGTCCTGATGGCGGTACAGCAGGCTGTGCAGGGTCATGAACAGGGCACCTGTCTGGGGACCGGCTTTCGCCAGCATCTGTTCCAGGTAGGGTTTGGCCTCTGACAGCTTTCCTTCGCTGACCAGAAGGCCGCTCAGGGTCTGGCGGGCGCGGTCCGAATCGGGGTCCTGGGTGACCCACAGGCGGCTCGCTTCGAGCGCCGCCTTGCCATTGCGGGCAAACAGCGCCACTTCGGTGGCGCGTTGCGAGATGCGCGGGTCGTGCGTGGTGCGCGCCAGCTCGAGGTAAGTGCTCACCGCGAGGGTGGGCCGATCGCGCTGCCCGGCAATTTCGGCAAGCAGCAGCTGATACAGCACCTTGGCGCTCAGCTCCTGCGGCGGCAGCCGGTCGCTGGCCACTACATGCGTATCGCCGTCTTCGGCCCCGTTGTCCATGACCTGTGCTACCGGGGTAGCGGCAGCGGCAGCCAGGGGCAGCAGGACGAGCAGCATTGACCAGAACGGGATTCGACGGAAGCGCATGGAAAGGGGCCTGATATGATTTTTATGTGGACACCTGCTGATCAGGCAGATGCTTTCTCGTGTTGCTAGACCTTGTGGTCGGGCCGGAGTTCTCCACCGCTTCGCCTGTTACAGCATTTTTAAGGACGCACAAGGACATTCCGATGCCAGAACTTCCGGAAGTTGAAACCACCCGTCGCAGCCTGCTGGCGATGACCGGCCAGCGCGTGCATGGGGTGATCGTGCGCCAGTCCAGCCTGCGTCAGCCAGTGCCGGACGAGCTCCCTGCCCTGCTCAAAGATAGCATCCTCCAACAAATCCGTCGGCGGGCGAAGTACCTGCTGCTGGATTTCGATGCCGGCTGCCTGATTGTCCATCTTGGCATGAGCGGCAGCCTGCGTCGCGTGGAGGCCGGCACGCCCCTGCGCATTCACGATCACGTCGACCTGCAGTTTGCACCCGGCGAACCGCTGTTGCGCTATCACGACCCCCGTCGCTTCGGCCTGATCCTGTGGGGCGGCCAGACGCCGCTCACCCACCCCCTGTTATCCCGGCTGGGACTGGAGCCACTCGAAGACGCCTTCACCGGGGCGTGGCTGCACCAGGCCAGTCGCGAGCGCAAGACGCCGATCAAGGTGTTCCTGATGGATCCGTCGCAGGTGGTGGGTATCGGCAACATCTACGCGTCCGAGGCGCTGTTCCGGGCCGGCATCGCACCGCAGCGACCTGCCGGCAGCCTGAGCCGGGCGGCCTGCCTGCGCCTGCGCGATGCAGTGCGCACCACCTTGCAGGAAGCCCTGGATTCCGGCGGCAGCACCTTGCGCGATTATGTCGACGGCAGCGGCGCGAGCGGCTGGTTTCAGCTGGAACTGCGGGTCTATGGCCGTGCGGATGCCCCTTGCCTGACCTGTGGCACCCCAATCCGCCAACAGCGGCAGGCCCAGCGTTCCACCTTCTGGTGCCCCCGCTGCCAGCGTTGATCGCTACTCGACAGCCTGAGCGATCAGCAGGCGCCAGTCAGGAGACGTCCGGTTGGCCTGCCAGGCCCGCCGTCAGGCGTTCATATTTGGCCTGCAACTGCTCCCGGCTCTCCACCACCTCCGGGTTGAGCGGAATGCAGTCCACCGGACACACTTCCACGCACTGCGGGGTGTCGTAATGACCGACGCACTCGGTACATTTGCCCGGATCGATCTGGTAATACTCAAGCCCCAGGAAAATCGCCTGGTTCGGGCATTCCGGCTCGCACACATCGCAGTTGATGCATTCGTCGGTGATCATCAGGGCCATCAGCCTTGCAACTCCTGCACGCGCAGCCGGATGCGCTCGGCCACCACCGACGGCACGAACGGTGCCACATCACCGCCAAAACTGGCGATTTCCCGGACGATGGTCGATGAAATGAACATGAACTGATCCGATGGCGTGACAAACAGGGTCTCGACGGTAGGATGCAGCTTTCGGTTCATGCCGGCCATCTGGAATTCAAACTCGAAATCCGAGACGGCGCGCAGGCCGCGCAGGATGACGTCGGCCTCGACGGATTGCAGGAAATCGGCCAGCAGCCCGGAAAAGCCCTTCACCTGCACATTCGGGAAAGGCTGGACAATTTCGCGGGCCATTTCAACCCGCTCATCGCTGGTGAAAAAGGGTCTTTTGGCACGGCTGTCGGCCACCCCGACCACAACTTGGTCGAACAGGCGCGCGGCACGCCGCACGACATCGAGGTGACCCAAGGTCATGGGGTCGAAGGTTCCGGGGTAGACAGCACGGGTCGACAAGAGGCTACGGCTCCCTGTGAGTTCAGGTGGCACGGGAGGGCTCTTCTGGGGGGTCGGCCTCTGTGGTCCCGGGCACCAGCAACTGGTAATGGACGAGCCCGGCGCGACCGGCCCGGTAGACCGTCCAACCGTCTGCCGGAATCACTGCGGCGGGCGTTTCGAGATACACCATACCCGATGGCTTGATGCAGGTCGACAGGCTGGCCAGCAACTGGGGCACGCGCGTGTCCGCGAACGGCGGATCCGCCAGCACCAGATCAAAGCGTTCGCGGCACTGCGCCGGCCAGGCATAGGCATCGCCCTGCCGGATGTCGACGCCGGACTGGCCCAGCAGGGCGCGGTTTTCCCGCAGCACCTGCAGCACCTTCGGGTGCCGCTCCACCATCACGACCTTGGCAGCGCCACGGGAAGCCGCTTCAAAGCCCAGGGCACCGCTGCCGGCGAACAGGTCCAGCACGCACCAACCGTCGATGGTCTGCCCCAGCCAGTTGAAGAGGGTTTCACGAACCCGGTCCGGACTCGGCCGGACACCCTCGACATCGGCAATGCGCACCCGGCGGCGGCGCTGGGCCCCGCCGATGATGCGCAGCTCACCGGGCTTCGCCACCCACCACCACAGTCAATAGCTGATCCGGATGCAGCCGCCGCCGGATGGCATCGCGCACTTGCGCCAGGGTCACGGCGGCCATCTGGCGCGGATAGGCTTCGCGCCAGTCGGCAGGCAGATGATGGAAACCCATGCTGGAAATGAAATCGAGTTGCTTGTGGTTGCTGTCCAGACGCAGCGGGAAAGACCCGACCAGGTAGCGCTTGGCATCCCGCAATTCCGCCTCGGTCGGCCCTTGCGCAACGAAATCGGCCAACACCTTGCGCACCAGGGCCAGCGCCTGTTGTGCCTGGTCGCGCCGGGTTTCGAGCTGGATGCTGAACATCCCGCCGTGCGCCAGTGGCGTGAAGGTCGAGGTGACGCCGTAGGTCAGGCCGCGCTTTTCGCGCACCTCGTCGGTCAGGCGGGAGCTGAATCCGCCCCCTCCCAGCACGTAATTGGCCACCATTAGCGCGGCATAATCGGGATCGCCGAAAGCCATGCCTTGTTGCCCCAACAGGATGTGCGCCTGCGTGCCGGGATGATCGATCCGGATCTCGCCTGCCTGCACCGCCTCGGTGGGCGCCGTCAGCAAGGCGGCAGCGGGGCCGGCGGGCAAGGCTGCCGCGAGTTGTTCAGCAAGGCGCTCAGCCTCGGCGCGCGAGAGATCGCCCACCAGCGTCAGCACCGCGCCCGGCGCCCGATAGCGGGCGCGGTAAAAACGGTCCAGGTCGTCGCGTTGGATGGCCTGCAGGCTCTCCGGGCTGATCACCGCGCCGTAGCCATGGCCGGGAAACAGGCGCGGATAAAAGGCCCGTTCGGCCAGCCCATCGGCCTGGGCCAGCGACTCCTGCAGGGTGGCCAGGCTGCGGGCACGTTCGCGCTCGAAGGCGGCTGCCGGAAACGCTGGCGATTGCAGGATTTCCGTCAGCACGCCGGTGGCGGCGGTGCGCGCTTCCGCAGCGCTCAAGGTCCGCAGCGCCACCGTGGCCCGGTCCTGACCGGTATGCGCCGTCAGCACCGCCCCCACGTCGGCCAGGGCGCGGGCGAGCGTCTGTTCATCGCGCTGGGCCGTCCCGTCGTTGAGGTTCTGCACCACCAGGTCGGCAAGCCCGGCCTTGCCGGCCGGATCGTAGGCATTGCCCGCAGCCACGTCGAGCTGCACGTCGAGCATCGGCAGGGCGTGTTCTTCCACAAACTGAACCTGCGCCCCCTGACGGGTTTGCCAGCGCTGGATCGGCAGGGCGGCGTTTGCGACCGCCGCGACCAGCAGGCCGCCGGCCAGGGCAAGGCGAAGGGCGGCCCGCAGCATGGTGTGTTCAATGCGCATGATGGTCCTCCGCCGGTACGGCTGCCGGCACGGCGGCGCCGGTTTCTCCAGCTGGCGTCGGCGCGCTCGCCTTCCCGACAGGCAGGGGCTCGAGGACCGCCAGATTGGCATGTTCAGGAATCAGATATCTCTGCGCCACCTGCCGCACCTGCTCTGCCGTGATCTGCTGCAGCCGGACCGGGACGCGATCGGCTTCCCGCCATGGCAGGCCGAGCGCGTCAAAGGTACCAATCTGCATGGCCTGGAAAAAGGTCGAGTCGTGACCGTAGATCTGCTCGGAGATCACTTGCGCCTTGACGCGTTTGAGCTCGCCTTCGCTGACGCCGTGTTGCTGGATGTCGTGGATCTGGGCGAGCAGGCTGCGTTCAAGGGCCTCGGCGGTCACGCCCGGCGCTGGCGTTCCCTCCACCGAGAAGATGCCCGGGCCGCGGCGGATGTCCTCAAAACCGGCATCCGCGGTCACCGCCACCTGATCGCCGTGCACCAGATGCTCACCGAACCGGCCGGTATCCCCGCCAGCCAGCACCCCGGCCAGCAATTCCAGGGCAAAAGGCTCCCAGTCATGTTCCACATCGCGCAAGGCCGGCCCCGGCCAGGCAATCGCCAGGTAGGGCTGACCGGCCGTGGCACGCACGGCAATCCGGCGGGCGCCAAGCTGCTCGGGCTCCTGCTGTGGCCGGCGCTGGGGCAAGGGATGGGGCTTGAGCGGCCCGAAGGTCTTCTGCGCCAGCCGGAACACCTGCTCGGGCTGAACGTCTCCTGCCACCACCAGGATGGCATTGTTTGGCGCGTACCAGGTGCGATACCAGCTGCGGGCGTCGTCGGCCGTCATGTGCTGCAGGTCGTCCAGCCAGCCGATGATCGGGCGACGGTAGGGATTGCTGACCAGGGCCGTCGCCATCAGCTGCTCCTCCACCAGGGCCTTCGGCTGGTCGTCGGTCCGCAGGTGGCGCTCTTCCATCACCACCTTGATCTCGCTGGCAAAGTCGCTGTCGCGAAAGCTCAGGTTGACCATCCGGTCGGCTTCCATGGTCAGTGCGAGGGCGAGCTGGTCGCGATGGATCTGTTCAAAGTAGGCGGTATGGTCCTGCCCGGTGAAGGCGTTGTCCTTGCCGCCGGCTCGCGCAATGATTTTCGAGAACCGGCCAACCGGCACCTTGGGGGTGCCCTTGAACATCATGTGCTCCAACACGTGAGCCAACCCCGAGTGGCCATCGCTCTCATCCACGCTGCCCACCCGATACCAGACCTGCACCACGGCCGTGGGTGCCCGGTGATCCTCATGCACCACGATGCGCAGGCCGTTGGCCAGGGTGCGCTCGGTATCGAGCGGGCTTGGGGTTGCGGTCGACCCTAAGCCAGCGGTCGATCCCGGGCTTGCGGTCGAACGCTTGCCTGCGGTCGAACCCTTGTTTGCGGTCGAACCCGGCGCCGGCGGCGGGCTCAGGCCCGTTGGCGGCGTCAGGCTTGGCGGCGAAACCAGGCTCGCCGGTGTGCCGGCCAGCGCTGGCGGCGTCTGGCTTGCGCAAACCAGCAGGATCGACAGAAGCCACGCGGCTTGCCAGCGGCAGCGGGAGGGGAACGGCAGGGGTGTCTTCAACATGCAGTCTCGCAAGGCAGTCCTGTAGAATACGGATTCCGCCGGCATCCGCACAGCGCCGGCCTCCTCTGCCTGCGTTGACGTCTCCCAGCCATGTTTAGTTTCTTCCGGTCCCGTTCCCGTCCGGAACCCACCTCACCTGCGCCGTCCGTGACGGCGGCCGATGCCCCTAGTGTGATGCAACGGCTGCGTGCGGGCCTGGCACGCACCCGGGAACGGCTTGGGGCCAGCCTGGGCAATCTGTTTCTGGCAGGCAGCCGGGTGGACGAAACCTGGTACGAGCAGCTGGAAGAGGCCCTACTGATGGCGGATGTCGGCGTGGCCGCCTCGCAGCGCCTGCTGCGCGGCCTGCGGGAGACGGCACGGCGCGAGCAGATCGGCGATGGTGCCGCCCTGCGGTTGCGGCTGGTTGACCAGTTGACCGACCTGCTGCGGCCCCTGGAGCGCACCATCACGCTGCAGGATGCCCCGCCCACCGTGATCCTGTTTGTCGGGGTGAATGGTGCCGGCAAGACCACCAGCATCGGCAAGTTGGCCCAGCACCTGCTGAGCAGTGGAGAACGGGTGCTGCTGGCGGCGGGAGACACCTTCCGGGCGGCGGCTGTCGAGCAATTGCGGGCCTGGGGCGAGCGCAATCAGGTGCCGGTGATCAGTCAGGCGCAGGGCGATTCGGCGGCTGTGATCTTTGATGGAATCCAGGCCGCGCGCGCCCGCGGCGTCAATGTGCTGCTGGCGGATACGGCCGGGCGTCTGCCCACCCAGCTGCACCTGATGGAGGAACTGCGCAAGGTGCAGCGGGTAGCGGGCAAGGCCCTGGCAGGGGCACCGCATGAGGTGTTGCTGGTACTGGACGCCAACACCGGCCAGAACGGGCTGGCCCAGGTCCGCGCCTTCGATGAGGCGCTGGGTTTGACGGGACTGATCGTCACCAAGCTCGACGGTACGGCGAAAGGCGGCATCCTGGCTGCCATTGCCGCCGAGCGTCCCATTCCGGTCTGCTTCATTGGCGTGGGCGAAAGCCTCAGCGACCTGCGCCCGTTCGACGCACGCGAGTATGCCGAGGCCCTGCTGTCGTGATTGAAGTGGATGGGGTTTTTCGGCGCTACCCGGATGGCCGGGAAGCCCTGCGTGGCGTGGACCTGCTGATCGAGGCGGGCGAAATGCTGTTTCTTGGTGGCCCCTCAGGAGCAGGCAAGAGCACCCTGCTGCGCCTGATCGCGGGCATCGACCTGCCCTCACGCGGTCGGGTGCGGCTGAACGGCCAGGACCTGAGCCGCCTGCGAGCGCCGGCACGCGAGATGCTTCGCCGCAATATCGGGCTGGTGTTCCAGGATCACCGGCTGCTGATGGATCGCTCGGTACGCGAAAATGCCGCCCTGCCCCTGCGCATCCAGGGTCTGTCCGCCAGTGATGTCGACCGTCGGGTAGAGGCGGCGCTGGACCGCGTCGGCCTGGCCAACCGGGGCGCCGACATGCCGATGGCGTTGTCGGGCGGCGAACGGCAGCGCCTGTGCATCGCACGGGCGCTGGTTGGCCGTCCGGCGCTGATCGTGGCGGACGAGCCGACGGGCAACCTTGACCAGGAATACGGCGAGGCCATCCTGGGCCTGTTCCGCTCGTTCAATCTGGCCGGGGTAACGCTAGTGATTGCCACCCATGACGAGCGGCTGGTGCGGCAACTGGGGGGGCGTCACGTTCATCTGGACGCCGGCCGGGTGGTCAGCGATGCCGCGGTGCGGTCATGATGGGAACGCTGCAACAACAGGGGTATGCCTTGCGACAGGCTGTGCGCCAGCTGCTCTCGGCGCCGCTCGCCCATCTGCTCACCATCCTGGTGATCGGTCTGTCGCTAGCACTTCCCGTGGTGCTGTATCGGGTGGTCAGCGACCTTGGCGCCCTGGCGCGCACACAGGCCGGCCCTCCCCAGCTCACGGTGTTCCTGGCGCTGAATGCTTCAGAAACCGTCATCGAGCGAGCCCGCACGGCGCTGCAAGCGCGCACCGACCTGGCTTCGGTGGAGTACATCGCACCCGCTGCCGCCCTGGCGGAAATTCAGCGCAGCACCCATCTGGACGATGTGCTGGCCGGTCTGGACAGCAACCCGCTGCCGGGGGCCTTTGTGGTGCGTCCGCGCGACGGTGAGCCGGCGGCGCTGGCGGCCTTGCAGAAAGCCCTGAAACTGCTGCCGGGGGTTGAACTGGTGCAGCTCGATGCCGAATGGGCACGCCGGGTATACGCCCTGGGACAACTGACCGAACGCGGCATCCTGTTGCTGGCCGGGGTGCTGGCCACCGTGGTCCTGACGGTGGTGGTCAACACCCTGCGCCTGCAGGTGCTGGCGGCCCGAGCAGAGGTGGAGGTCTGCAAGTTGCTGGGGGCCAGCAACGCCTTTGTGCGCCGCCCTTTTGTCTACTTCGGCATCTTGCAGGTACTGCTGGGCGCGTTGCTGGCCATGGGCTTGGCTGAACTCGCCGTGATGGCGGTCAACCAGGCCTGCGCGGACTGGCTCGACCCTCTTGGGCTGGTGTTGCGGCTGCAGGCCCCGAATCCGGTGGAATGGGCTGTCCTGCTGGGCGGCGCGCTGGTCATGGGCTGGCTCGCCGGAGCTTTTACCGTCACGCTGTTCCTGCGGGACTGGCAACGTCACTGACGGAACTCCCGGCGATATTTGGCACTCTGTTGCAGTGAGTGCTAAACTTGCTCTCGTTGATTCGGTTTCCGCAGGAGGTTTGCCGTGTCCGACATGCTATTTCCGGTTCCCGCTCTGGCGGGTGCCAGCAGTCTCGAAAGTTATATCCAGGCCGTGAACCGCATTCCCCTGCTGAGTCAGGAGGAAGAGAAGTCACTCGGCCAGCGCCTGCGCGATCACAACGACGTCGAGGCTGCCCGTCGCATGGTGTTGTCGCACTTGCGCCTGGTGGTCTCGATTTCACGTCAGTACCTGGGATACGGTCTGCCACAGGCTGACCTGATCCAGGAAGGCAATATCGGCCTGATGAAAGCAGTGCGGCGTTTTGATCCGGAACGCGGCATCCGGCTGGTGTCGTTCGCCGTGCACTGGATCCGCGCTGAGATCAACGAGTATGTGGTGCGCAACTGGCGCATGGTCAAGATCGCCACCACCAAGGCGCAACGCAAGCTGTTCTTCAACCTGCGCAGCATGAAACCCGGCTTTGGCAGCCTGGACGACGGGGAAACCCTCGAAGTGGCGAAGGTGCTCGGGGTGAAGCCGGAAGAAGTGCGGGAAATGGAGGTGCGGTTGAGCGGTGGCGATGTCTCGCTCGAAGGCAGCCAGGACGATGACGAGGATGCGGTGGGCCCGCTGGCCTATCTGGCCGACGAGGGTGCCGAGCCGTCGGAAGTGCTCGCTGCCGAGCAGGGTCAGCGTCTCGAGACGGAGGGTTTGCAGTCGGCCCTGGCAGCCCTGGATGCCCGTTCGCGTCGTATTGTCGAAGCCCGTTGGCTGCGGGAAGAGGATGGCGCCACCCTGCAGGTGCTCGCGGACGAGTTCAAGGTGTCGGCCGAGCGCATCCGGCAGATTGAACAGAAGGCCATGGCCACCCTGCGCAACCTGCTCTCGGCGCCGGTGGCCCGGCCCGCCCTGCCCGCTCGGGTTTGATCGACACGCCCATCCGGGTCAACCTTCCCTCAGGTCAAGCGATAGCGCTGCCCTTGTCCTTGAGCAGCAGACGGATGTCATCCGCCATGGCTTGCGGTGTGGCATCGGGACCATACAGCACGCGCGGACGGTTGCTGCGGTCGAACGCGTAGACGAAGCCGGCATGTTCGAAGCCCGCTCCACCCTCCTTGCGGCGGGCGTATACCCGAAAGTCCTTGGCGACATCCTGCAGGGCGCTGTCTGATCCGGTCAGCCCGATGAAGG
The DNA here is from genome assembly GCA_903863375.1 of uncultured Ferrovum sp. Taxonomy (GTDB): domain Bacteria; phylum Pseudomonadota; class Gammaproteobacteria; order Burkholderiales; family Ferrovaceae; genus CAIVHB01. Next base: position 11,837 of record CAIPBT010000223.1, read on the forward strand.
CCGCACCAAATGGTTTCAGATACTCCTGCAGCACTGCCGGGCGATCGGTCTGCCCGTCAACGGTGACAAACAGCACGCGCACTTCGTTGGCGGCAGGACCGAGCAAGGTCAGTGTCTGACGTAGATGCCCGAGGGTGGCGGGACAGATGTCGGGGCATTGCGTGAACCCGAAATAAAACAGCTGGATCAGACCACGAAAATCCGCCGGACTGCGTTCCGCGCCGGTCTGGTCCTGCAGGCGCCAGTGCTGACCGTAAGGCGCGCCGCTGATATCCACACCATGCAGGGCCAGGGGCGCGCGACGCTCACAAGCGCTCAACCCAGCCCCGAGACCACCGAGCACGGCAGCGCTCAACCCGAACAGCACGTGTCGCCGCCGCGGGGCCAGTGGCAGCGATGCCGCTGCGCCGGTCACGAGATCCGCCCGCTGCCTTGGCGCCCGTCGTGCCGGATTGGCCGGGCGATTGCTCACAGGACTTGCGGGAAGTAGTGGTCTACCAGCATCACGGCGAACAGCAGCGCGAGATACCAGATCGACCAGGCAAAGGTGCGACGGGCAACAGCGTCACTGTAATGCCGCCAGACTTGCCAGGCGTACGCAGTGAAGACGGCGCCCAGGGCAAGCGCACCAATGGCGTACAGGGCACCGGACAGGCCGGAGGCCACGGGCAACAGGCTGGCGGCCACCAGGATCAGGGTGTAGAGAAAGATGTGCAGCCGGGTGTATTCGTCTCCATGGGTGACCGGCAGCATGGGCAACCCGGCCCGCGCGTATTCCTTTTTGCGATACAGCGCCAGAGCCCAGAAATGCGGCGGAGTCCACACGAAGATGATCAGAAACAGCAATAGCGCGTCGGCGGTCACCTCGCCGGTGACCGCCGCCCAGCCCAATACGGGCGGCATGGCACCGGAAGCGCCACCAATCACGATGTTTTGCGGGGTGGCCGGTTTGAGCAGCACCGTGTAGACGATGGCATACCCCACGAAGGTGGCCAGGGTGAGCCACATCGTGAGTGCATTGACCTGGGTATACAGCAACAGCATGCCGGCGCCACCGGTCAGTCCGGCCAGCAGCAGCACCTGCACCGAACTGATGGTGCCGCGGGCGGTGCCACGGTCACGGGTACGTGCCATCAGGGCATCGAGTTGCTGTTCCACCAGGCAGTTGATCGCCGCGGCGGCGGCTGCCACCAGAAAGATGCCTACGGTAGCCGAGACCAGCAGCACCGGGCTGACCATGCCCGGCACAGCCAGGAACATGCCGATCACTGCCGTGAAGACGATCAGCGCCACCACCCGAGGCTTGCACAGGTGCAAAAACTGCAGGAGGACGCCTTCTTCAACGGGCAGGACGGAGGTTTCCATAGCGGGGCAGGAGCAGGGACAAGGGCAGGAGCAAGGGCGATGGCGGAAGCCGTGACAGGTCAGGAATGCAGCGACGCCGGCGACAGGCCAAACGTTGGCGCTGCTTCGGCCACCGGGCGGGTGCGGGCGGCCGTATTGGCGGCCACCAGCACCAGCAGCAGCAGGGCAGCCCCGCCATTATGCATCACCGCCAGAGGCAGAGGCAGTTGCCAGATCACGATCGAGATGCCAATGGTGATCTGGGCGGCCAGCGCCACCAGCAGCAGGCCACCAAACAGGCGCAGGCCCGGCGCACGCAGCAGCACCAGGGCCAGCAGAAGCAGCAGCGAACCAACCAGCGCCGCGCCGACGCGATGGGTGAAGTGGATTGCCGTCAGCGCGGCATTGCTGAGCAATGCGCCGTCAGCCGTGTGACCCAGTTCCCGCAGCACGTGAAAGGCATTCGGATAATCCATGTCGGGGTGCAGGCTGCCCTTGCACAAGGGAAAATCCGGGCAGGCCAGGGCTGCGTAATTGGTGCTGGTCCAGGCGCCAAGGGCGATCTGACAGGCCAGCAGCACCAGCCCCAGCAGGGCAAAGCGCCGCACCAGCGGGCTGACCGCCGGCCCTTCCGCGATCCGGGTCTGGCGTAGGGCCATCACGCTCAACAGGGCAAAGGTGGTCAACCCCCCCAGCAGATGCAGACTGACGATGACTGGCTTGAGCAGCAAGGTCACTGTCCACATGCCCAACATGCCCTGGAAGATGACCACACCAACCAGCGCTGTGGGCAGGCCGGGGATGGTGCCGGGCTTGCGCTGCCGCCAGGCCAGGGCACTGAGCACCAGGATCAGGAAGCCCAGGCTGGTGGCAAAGTAGCGGTGGACCATTTCCAGCCAGGCCTTGTGCGGTTCGACGGGTTTGCCGGGAAAGGCGGCTTCGGCCGACGCCCGGTCGGCCACCGCTTCGGGCACGCCGACATGACCATAGCAGCCTGGCCAGTCAGGACACCCCAGTCCTGCATCATTCAGACGGACATAAGCCCCAAGCAACACAATGCCCAAGGCGAGGGCAGCAGCAAGGATCGACAGTGTCTTGAACATGAAAAGCTCCTTCAACCAATCTGGGAGGCCTTCAGCAGGCGCTCCATGTCTTTGAGTACGCGCTTCAGGTCGGCATTGGCCGGGTAGCGCAGCACCAGGTTGCCCAAGGGATCAAGCACCCAGAAATGAGCGTGGGACGTGTCAGCAGCGTCCGCCAGTGCAGTGGCGAGCGGCGTGCCCTGCACCCGCAGGAAATGGGTGCCGGCGTAGTCCGCCTTAACGCTGGCAGGCAGCGCCGCAGCATCGTCCAGCAACAGCACCCGCTCCACCCGGATGTCGTCATGGCCGAGGGCGGCACGCACCTGCCGCAGGCCATACAGCTTGTCCCGACAGGTGGCCGTACAAGCACCGCCATCCTGCGCCACCAGCACCCATTTTCCCTTCAGCTGGTCCAGGGATGCCGGCTGACCGTCATCGTCCTGGACTTTCGCATCCACCACTGGCGCCACTTCCAGCAACGTGCCGTAAATCTGACCGTTGGCGGGATGAACAAAGAAGTACCAGATGTAGGACATGGCCACTGGTGCCGCAAAGATCAGCAGCATCAGCACAATCTGAATCCGCGCGGACCGGCGCTGTGCCGCTGTCGGGGCGGGCGCTGCGCCGGCGGCGGATGACGCGTTTTCAGAAGCAGGGGCAGCCGTGGCCGATTCAGGCGTGGCGGCGGAATTCGAGGGCAGATTCACGGGAGAGGGCGCGCCTTGCGAAAAAATGCGAAATAGAGATACAGGCCAAACGTCGTGGCCGCCAGACTGAACCACTGGAAGGCATAACCACGATGCATGTCGACATTGGTGTCCGGATGCTCATCGACCGCCAACAGACCGGCCGAAGCCGGCGCTGCCAACAGCACAAGGGGCAGCGGGTTCAGGTGGCTGACCTCGGCATAGCGGGAGAGTTGCAGGTTTTGCCAGACACTGCCGGACACCACCTGGGCCGACAGCTCGACGTAGCGGCTGTCCGCCAGGGCCAGTTGTCCGGACACGTGCTGGATGCCCTCCGGAACCGGCACCTCCGGCGCCTGGGGATAACGCCGGTCCCGCGCGACAAAGCCCCGGTTGACCAGCACCACGCGAGCCCCGGGCGACCCAGCCTGCAGTTGCCCAGCCTCCAATATTCCAGCCTCGAATAGCAAGGGCGTCAGCACATGAAAACCGGGGGTGCCGTCGTGGTCGCGGTTGTCGATGAAAATCTGGCCCGACGCCACGTAGCGGCCTACGGCCACGGCTGGCCGGAAGCGCAAGCCGGCCGCCTGTACAGAATCCACCCTTGCGACCGCCAGGGCGGTCAGGTCAACGGGCGGCAATTGGCGCCGAGCTTCCAGGGCGGCCTGCAGGGCTACTTTCTCGGCGGCCCGGTGTACCTGCCAGCGCCCCAACGCTAGGGTGGCCACGATCACCACCACGGCGGCGAGGGTGGGCCACAGGCCCGGGCGGCGCTGGACGAATGTCGACATTGGCATCATGCTCCGGATTCACTGTAATGTGGATGACATCATGCGCGCGTTGGTAGTTCTGGCCCTGCTGGCCATCATCGGTAGCCTTGCCAGCGGCTTTTATTTCATGCTTACCGACAAGGGCAAGGGCGATCGGGCGGTCCGTGCGCTGACCATCCGGGTGGCCATTTCGGTCTCGCTGTTCCTGCTGTTGATGGCTAGCCAGTATTTCGGCTTCCTGCCCGACCGACACCTTTGATCGCCGGCACGACAGTTTTGATCGCCGGCACTCGCGCCATGCACCAACCCTTTGCCGCGCCAGCATTGGTCCTGAATGACAAACCCGGGAGAAGCCAGTCAGGCTTTCCCGGGTTGGTCTGACGCATCGCCGCCAATCGACCGGCGCCGCTGAACGTGTCTCGCGCAGTCGGCGCCGTAGCGCCAACCCTTTACAGCCAGTAGACGAACACAAACAGACCGAGCCAGACCACGTCGACGAAGTGCCAATACCAGGACACCGCCTCGAAAGCGAAATGGTGCTCGGGGGTGAAGTGGCCACGCAGGCAGCGACCCAGGATCACGATCAGCATCAGGGTGCCGAGCGTGACGTGGAAACCATGGAAACCGGTCAGCATGAAAAACGTCGCGCCGTACACGCCGGTTGCGAGGCTGAATGCGGCTTCGCCGTATTCCGTCATCTGGCAGAACAAAAAGATCAGTCCCAGCGCGATGGTAGCGGCCAGCCCGAGGTTGAGTTGGGTGCGGTTGCCAGCCTTCAGCGCCCAGTGCGCCCAGGTCACCGTCACACCAGACGTCAGCAGCAGCAGCGTGTTGATCGCGGGCAGGCCCCATGCCGACATCGGGTGGAACTCGGTGCCGATGTAAGGACCAGCGCTGGGCCAGCCCGGCTTGAAGCCCGGCCAGACCAGTTGGTTGTCAACGTCTCCCAGCAGCGGAACCGACATCTGCCGGGCATAGAACAGGGCGCCGAAGAAGGCCGCAAAAAACATCACCTCGGAGAAGATGAACCAGCCCATCGACCAACGGAAGGACGCATCCACCTGCTCGTTGTACTTGCCGGTTTCGCTCTCGTGAATGACGTTGCCAAACCAGCCGAACAGCATGTAGGTCAGCGTGGCAAAGCCCGCCCCCAGCAACACCACGCCTTGGGTGTGGCCGAAATGCAGCAGGCTGATGAAGCCACAGGCCAGCAGGAACAGGGCGGTTGACCCCACGACCGGCCATTTCGAAGGTGCCGGGACGTAATACACGTCATGCGTCGTACTGCTCATCTGGTTGCTCTCCCCTGGTATGAAAGTTGGTTGTGGCGGGATCTGGCGGAGGCAGGCTGACCCGTCGTTGGCGGGTTTGGCCGGACATCCTTAATGCAAATGGGTGACAAGGTAGACCAGCCCGACAAGGCTAGCAATGAACAACAAGGTGCAGACGATGCCGACGGCGGCAACCTGGCCAAAACTCAGCTTGGTGATGTCATTCTGATAGCCACGGTCGCTGCGGATGCCGAGGAACCCCCAGAACACCGCCACAAATGCCCGCACGAGGCTGGGCATGGCCATCAGCTCTTGCCTCCACTTTCCGCCGTCACATCAAAAAAGGTGTACGACAGGGAGATTCGGCTGATGTCAGTCGGCAAATCCGGCTCGACCACAAAGACCACCTGCATGTCGCGCGCCTCGCCCGCAGCAAAGGTTTGCTGGTCGAAGCAGAAACACTTCAGCTTCTTGAAATACGGTGCGGCCTGGCTGGGCGCATAGCTTGGAACCGCCTGGCCAACCACGCGGTGGCCGGTGGTGTTGACCACCCGGTAACGCACAGTGGTCTGCTGCCCCGGATGCACCTGCACGATCGGGTTCAGTGCTTCGAAGGTCCAGCCCAGCCCGTTGCTGTTGGACGCGACAAACTCGACCGTCACGTCGCGGGTCGGGTCGACCGAGCCACTGGCCGACTGCGCCACGATACGGCTCTGGCTGATGCCGGTCACCTCGCATATCTGCCGGTAAAAGGGCACCAGTGCAAGACCGAAACATCCCATCATGCCCGCGATGATCAGCAGCTTGCGGGCCATCAGGGCGTTGCGTTGGGCAAGGGTGGCGCTCATGTCAGCCATCAGAAAAACAGGTGGGTTACCGTGCCGACAAAAAAAGCGAGCGCCAGCAGCGCGCAGAGAATGGCGGTCAGGTACTTGTTGCCGTGATTGCTACCTGCGGCGGATGGTGTTGGCTGGGACATGATCTTGACGGAGGGGACGGTCCGTCTTGACGGCCCGTCCCCCTCAACGACCTCGGACAGGACTTAGTGGAATTGCGGCGGCGTTTCGAAGGTGTGATACGGCGCCGGCGACGGCACGGTCCACTCGAGACCTTCGGCACCTTCCCAGGCCTTGGCCTCCGCCTTGGCACCGCCACGGATGCACTTGATCACCACGTACAGGAACAGCAGCTGGCTGAAACCCAGCAGGAACGCACCGATCGAAGAGATCTGGTTGAATTCCGTGAACTGGGGAGCATAGTCCGGAATACGACGTGGCATGCCGGCCAGGCCCAGGAAGTGCTGCGGGAAGAACGTGATGTTGAACGAGATGGCGGTCAGCCAGAAGTGCAGCTTGCCGAGCGTCTCGTCATACATGTGGCCGGTCCACTTCGGCAGCCAGTAATAGGCACCGCCCATGATCGAGAAGATGGCGCCCGAGAACAGCACATAGTGGAAGTGGGCGACCACGTAATAAGTGTTGTGCAGGGTGATGTCCACCGGCGTCACGGCCAGCACCAGCCCGCTGAAGCCACCAATCGTGAACAGCGACACGAAGCCGACAGCAAACAGCATCGGCGTTTCAAACGTGATCGAACCGCGCCACATCGTGGCGATCCAGTTGAACACCTTCACCCCGGTGGGGACGGCGATCAGCATGGTGGCGTACATGAAGAACAGGTTGCCTGCAGCCGGCATGCCAACGGTGAACATGTGATGGCCCCAGACAATGAACGACAGCAGGGCAATCGAGGCGGTGGCGTACACCATCGAGGAATAGCCGAACAGCTGCTTGCGGGCGAACGTCGGGATGATGTGCGAGATGATGCCAAAGGCCGGCAGGATCATGATGTACACCTCGGGGTGCCCGAAGAACCAGAAGATGTGCATGAACATCGTCGGGTCGCCACCGCCGGCGGCGTTGAAAAAGTGGGTTCCGAAATGGCGGTCGGTCAGCAGCATGGTGACGGCACCGGCCAGCACGGGCATCACGGCGATCAGCAGGTAGGCGGTGATCAGCCAGGTCCAGACAAACATCGGCATGCGCATCAGGGTCATGCCGGGCGCGCGCATGTTCAGGATGGTGGTGATGATGTTGATCGACCCCATGATCGAGGACGCGCCCATGATGTGCACGGCCAGGATGGTCATGTCGACCGAGATGCCGCCCTGGATCGACAGCGGCGGATACAGCGTCCAGCCAGAACCGGCTGCGCCGCCGGGCACCAGGAACGAGCCTACCAGCAGCGTGGCGGCCGGCGGCATCAGCCAGAAGCTCCAGTTATTCATGCGGGCGAACGCCATGTCGCTGGCACCCACCATCAGCGGAATCTGCCAGTTGGCGAAGCCGACGAACGCCGGCATCACCGCACCGAAGATCATCACCAGCGCGTGGATGGTGGTGAGCTGGTTGAACACGTCCGGGTTGACGATCTGGATGCCCGGCTGGAACAGCTCGGCCCGGATCACCAGCGCCATGAAGCCGCCGACAAAAAACATGATCAGGCTGAACCACATGTACATCGACCCGATGTCCTTGTGGTTGGTGGTGGTGAAATACCGCGCCAGCCCGGTCGGGGCATGGTGGTGGTCATCGTGGGCGTGGGCGTGTGAGGCTTCCATCGCGATCTCCGTCAGACTGATATGGTGTTGAACTGGAATATCAGGGGGTTTGCAAATGCCGGCTTGACCGGGACTTACCGGACAACAGGGTCGGCCAGGCTGACTTTCTCAGCCGGGGCTGCATCTGCTGCCTGCTTGGCTTTCTGTTCCTTGACCCAGGCGGCATAGTCCTCAGCACTCTTCGCCTCGACCACGATGGGCATGTAGCCATGCTCCTTGCCACAGATCTGGCTGCACTGTCCACGATAGACGCCCGGTTCGTTCGCCTGGAACCACGCGTCCTTGATGAACCCGGGAATGCCATACTGGTTCACGCCCAGCTGCGGCACGTACCAGCCATGAATGACGTCATTGGCAGTAATCAGCAACCGGATCTTTTTGCCAACCGGCACCACCACGTTGTTGTCGGTCTCGAGCAGATAGTGCTCGTTGGTGACCTTGCCGTGGGCATCGGGAGCGCCGATCTGCTCGCGCGGGGTGGAAAGCGTGGCATAAAGCTTCAGGCCGTCGTTCAGGTAATCGTACTGCCACTTCCACTGGTAGGCGGTGACCTTGATGGTCATGTCCGGATTGCTGGCATCCTTCATGGCCAGCACGGTCTTGGTGGCCGGGAAGGCGATGACGGCGAGAATCAGGAACGGAATCAGCGTCCAGATCACTTCCACGGTGGTGTTCTCGTGGAAGTGCGCAGCCACGGCGCCGCGCGACTTGCGGTGGGCAAACAGGGAATAGAACATCACGCCGAACACGACCACGAAGATCGCCAGGCAAACGTACATGATTTCCATATGCAGGCCATAGATCTGCAGGGAAATCGGCGTCTTCGGTGCCGGAATGTTGACGTCGTAGCCGGCCAGCGCCAGCGCCGGGACGGCAGAGGCAAGCGCCCCCGCCAACACGCGAAGTTTCTTCATGGTTTCGTGCCCTGTGTTGCTCTGAGAAGTTCTCCAGAATCTTTCCGCAGAAAGGATTCTAGGACGTTATTTTTTGTACCCGCACCAAGCCCCGCAGCGATTCCGCCAACCAGGTCCTGTCCTCATCCATCATCATCTGTCCGATCACGGCCTCGCGACCATGAGACCGGACATGCAACTCCACCCTGCAGCCCCGTGTCCGGCACAGCAGGGTGCTCCAGTGGCAGTTCCACCGGCGCTGGCGGACGTTTTCCCGAATCCGAACCTCGTGAACCAGCTCCCCGCCAGTCACCACAATGCGCTCGTAATCGCCGTCATGCCCTGCGATCCAGCGAAACCCCAACCAAAGCACCAGCAACTCCAGCCCGGCGAATGGCAATACTGGCCACGCGCCGGTAACGGCCGTCACCAGCCCGCCAACCCCCAGCGTGGTGCCACCCATAACGAGCAACGCCACGCGCCTGCCCGTCGTGCCAAGAGAACGGTTGCGGACAACTTCATGCAGGAATTCCACGCTTTCCGGGTTTGGCCACCGGGGAACTTCAAGCTGCTTGTCCGCCTGCATGTTGTCACCTATTCACGGAATGACGATAACACGTCGGTTTCGGCGGCAGCAAGATTGCCAGGCTCCAGCCCGTCTTCCTCGGCCGGCACCCGGTACGTCTCGTTGGCCCAATGGCCAAGGTCAATCAGCCGACAGCGTTCGCTGCAGAAGGGCCGCCACGGATTGGCCGGGTCGTACACCGTGGGACGGCTGCATCCAGGACAGGCTACCTGACGTGGCGGGCGGTTGGTCATGGCAATTGGGGTCAGCCGTTCAAAGGTTGCAGTAGGCAATCCGGAAGGGCACGTCGTGTTCGTGCAGGCTTGGCCGCAAACCCGCGGTATTGCTGATGAAGCGAATGTTCAGTGCATACTTGTTGGCACTGATTTCGGGCACGCAGCTAAGCGATTCGTCCAGGGTCAGCCGCAGCATCTGGGCGGGGCGCATCATGGGCATCTGCTGGAAAGTGCCGCGGCGCGCCAGCTGCTCGTGGTCCTCACCGCTCTCCCGCAGGAAGCGCAGCACGGTCCCCAGGGCGCGATGGATGGGCATCATCGGTGCCAGCCAGGCCTGCAGGTGGCCCTGACGCACATACGTCGGCTGGTGCAACCAGTGATGGTAGCCGGGCAGGTCGAACTCGCAGGCCCCGCCGGGAATGTTGAAGCGGCTGCGGATCGCCATCAGCCATTCGTTGTCACGCAGATGCTGGCCAAACTTGCCCTGCGTGACATGCAGGGCCGTGGCCGCGCTGGTGACTTCCGCCAGGGCCTCGTCCAGCAGCGTGCCGGCCACGCCAGGATTACCGCGCAGCGACTCCAGCAGTACGCGCTGCCGTTCCAGTTCCTGCAACAGGTCGGACTTCATGTCAGACCGGGAACCGGCATCGAGGATTTCAAACAGGCGGGCAAAGGCCACTTCATGGTCGCGCGACGTGTCGCGGGCCATGAACAGCATCACCCGTTCGTACATGTCTTCGAGTCGCAGCATGGTGCGCACCCGCTCATTGAGCGGATATTCGTAGACGAGGCTGGCAGGCGCTGCCGCCGGCAGTGTTCCGCTCGACGATGCGCCGGCCCCGGCGGCACGTGACACCGATGCTGCGGTGGCCGCTCCGGGCAATCGCGCCGCATCACGGTGGTCGACAGCCAGCACAACCGGTGCGTCAGCACCAAACGGGGCTGCCGCACCGGCAAGGTTCATGGCGTCCTCGGCTGCCGCAAACACCGTGGTGGTGGACAGGGTCATCGCGGCACCGTTGGCGGCTGCAGGTGCCTGGCTCGAGGCGGCCGGCCGCGCGCCAGCAGGCGCAGGATCGAAATCGAGGGGAAGGGACGAAGACCGAGACTCGGCCAGGCTGACCGCCGTGGGTACCGGCGCAGGGGGGGTCCGCGATCGTCCGAACATCTTCATTCCAGCGGGCCTCTCCGTGTCATCAGCCTTCCTGGGGCGAATCCGGCACCGGCGCGCGAGCACCCGCCAGACCGAGATACAACTGATGCAGAGCCACGACTTTGGGCCGCAAATCTGCCGCTTCGCGGGAATTGTCAATCACATCATCGGCAACTGCAAGCCGCTCGCCGCGCGAGGCCTGCGCGACGAGGATGGCATCCACCTCCGCCGCCGTGATGCCGGGCCTTTGCAGGGCGCGCTGGCGCTGCAGTTCGACCGGACAGTCGACCGCCAGCACCCGTTGCACCCGGGTCCGCCAGCGGCCAGTCTCAACAAACAGGGGCACGGCCAGCAGCGCATACGCTTCCTGCACCTCGGCCAGGGCACGGGTGGCGGCTGCGCCCACCAGCGGGTGCAGGATACCCTCCAGCACCCGTCGCGCTCCGGCGTCGGCAAATACCCTGGCGCGCATGGCGCGCCGGTCCATGCTGCCGTCGTTTGCCAGGATGTCCGGTCCGAACGCTGTCACCAAGGCAGGCAGGGCAGCACCTGCTGGCGCTGTCAGGGCATGGGCAAGCGCATCTGTGTCGATCACCGCGGCGCCCAGGGCGGCAAATTCGGCGGCCACGGTGCTCTTGCCGGCCGCCACCCCGCCAATCAGGGCCACCACCAGTGGGCCGGCTGGTCGCGCCGTGGCTACCACCACGGCCCCGGCCGGAACAGGCTGACCAGGCCGGCGTACGCCAGGAACGGGCCGAACGGGATCGGCGCACGCCGGTCATGACCTGCCAGCAGGATGGCGAGCAGACCGCACAACGCCCCGGCCAGACTCGACAGCAGGATGATGCCCGGCAGGGCGGTCCACCCGAGCCAGGCACCGAGGGCAGCCAGCAGCTTGAAATCGCCGGCACCCATGCCCTCCCGCCCGGTCACCAGCCGAAATACCGTGCATACCGTCCACAGCAGCAGGTAGCCGGCCATGGCGCCGACCACCGCATCGGCCAAGGGCGTGAACGCCCCGCCCAGATTGAACAGCAGTCCCAGCCACACCAGCGGCAGGGTGAGATCGTCTGGCAGGAACAAGGTATCGAGATCGATGAAGGTCAGGGCGACCAGCGCCCAGACGAGCAGCAAACCACCGGCCGTCTGCAGGGTCTCGCCAAAGGTCGCCGCCACCGCCGCGGACAACAGGGCAGTGAGAACCTCGACGAACGGATAGCGCAGGGAAATCGGCGCGCGGCAGGCGGCGCAGCGGCCACGCAACGCCAGCCAGCTCAGCACCGGTACATTCTGCCAGGCACGGATGGGGGCGTTGCAGCGTGGGCAGCACGACGGTGGCTGGGACAGATTGAACGGTGCTTGGACGGGCGCGGCCGTGAAGCGGCGATGCCCTTCGTCGCTCAGCAGCGCCGGGGTTTCGGTGGCCAGCCAGTCCAGGCAGTCGCGCGTCCACCCTGCCGTCAGCATGCGCGGCAGGCGCGCGATCACCACATTCAGGAAGCTGCCCACCAGCAGGCCCAGCACGGCGCACGACCAGACCAGTCCCAGGGGCTGCCAGAGCGCAGCCATCATGCGCGCAGCACCGCTCGCCGCAACGCCTGCCGTGACAGCGACAGCGCGTTCAGACCACAGAGCCCATCTTGAAGATCGGCATGTACATGGCGATTACCAGACCGCCAATCAGGCCGCCCAGGATCACCATGATGGCAGGTTCGATCAGGCTGGAAATGGCGTTGACGGCATCATCCACCTCGCCCTCATAGAAGTCGGCAACCTTGGTCAGCATGGCGTCGAGCGATCCCGATTCCTCGCCGATCGATGCCATCTGCAGCAACATGTTGGGAAAGATGCCGGTGGCCTGCAGCGCGACGGTCAGCGAACTGCCGGTGCTGACGTCAGCCTGGATACGTTTGGTGGCCTGGTAGAACACATTGTTGCCAGCGGCACCGGCCACCGAATCCAGGGCCTCTACCATGGGCACGCCCGCGGCGAACATCGTGCTCAGGGTGCGTGCCCAGCGCGCGGTGGCTGCCTTGTGCATCAGCGGACCGAAGATCGGCAGACGCAGCATTAGCCGGTCCATCACCATCTGCATGCGTTCGGAGCGCTTCCAGGCCAGAAAAAAGGAGTACAGGCCGATGCCACCCGCCAGCAGCAGCACCCACCAGAAGCGCACCACAAAGTCCGATATCGCGATCACCACCAGGGTGGGAAATGGCAGATCAGCGCCAAAGCTGGAAAACAGGTCCTTGAACTGGGGCACCACGAAAATCATGATGATGGCGGTGATCAGCACCGCCACCGCAATCACGGCGGTGGGATAGAACAGCGCCGAGCGGATCTTGCTTTTCAGGGCGAGCAGCTTTTCCTTATAGGTCGCCAGACGGTCGAGCAGGGTATCGAGAATACCGGCGGCCTCCCCCGCCCCGACGAGGTTGCAGTACAGGGCGTCGAAATATTGCGGGCGGCGCGAAAACGCCGTCTGCAGGCTGCTGCCGGTCTCGACGTCGGTGCGTACATCGGTCAGCAGGCGGCTGACGGCGGCATTGCTGCTGCCCTTGGCCACGATGTCGAAGCTCTGCAGCAGCGGCACGCCAGCGCGCAGCATGGTGGCGAGCTGCCGGGTGAACAGCGCGATGTCCTTTTCGCTGACCTTGCCCAGGCTGCGCCGGCCCTGCTTGCGCACGCGCGTGACCTGAATGCCCTGCCGGCGCAGCGTGGCCGTGACCACCGCGTCGCCGGACGCGCGCATCTCGCCCTTCAGCTGGCGGCCGCTGCGGTCCTTGCCTTCCCAGTAGAAATTAGCCTGCTGGATCTCGCCGGTCGGCTTGCTCGGCGTCTTGCGTGTCGCGGCGGCGGTGGCCATGGTCATCCTCACGTCAAAGGCAATGGATGCGCGGTGCGCGCCAATCCCTTGATCCATCTTCCAGAGCCAGCATCATGCACCGGAAGCGCAGGCCCGTAAATATTTCCCACGCCAGTCGTTCTGGCCATCGCCCCGGCGGCCGCGAATGCGGCGATCAGGGGACAAGCGGATGGGGGAATGCAGGATCAGGAGGGCAAGCAGCGCCGGAAATGCAGGATCAGGGGGCAAGTGGCCCCGGGAGTGCGGATTCAGGAAATCTGCCGCAGCTGCAGGCGCACCATACGCACCATGCGGTCCTGGGTTTGTACGATCTCGATCGGATAGCCGTCGATCTTCACGCTGGTGCCCGGCTCGGGGATGTCTTCCAGGTGTTCGAGGATGCGGCCATTGATGGTTTTCGGGCCGTCGATGCGAAACCGCAGATTCAGCTTGCGGTTCAGCTCGCGCAGGCTGCACCCGCCCTCCACCAACACCACCTCGTCGCTTTCGCGATGGATGTGTCGCGTCATGGTGAGCGAACGGCCGGAGAACTCGCCCACGATCTCCTCGAGGATGTCGTCCACCGTGACCAGGCCCTGCAGCTCGCCATATTCGTCGACGACCAGCCCGACCCGCCGGTGGCTTTCCTGGAAGTTTTGCAGCTGCGTGAGCAAGGGGGTGCCGGCCGGAATGAAATATGGCGGCCGCATGATTTCGCGCAACAGCTCTACGCTGAGCTCTCCGCTGTGCGACTGATGCAGCACCTTGCGCACGTGCAGCACCCCGGCAATCTCGTCGAGCTGGCGCGAGTAGACCGGTTGCATGGTGTGGTGCGACGTGGCGAGCCGCGACCGGATTTCGTCGATCGGGTCTTCGATGTCGATGGCCTCGATCTGATGGCGTGGCGTCATCACATCGTCCACGGTGACATCTTCCAGCCCGAACAGGTTGAGCAGGATGGTCTGGTGTTTGGCCGGAATGTAGTGCGCGCCCTCCAGCACCAGGGTGCGCAGTTCCTCCATGCTGAGCGGCTGCGCCTCGCCGTGATTGGACGGCTTCAGGCGGCTGAGCCAGAGCAGCGACTGCACGAACAGGTTGACGAACCACACCACCGGATAGACAAGGCGCAGCAGGGGTGCCAGCACATAGCTCACCCGCAGCGCGATCGGCTCGGCGTAGGCGGCACCGATCACCTTCGGCGTGACCTCGCTGAACACGAGAATGGCGAGCGTCACCAGCACGGTGGCCACCGTCAGGGCGAACTCGCCAGCCCCCACCAGGCGCACCGTGATGACCGATGCCAGTGTGGCAGCAGCGGCATTGACGAAGGCATTTCCCAGCAGCATCACGCCCAGCAGGCGGTCGGTACGGCTGAGCAGGGTTTCGGCAAGCCGGGCGCCGCGATGTCCCTTGCTGACCAGATGACGCAGCCGATAGCGGTTCACCGCCATCATGCTGGTTTCGGCCATGGAAAAGAATCCGGAAGCGATCAGCAGCACGCCCAGGATGATGAACAGGCCGCGGGTGGAAATGACGTCCACGTCAGACGCGATGCAGGATGATTTCCAACACCATCTTCTGGCCGACATACGCCAGCGCCAGCACCACAAACCCGGTGATGGTCCACAAGGCCGCCCGGCGGCCCCGCCAGCCATAGCCCCAGCGACCGATCAGCAGACCGCCAAAGATTGCCCAGGAGATCACCCCCAACAGCGTCTTGTGGCTGAGCGTGAACGGCCGCCCAAATACCTCTTCCGAGAACAGGATGCCGCTCGCGAGCGTCAAGGTGAGCAACACAAAACCGGAAAGCACCAGCTGAAACAGCAGGGTGTCCATCGCCACCAGCGACGGCAGATGTCCCAAGCGCCCCCGCACCTCGCCGGCGTGCAGGCGCCGTTCCTGAATGGCCATCAGGCCTGCATGCAGCGCCGCAATGATGAACAGGCTGTAGGCCAGAAACGATGCCAGGATGTGCAGCTGAAATGCGAGGCCACGTTCAAGATTGACGATCTTGGCAGAGTGCAGCACCAGGGGCGCAATGGTGGCCAGGGCAGCGATGCACAGGATGGCCGGGCGCAGGATGCCGAGAGATGTGTGGCGGCTGCTGAGCCAGTACACCATCACCGTGAACGCGCCGATCAGCGAGATGGCATGACCCAGCGAGAGATCGAAGTGTCCGCCAGCAAACAAGGTGTGTTGCAGCAGCAGCACGTGGGTGATCCAGGCGAGCGGCAGCAGGCGATGCACCTGGCGCTCTGACTGGCTTTCCACACCGGGCATGTCGTCGCGCCGGCCATCGGCTGCCTGCCCTGACCCAAACTGCAGCTGCAGGTCGCGCAGGCCAAGCAGGGCGTACAGCACAGCGGTGATAAGATAGAGCAACCAATCAATCATGGATGAAACCGTGGGCGCGGGGCGCGCGCGGCGTCGGTCGGTGACCGGGGATGACCGTAGTCTACCCGAAGCCCATGCGCTGCGGACACCGCAGCGCCGGCCAGGATTCATCCCAGCACAAAGGCATGTGATGCTCGACAACCTCACCCAGCGCCTGTCTTCCGTGATGCGCACGCTGCGCGGTCAGGCCCGGCTTACCGAAGCCAACATCCAGGATGCCCTGCGCGAGGTGCGCATCGCGCTGCTGGAGGCCGACGTGGCACTGCCGGTGGTGAAGGACTTCATCCAGGCGGTGAAAGACAAGGCGGTGGGCACGGAAGTGCATCAAAGCCTGAATCCGGGCCAAGCCCTGATCGCCCTGGTGCATCAGGAGTTGACGCGGCTGATGGGCGACGAGGCAGTGCCGCTCAACCTGGCCGTCACGCCTCCGGCCGTGATCCTGATGGCGGGCCTGCAGGGCTCCGGCAAGACCACCACCAGCGGCAAGCTCGCGCGGCTGCTGAAAGCCGGCAAGAAGAAGGTGCTGCTGGTGAGTGCCGACGTCTACCGTCCGGCCGCCATCGAGCAGCTGCGCGTGCTGGGCGACAGCCTGGGTGTCGACGTGTTTCCCTCCAGCGCCGACCAGCAGCCGGTGGCGATTGCCACGGCGGCACGGGAATTTGCGCGCACGCATTTTCATGACGTGCTGATCGTCGACACGGCCGGCCGGCTGGCCATCGACGAGGCCATGATGGCCGAGATCCAGGCCGTGCATGCTGCCGTGAAACCGATCGAGACCCTGTTCGTGGTCGACGCCATGCAGGGCCAGGACGCGGTGAATGTGGCTCGCGCCTTCAACGAGGCCCTGCCGCTGACCGGGGTGGTGTTGACCAAGCTCGACGGCGATGCGCGCGGCGGTGCCGCCCTGTCGGTGCGGCACGTGACGGGGCGCCCGGTGAAATTTGTCGGCGTGGGCGAAAAGGTCGATGGCCTCGAGCCCTTCCATCCGGAGCGGATGGCCTCGCGCGTGCTCGGCATGGGCGATGTGCTCTCGCTGATCGAGCAGGCGCAACGCGGGGTGGATGTCCAGGAAGCAGAAAAGCTCGCGAAGAAGATGAAGTCCGGCAAGGACTTCGATCTGGAAGACTTCAAGTCACAGCTTCAGCAGATGAAGAAGATGGGGGGCATCGGCTCGCTGATGGAAAAGCTGCCGGCGCAACTCGCCGGCGCGATGCCGGCAGGACAGGATCACGAGAAGTCGCTGGCCCGGGTAGAGGGCATCATCAACTCGATGACGGTGCATGAGCGGCGTTTTCCGGCAGTGCTGAAGGCGTCGCGCAAGCGACGGATTGCGGCCGGTGCCGGCGTGCAAGTGCAGGAGGTGAACAAATTGCTGGCCCAGTTCGAGCAGATGCAGAAAATGATGAAGATGATGAGCAAAGGTGGCCTGGCGAAGATGATGCGCGGCATGAAAGGTATGCTGCCGGGCATGGGCTGATCGGACATGAGCACCGCCCGCCCCACCAGCAGTTACCGCTATTACGACCTGATCATGGCAGCGTTTGTCACGCTGCTGATCTGCTCGAATGTGATTGGCGCCGCCAAACTGGTCACGCTGCATCTTGGCCACGGCATCGACTTCACCTTCGGCGCAGGCATCCTGTTCTTCCCGATTTCCTACATCTTCGGCGACGTGCTGACCGAAGTGTATGGTTATGCCAAGGCGCGCAAGGTGGTGTGGGCGGGGTTTGCCGCCCTGGTGTTCGCGTCATTCATGAGCTGGGTGGTGGTCAGCCTGCCGCCGGCCGCCGGGTGGCCAAACCAAGCAGCCTACGAGGCGGCATTTGGCGCCACGCCGCGCATTGTGGCGGCATCCCTGATCGCCTTCTGGGCCGGAGAATTCATGAATTCGCTGGTGCTGGCCAAGATGAAGGTGTGGAGCAACGGCCGCAACCTGCTGGGCCGCTTTGTCGGCTCGACCGTGGTGGGTGAAGCGGTCGACTCGCTGCTGTTCTATCCGGTGGCCTTCTATGGTGTCTGGCCCGACCAGCTGGTGGTGCAGGTGATGATCACCAATTACCTGTTGAAGAGCGGCTGGGAACTGGTCATCTATCCGGTCACCTGGCGCATCGTGACGTGGCTGAAGCGCGCCGAGAACGAAGATCACTTCGACCGCGACACCAACTTCAATCCCTTCGTGCTGGACGAGCGCTAAGCGGTGCGTCCCGCGCGCCAAGGCACGCGAAGGCGCACGCGAAGGAGAGCGTGACGGCTTGCGTGACGGTTTGCGTGACGGCGCGCCTGAAGGCTTGCATGACGGCTTCCGTGAAGGCTTGCGTGAAGGCGAGAGGGTGAGCGAGCGCGCGCAACGCCGGGCGCGGTCGTTCAGCCGCGCGGATCGCGCCGTGAACTGACCAGCCGCAGGCGGGGCTTGAAGGCGGTTTCCTCGCCAGCCATCAGCTTACGGATGTTGCTGCGGTGCCGCCACACCAGCAACACCGCCATCAGCAGCACGACGAGGCGCATGGTGGTGCTGTGCAGGGTGAGCAAGGCGATCAGCGGCGCCACGGCCGCCGCCGCCAGGGCCGAGACGGAAGACACCCGGGTGAAGAGGAAGGTGGCGACCCAGACCAGCAGCGTACCCATGCCCAGGGGCCAGTGCAGCACCATCAGCAGGCCGGCGGCGGTGGCCACGCCCTTGCCCCCGTGAAAACGGAAGAACACCGGATAGAGGTGGCCTAAAAAGGCGGCCAGCGCGGTGATCGCCAGCACGCTCTGGGCAAGCCCCGGCGGGGTGGCCGCCGGCAGCCAGGCCTCGGCGGCCAGCACCGCGAAAACGCCCTTCAACGTGTCGCCGATCAGGGTGAACAGGGCAGCCGGACGGTTGCCACTGCGCATCATGTTGGTGGCGCCGGGGTTGCCCGACCCAAAGGTGCGCGGATCGGGCAGGTGAAACACCCAGCTCATCACCACGGCGAACGATACCGAACCCAGCAGGTAGGCAAAGCCGATGGGCCAGCCGGCAAACAACAGGAAATCCAAGGATCAATGCTCGCGATGCACCAGGGTGCCTAGTATACAATCCGCCGACCGCCCAACTGACCCTGCCATGGATTTCATCTTCATCGAAGAGCTGCGCCTCGACACCCTGATCGGCGTCTATGACTGGGAGCGTCATCGCCGCCAGACTGTGCAGCTTGATCTGGAAATCGGCCTGCGCGACCGTCACGCGGCACACAGCGATGCCGTGGCCGATACGGTGGATTACGGTGAAGTGGTGAAGCGGCTGCGCCAGCTTGCTGCTGACAGCAGCTTCGCGCTGATCGAGGCACTGGCCGAGGAAGTGGCGCGCATCGCTCTGGAGGAATTCCGCGGCACCTGGGTGCAGGTGCGGGTGACCAAGCTCGGCCTGATGCGCGACACCAAGCGTGTTGGCATTGTGATCCAGCGCGGCGACCGCCCCCGCTGAGCGCTGTGCGCTTGCTGGCGGTACCTTAGCAGCCCAGTCAGCTCAGCCGCGCGGGTGGTGGCGCGCGTGCAGCTGCTTCAGCCGCTCCCGTGCGACATGGGTGTAGATCTGCGTGGTGGTGATGTCGGCATGGCCCAGCAGCATCTGCACCACCCGTAAGTCGGCACCGTGATTCAGCAGGTGGGTGGCGAAGGCATGACGCAGGGTATGCGGTGAGAGTGCGGCGCGGATACCGGCCTGACGGGCATGCCGCCGGATCAGGCTCCAGAAGGCCTGGCGGGTCATGCCCTCGCCACGTGCCGTGAGAAACAGCTGGTCACTGCCCCGCCCCTGCCAGAGCGGACGCACCTGCAGCAGGTAATCGCGCACCCGTTCCACGGCATGTTCCCCCATCGGCACCAGGCGTTCGCGCGACCCTTTGCCCATCACCTTCAGCACCCCGGCCATCAGGTCGACCTGCATCACTGGCAGCGTCACCAACTCGCTCACGCGCAGGCCACAGGCATACAGCACCTCCAGCATGGCCCGGTCACGCAAACCCAGCGGGGTGGTCAGGTCGGGAGCAGCGAGCAGCGCATCGACATCCGCCTCGCCCAGGCTGGCCGGTGGCAGCCGCGGCAGACGGGGCGCCGCGATCTGCAGACAGGGGTCGGCCGCGATCCGTCCGTCGCGCAACGCCAGCGTGTAGAAGCGCCGCAAGGCCGACAGCATGCGGCTGACGCTGCGGGCGCTCGCGTGTCGCTGCAGGTGCAGGTGGGCAAGCCAGGCCTGCAGATGGGCTGGTTCAACCGTGAGCAACGAGTCACTGCCAGCCGGATCGGTCGCCAGCCAGCAGGCAAACTGGATCAGGTCGCGCCGGTAGCTCTCCAGCGTGTTGCGCGCCAGCCCGTCTTCCAGCCAGAGGGCGTCCGAGAACCCGTCGATCAGCGCGGCGGC
>CAIPBT010000224.1 GCA_903863375.1 uncultured Ferrovum sp.
GGAGAGCAGGGCAGCCTCACCGGGCGAGGCCCTCTCCAATATTGGTCCCACTGCCACTGCCACTGCCACTGCCACTGCCACTGCCGTTGCCACCGCCACCGCCACCGCCACTGCCACTGCCACTGATGCTGCTAGTGCAGGTGCAGGTGCCAATTCCAGTGCCAGTCCCCGCACTGACGGCAGTGCCGGAGCGGCACCATGAACCTGCTGGCGGTGCGGGCAATCTTCGGCTTCGAGATGGCGCGCACGCGCCGCACCCTCATGCAGAGCGTGGTTTCGCCGGTGGTGTCCACCTCGCTGTACTTCGTGGTGTTCGGTGCCGCGATTGGCTCACGCATCCCGAGTGTGGGCGGGGTGAGTTATGGCGCGTTCATCGTGCCTGGCCTGATCATGCTGTCCTTGCTCAACCAGAGCGTGTCGAACGCCTCCTTTGGCATCTACTTCCCACGCTTTAGCGGCACCATTTACGAACTGTTGTCTGCCCCGGTCTCGCCCTTCGAAACGGTGCTGGGCTACGTTGGCGCCTCGGCCACCAAGTCGGTCGTGCTGGGGCTGATCATCCTCGCTACGGCGGGCCTGTTCGTACCGCTGCACATCCTGCACCCCGGCTGGATGCTGCTGTTCCTGTTGCTGACCGCCGTCACCTTCAGTTTGGTCGGCTTCATCATCGGTCTTTGGGCCAATGGCTTTGACCAGCTGCAGGTGGTGCCTCTGCTGGTGATTACCCCGCTGACCTTTCTGGGCGGCAGCTTCTATTCCATCGACATGCTGCCGCCCCTGTGGCAAACCGTCGCGCTGTTCAACCCGGTGGTGTACCTGGTCAGTGGCTTTCGCTGGAGTTTTTACGGACAGGCCGACGTGGCGGTGGGCGTCAGCCTGTCGATGACGCTGTTGTTCCTGCTGCTATCGCTGGCGGTGGTGGTGCGGATCTTCCGGACCGGCTGGCGCCTGAAGGCTTGAAGGCTTAAAGCCCCAAAGCCCCAAAGCCCTGAGCCCTCAACGCGGCACGAACCCCGACAGCAGCGCATAGGCACCCGGTCGTGGCACGCCCTCGAAGGCGCCACTGCGCGGCGGGACGACCGAAGTCACCTCCGGCTGACAGTGAGTAACGATGGTACGGGCAAGACGCGCCAGCCCGGTATACAGAAAAGTACATGCCGGGATGGCGCCTCGGGTCAGGCTGCCCCCTTCTCGGGGGGGGCTGACCAGCCGGTTGCTGGGGGACGGGTGCTGCAGGGTTGGGAAGAACATGACAACCACCTCTCGAAAGACCGTGCTGGCCGCAACACCGGATGGCCGGTGACAGCGGCATGACAGAAAGACTGGAGGGTGGGTGTTGGGCGGCAACCGCTTGCGCCGGTTGCCAGGTTGCCAGAGCACTCACCGCCCCGCGGATCAGCGGGATGGCGGTGGCGTCTCTGGACGGTTGCCGCGGATCACGCTGATGATAGATCGGATCGACTGGAACAACTGTCCATGAGCAAGCTCGGAAAAGAAGATGGGCGAATCATTGATCCGCCCGGGGTTGGTGTCAATCGATTTACTGCACCAGCTGCCTGAGCTGGTCGGCCAGTCGATGCGCGCCTTCATCGCCCTGCAGCAGCCGGGCAAAGCTGCCGTCCGGCTTCGTCAGGAACAGGAACGAGCTGTGCTCGATGGAGTACGTCTCACTTTCCGGTTTCACCTTGACCTGCTTGAAATACACCCGGAAGGCGTCGGCCGCCGCATCCGTCTGGGCCTGGGTGCCGCGCAGGCCGACGATGCGTCGGTCGAAGTGGCTCAGGTAGACTTTCAGGGACTCGGCAGAGTCGCGTTCCGGATCGATGGTGATGAAGATCGGCTGGATGCGGTTGGCCAGCGGCCCCAGGTCTTTCATGGCGGCGCTGATCTGGCTCAGCGCCAACGGGCAGGCATCGGCACACAGGGTGAAGCCGAAGTACACCAGCTGCCAGCGTCCCACAAAACTTTGCTCCGTGACGGCGTTACCATCCAGGGTTTCGAGGGTGTAGTGCCCGCCGATCTCGACTGCGGCCCGGCTGGGGGTCGGCAAGCCGCCGATCCCCAGCAGGACGAGCAGTGTGAGCAGCAGGGCGCGCCGCTTGAGCAGGCCCTGCACCAGCATTATGGCAGCACCCGGATCAGGGCCATCATGCCCTGGTCTTCGTGGGCCAGGATGTGGCAGTGGTACACGAAGTCGCCGGCGGCGGTCGGATCCCGGAAATCAAACTTGGCCGTGAAACTCGGGTAGGGATACTGCTTCAGGTATGCGGTCTGCTGGGTAGCCGTCATGTTCTGGAACAGCACCCCCGTCTTCGGGTCGTAAGGCGTATTCGGGGTGACCACGCCGTTGATGGTGGCCGTGGTGACCGGCGGCTTCCAGCCCGGCAGGGTGTAGTCGTCACGCAGCTGCATGTCGGCAGGAGCCAGGGCGACACCGTTGACAGCCTCCATCAGATAGTGGATCTGATGGATGTGGAACACGTGCGCCTCCAGCGCGCGGTTCTGGATCGTCCAGTCTTCCACCGATCCCACCTTGGTGGTGATGGCTGGCGCGACGCCCGGGGCGTACACAGTCGGCGTGGCACCATCGACCGTGATGAAGAAGTTGGTGGCGGCGGCCGGGTTGGCCGGATCGGACAGCTGTTCGCTGAAGTACAGCGTGCGGCTGACTGTGGACGGGGCCTGGAACAGGCCGTTGAAGCGCTGCGTCCAGGTGGCCAGCGACAGCGGGTTGGCAACTGGCATGGCCGGCAGGCCAGTGGTGGCGCGCTGGGTGGCAATCGTCGCCAGGGTACGGCTGGGTACGGCATCACCCACCAGGCCGGTGTCGTAATTCAGAGTCTGGATCACTGCTGACTTGACCGACGGTCCGGGCGGCGCGACCACGAATTCGGCGCGTTGACCCGGTGCCAGCGCGACCGTGGTCTTGACCACCGGTGCCGAGGTGGCGGGCAGCAGGGCACCCAGCAGCGAGGCCACCAGATTCTGGCCGTTTTCTACGTTCACCGGCACCCCGTCCAGTCCGACGATGGAGACCGGTTGCGGCACGCCGTCGTACAGCACCTGGAAGTCCAGGATGGCGTCCGCGCCGGCATTCACCACGCGCCAGAATTCCTTCTGGCCCGCCTGCATCTCGATCACGCCAGGCGGCGTGTAGGAAGGCGTGCTGGTGGTGCTGGTGTAAGCAACCGGCACGTAGTTGAGCGAGATGTCCCAGGTAGGCACGACGTTGTTCGGGAACGGGTTCGGTGCCGGCGTGTTGGGGCTGACCAGCTGGTCGCGGAACACCAGCACGCGTTCGGGCAGGCCCGAGACTTCCGGATGGAACTGCTCGATGCCGTCGATGATCAGCTGGCCAGATGCACCCCCTTGCACCGACTGCTCGCCGGCACCATGGACATGCGGGTGGAACCAGTACAGGCCTGGCGGTTCGTTCGCCGGAATCGGGAACGAGTATTCAAAGGTATCGCCAGCGGCGATTACGGTATGCGCCACGTTGTCGGACTGGCAGCGCGGGGTGACCAGGAAGCCGTGGTAGTGCACGTTGACCGAGGAAGGATCAGACGCGAACTGGTACTGCTCGCCGCACTGGTTGCCGGCTACGGCCGGCGTGGTTTTGGTGGCTGCCACGGCCGGCGTGCCAGCTTGCAGCAGCGAATCGTCGGGCACGCCCAGCAGGGTGGTACCAGTCGGGTTGACCGGGGGCACGCGGTTGGTCACTTCGATGTTGAAGGTGTCGCCCGGCTTGCCGTGCAGGATCGGGGCCTGATTGCCATTTACGTCGAGGAAGCAGAAGGTCGGAAAGCCATTGGCATCGACGTCTTCGTAGTAATCCAGATGCACGTTGAGGGCGCCGCCGCTGCTGTAAATGTGGGCGGGCTGCGGAATCACGCTACCGGCTGCGGGCCGGGCACAGGCGCTCTTGCCGGCGCGCGGTGCCAGGGCGCCAATGGCGGTGGTCTGGGCGGAAATGCCAGGCAGGCCGTTCAGGCTGGCCGGCACGCTCGGGCTGGGGGCGGCAACGGTGGCCGGGAGCGTCTTGGCCGCCGCCGCATCGAGGGCCAGGGACATCAGGCAGGCCGTTGTCAGGCGTTTCAGTTGTTGGTTCATGGAGGAGTCTTTCCTGTTGCTGGATGTTCAAAAATCATTGGTCAATGTCCGTTGTTCCGCAGGCGCAGCCTGGATTCCCAATTCAATACAATTCGCTTGCATTCATTGATTGCTGAATCGTGGCCCCGGAAGTTCAGACAGCCGGAATCTGTGCGGTCAATGTAGTGGGTATTTCGATTACCGCCAATGATTTTGCCCCCCCAGATACAGACAGCCAGTAAAGGCCCGCCTCGCCGGCCCCTCGTTAAGGTTTCATGCGGCGGAGCGATAAAAGCCGTCGAAATCGCTGGCAACTCTTAAGATTGGAAATGAAGGTATTTTAAGACTTAATGTAGCTAGATAAAAAAGGGAGGGTTGGTCGGCATTTCCATCGGGCTGACGCCACGGAAGACGCGGATTTTTGATGCTCGCCCGAAATCCGGAGCGCGCTTTGCTTAAAACCGGATATTTCGTTAAGGCATAAGCTGACGGGAGAGGGGCGTCAGCTGCAGGGGGCGCGTTGCAGCGGTTTTGCCCGGCGCAGATACGCCAACCCGACACAGTTGTTGACGTTCTTCCGGGGCTGCCCGTTTCTTCTGGACCGCGTTGACCGCGTTCCGGTCACGCCTGCGGCAAGGTCTCGGTGGGTCTGGCGGAGAGAAATTCCAAAGAAGGCGGCGTTTCTGGCGAACCGCGTCGTCACCGACGGGTCGATGGAAGGGTACACTCCCCATCGGAAGGTGTACGCAGGAATTGTCACCATCCCTACCAACCACTCAAGTCATGGAGAAAAATAATGGCAGATCGTCGTGAGTTCATCCGCAAGACCAGTCTGGGCGCTGCGGCAGCCCTGTTCGTCGGCCGCGTCTGGGCCGCCGACGTCCCGATGCTGAAGGAGACCGATCCTCAGGCACAGGGCCTCGGCTACAAGGCCAATGCAGCCGAAGTCGACAAGGTGAAGTTTGCCCGCTACGCCGCCGGTCAGAAGTGCGCGAACTGCTCGCTGTTCCAGGGCAAAGCAGGCGACGCCGCTGGCGTGTGCCCGCTGTATGCCGGCAAGCAGGTTTCCGCGAATGGCTGGTGCAGCGCCTACAACAAGAAAGTGGGCTGACACCTGCGGCATTCGGAAGGATAAACCTTCCGATCGTCGGACTACCCGCTCCGGGCGATTTGGCCGCTCGGAGCGGCTTGACTGTCGGCGTGGGTTCGGAGCGATCGTACCGGCTTCCGCGCCCGGTCGCGCCGCCAGCCGGCGTTGTGACCCGGCCGCCGTCTCGACTCAGCCGCCGGCTCGGACCCGCTGCCGTCCTTGCGGTAGGCAGTTGCGGGTCAGGGAATCAGTTCCAGTACCGCAAAGCTGCCGTCCAGCACTGGCGGACGGGGATGCGGCTGCGCCTCGGTGGGTGCCGGTGCGGTGCCGAATTCGGCAGCGACCAGAAACACATGATGCGTGTGCGGGTCTAGTGCCATGGTGCGGGCGCTGCGTTTGGTGGGCAGATTGGCCAACACCTGATAATGGTCGGCGTCGACCGTCTTTACCACCGTCAAGGTACCGCTCTGCCCGTTTGAACTGAACACCAGATCGCGCTGCGCGTCGTAAACGGCAGCGTCGGCACCGTCACCAATCGGCAGCTTGGCTACCTGACGACCGGTGACCGCATCGGTCACGACCATCACGCCATTGCCACACACTGAAAACAACCGGCTCCGGCGGCGGTCGATGTCGAGCCCGGTCGGCTCGCTGCAATCCTGAAGGGCCCAACGGTGCAGCACCTTGCCCGCCACGGGGTCGAGCGCCAGGAGTTCGGCCGTATCCTCGATGTTTACGAAGACGGTTCCTGCGTCATCGGCCACCGCGAATTCCGGTTTGCCTCCGACGGGCACCACGGCCAGCACGGTGCCCGGCACGGGATCGATGATGCTGATGTCCTGGCTGCGGCCATTGAAGGTCAGCAGGCGCTTGCTGAGCGGCTCATACAGGATTGCGTCCGGGTTTTTGCCGTGGACATCGATCACCCGGCGCGTGGCCAGGGTGGCGAGGTCGAATGCCGTGACGTTGTCGGTCCGCCCGTTGCTGGTGAAGCCCAGGCCCAGGGCGGGTGCCAGCGCCACGCCGTGTACCCCGACGGTCTCGGCGATCCGGCCGAGCATCTTGCCGTCGCTGGTCGACATCACCATCACCCGGTCGGCGCGGGTGATGAACAGGCGCGAACCGGCCGCGTCCAGGGTGAGATAGTCCCAGCCGCCCAATTCACCCAGCCGGTATTCCTTGGAACTCGTGAAGGGGGTGGCGGCGGCACCCGACGGAGCCATCGCCTCTGCGGCCAAAGCGCACGAGGACGACAGAAGATACACGGCGAGGCAAAACACAGCGGGCAAGGCAGGCAGGATACGCATCGGTACGGATTCCGGGGAGGGCGAACGGACCCAATCAGTATGCGCTGGAAGTGTGGCTGTTTTGCGACCCGGCGGTGCCCAGCGCCCGGCGCTCGAAAGTGAACTGGCGCCTCGCGCCTGGACGCAACCCGGCGACTGAAAGCGATCCAGCGCCCGAAAGCGACCTGGCGCACCGATGCCGTTCGGCGCCCCGTCCATGATGCTGCCAAGGCCGCGTCTGCACGACCCGTGCATCCGTCGGCATCATGGGGGCCATTCATGATCAGGAATCGAAGGGTGATCGACACGCCCAGCGGCAGTCCACCCGGGTCTGCCGATCAGGAGGTCAGCTCAGCGGAGGCGGCGCCGGCACCGGGACCGACCCCGGCGGGCCGGCCGACCTTCGCCAATTCCCGCCGGGTGGCGCAGGGGCCGCTGCCCGACGTACAGCGCCAACCGTTTGCCAACGGTCACGTGCAGCCGCGCGCGATGACCGAACCGGGCGTCCCTGATACCGGTCCCGGGTCATCGGCTGTCCGGCCGGTGGTACCCGCCGGGCACACCGTTAGGCGATAGCATTAGTTGCCAGACAGCGTTCTGGCGCGTGCGGAATGTCGCGGCGGAGGCGAGCAGGTAGTACCGCCACATGCGGTGGAAGACTTCGCCATACTGTGCGGCGAAGGTCGGCCAGGATTTTTCAAAGCGGGCGTGCCAGGCCATCAGGGTAGGGTCGTAGTCCGCGCCCATGTTGTGCAGGTCCTCCAGCACAAAGGTACCCGTCATCGCATCGAGCAGCGGGTTCAGGCGCGGGACTTCGTGATTGGGGAAGATGTAGCGGTCAATCCAGGGATCGACAGCACGCGAAGGGTTGGGGCTGCCAATGGTGTGGAGCAGGAACAGGCCACCGGGTTTCAGCAGCTGCCGCGCCACCGCAAAAAAGTGTCGATAGTTTTTCTGGCCGACGTGTTCCAGCATCCCGAGGGAGGCCACGCGGTCGAAAGGCCGCCGTTCGGTCTCGGCGAAAACGCGATAATCCGCCAGCACAAAGCACACCGGCAAACCCTGGCAGCGCGCGCGCGCGGCGGTTGCCTGTTCGGCCGAGACCGTCAGTCCCACACACTCGACGCCGTAGCGCTCGGCGGCAAACCGGGCGAGGCTGCCCCAGCCGCTGCCGATATCGAGCAGGCGCATGCCCGGCTGCAGGCCGAGCTTGCGACAGACCAGATCGAGCTTGGCATGCTGGGCATCTTCCAGAGTGGTGGCCTGGGCCCAGTAAGCACAGCTGTAGGTCATCGAGTCATCCAGCATGGCCGCGAAAAACGCGTTGCCGAGGTCGTAGTGCGCCAGCGCAACCTGGCTGGCGCGCGACCGGGTCTGCTGGTTGAACAGCCAGCCCTTCAGGCGCTGCAGCAGCCGAGGCAGACGGCCCGTCGTGGCGTCAAGACCGGCCGCAAGGATCCGGGCGACACACTGGTCGAGGGCGGCACAGTCCCACCAGCCCAACATGTAGCTCTCGCCAAAGCCAAGACTGCCGCCGGCCAGGATGCGTGCCGCGGCATCCCGGTGGCGCAGCTGGATGTCCCAGGGCCGGTTGCCACCCAGTTCGATGCCAGCGGTGAGCAGCAAGGCCGCCAGCCGACGGTAGGCGGCCCCGTCGCGGTCGGACGGCGTGATGGTCGGCATCCGGGTGGCGCTGTCGATCGGGATCGTGTTCATGGACGGCTCCGCAGGGTGATCCGGCGCAGGGTCCCCCGTGCTGGATTCTTTGTAGCGTGCCGGGCAAATCCGGGCAAATCCGTACGCCAACACACACGGCAGGTTCTGGGCGCGGCACCGGGCGCTGGGCCGGCCGCCGTGTGCGCTTGCGTACAGATGCGGCCCGGGCACTGTTTCAAGGTAAGGGTATGAAGCGCTCTGCGTATGACCGATCGATCGACTGCCTGCGCTGGATCTATGACGGTCAGATTGGCACGCCTGCAATCCTGGACAGTCAGGGGCACTTTCCCTCGCGCGCCCGCTTCTCGGGAGCCTGGCCAGCCTTCCGGCAGGAGGCCCTGCAACTCGAGCAGTCGCTGGCCAGCGTGCCGCGCTTCCATGAACTGATGCCGCAGCAGAAAAGCCTGTCGGCGCATGACCGGCGCGACTGGCGCCTGTTCGTGCTGAAGGCCTACGGTGTCGATTTTCCCGACAATGCCGCCCGGTGTCCGAAGCTCTCGGCAGCGGTGGCGGCCTCGCCCGAGGTGATTTCGGCGGTCCTGTCCTTCATGGCGCCGGGCAAGGTAGTGCCGCCCCATCGCGGTCCGTTTCGCGGCATCGTGCGCTATTACCTTGGGCTGTCGGTCCCACCTGCCGACGACGGCCTGCCGGGCACCACGCTGACGATCGACGGGCTGCCGCATCGGCTGGGCGAAGGCGAAGATCTGCTCTGGGATGACACCTACCTGCATGACATCCGCAATGAATCGGCCGGTGTGCGGATTGCCCTGCTGCTGGACATCCGCCGTCAGCGCATGTCCCTGCCGCTGGTCTGGCTGTCGGTGGGGCTGGTTGCGCTGGCCGGGCTGGTGGTGCGCCTGCGCCTGCGTCCGGCACCGCGCAAATCGCTGTAAGGATCTGGCGGCTGCTGCGACAGACGGGCATGGCACCGGCAAGGCTGTCGATGCATACCCCCGGGTCTGGAGCGGTCAGACCCGGGGCCTCTCGAACACATCACCGCGATCTGCCCACAGGAGAACCACCATGAAACTGTTTTCTGCTTCCGTTGCCTTCGTCGCGCTCGCCAGCCTGCTCGCCATTGCCCCGGCCGCCCGGGCCATGGACGCATCGCAGGCCACGGCTGTCCGTCTGATTACCATGCCGGGACCCGATGGCAGCCTGCAGCTCGTCGATGTAGGCGTCATGCCAACCATGCTCGAGAAGGGCACCATGATGATCCTGTGCGATGCGCAATGTCAGGGCGTGCTGCACCTGGTGGGCAAACCTGCCATGAATGGCGAGAGTGTTGCGATGGGCGTTACCCTGTATGTCGACGCCCACAGCACGGCGGCCCGCCTGCTAGGGGGACACTGAACCCGGCTGGCGGTCACGGTACCCCGTCGTCGCCTGCAACCAGACGGGGTTGATTGGCGATGAGTGGTGGCACCTGGCGATGCTGCTTCAGCCAGGTTTCGACCACCTCCCAAACCGGCGGGGCGGTCGTCGTCGGTCCGTGCCCAATGGATTCGGGCGTTGCCGAGCCTGGTGTCGCCAGCCCCTGGCCGGGTGGCGCGCTGGTGGCCCAGCCCGCCACCCGGTAACGGCGGTCTGCAGCCAGGGGTTTGCCATGCAGGCGCAGGTCGCGGATGCGCCGGCCGGCTGCAGCTTCCGGCGCGCAGGTATAGGTCAGCCCGCCGACCCGCACCATATCGCCACCCTGACGGGCGTAAGGGTCGGGATTGAACAGATTGTCAGCAATATCCTCCAGATTGGCGTGGATCACGGCCCCCGTCAGTTCCTGCAGGGTGGTTTCCGGGTACGTGATGGCGGTCTGGCCCAGCAGGGTTTCGCGGGTGATCGTCTCTCCCGGCAACAGGGTGGCACCCCAGCGAAAACCGGGCGAGAACCCGATTTCGGCATCCTGTACTTCCATCAGGGCCTGCAGGATCAGCTGGTCAAACGTGCCATTGAACGTGCCACGCCGATACAGCAGGCCATCGCTGGTGGCCAGTGGTTCGGCCAGACGCGCCTCGTAGGGTGTGCGCAGCCGGCGGATCAGACCGGCCATCGCCGGATCGGCTGGCAGATAGCGGGCAAACACCGGCAACAGGCGGTAATGCAGGGCCTGCACGCGTCCGTGGCGCACTTCCACGTCCAGTACCCCCAGAAACTTGCCATGGCTGCCGGCATTGGTCACCAGGGTCTGGCCCCCGGCATTGGCGACCCGGATCGGTTGTGGCAGCGCGTCATGGGTGTGTCCCCCTAGAATCGCATCCAGTCCGCGCACCCGGCTGGCCAGCTTCAGGTCGACATCCAGGCCGTTGTGGGAAAGCAGCACCACCACCTGGCAACCGGCCTGTCGCGCGTGGTCGATGTGTTGCTGCAACGTGCGTTCGCTAATGCCAAACGTCCAGTCGGGCACCAGCCGGCGCGGATGGGCGATTGGCGTGTAGGGAAAGGCCTGCCCGATCACGGCAACAGGCACACCGCGCACCTCGCGCTGCATCCAGGGTGTGAAGACCGGGTCACCGAAATCAAGGGTGTGCACATTCTGGGCCAGGAAGGCGGTGCGGGAGCCCAGTTCCTGCGCGAGGATCTCGCGCACCCGCTGGGCGCCAAGGGTAAATTCCCAATGCGCGGTCATCGCATCGACCCCCAGCTGGCGACAGGCCGCCAGCATGTCCCGCCCGTCGGTCCAGAGGGCGGTGGCGGAACCTTGCCAGGTGTCGCCGCCATCCAGCAGCAAGGCGCCCGGCCGGGTGTCGCGCAGACGCCCGACCAGCGTTGCGAGATGGGCGAAGCCGCCGACCTGGCCAAACCGGCGGGCGCATTCGGTGAAATCCAGGGGACTGATCGCGTGCGCCGCAGCCGAACCGGGCTGCAGCCCATAGGCCTGCAGCAGGGCGTCACCGACCAGATGCGGTGGTTGGGTGCGCTGGGTGCCCACCCCGAGATTGACCGAGGGTTCCCGCAACCAGAGCGGCTGCAGCTGCGCATGGCAGTCGGTGAAGTGCAGCAGGCTGACGCAGGAGGGCGACGGTGGCGGCAGGTCGTACAGCACGTCGCCAGGATCGCGGTCGGCGGCCAGTACCCGAGCGAGCGGAAACCCCGTGCTGGCCGCAGCTGCCAACAGGGTGAGAAATTCGCGGCGGTGCAGGGCCATGCTCAGGGCGCGACCGGCATCGGGTCAGGCACCTGGTTGACCGGCGAGGCCGGGTCAAAGAGCAGGGCCATCACATCCCGCAACTGCTGCTCGTCGAGAATGCCTTGGGCCCCAAAACGCGGCATGGTGCTGCAAAGGTGCTGCGAATGCGGATTGAACAGGTGTTGCCAGGTCAGGCGCAGCGTGTCCGGGGTGGGCGGATGCGTGCGTCCATAGCCCAGCAGACTCGGCCCCAGCGTGCCATAGGCAGGTTCGGTCGCGCTCAGCTGGTGGCAGGCATAGCAGTTGCCGCCATTGCCGCGCTGTCCGTGCTCTCGCCCGACGGGATCGGTGAATTGCAGGCCGCGCCCATTCTGGGCGATGGCCTCGCCCGCCTGCCAGTTGCCCAGATACCGGCCGTCGGCCGGCAGGCGGACTTGTTGCGCTTGCGCCCGCTGCAGCGATGTCAACCGGTCGACGGCGGGTGGCCCAGCGGGATCCGAGCACAGCTGCTGCAGCGCGTCCTGGTGCAGGCGCTCGGCCAGGGTCACGCCGGCGCGGTCGCGCAGGGACAGCTGCAGCATGCGCGCGAAATCCGTGTCGTCCGCCCGTACTCCCTGCCCCAAGCCGCAGAGGAGGGGGGCGCAGGCCAGCCAGCCCACAGCCCTGCGGCAACGTTGGCCGGTTCGGCAAAGGCGCGCGTTGCCCATGATCAGCGCTTCAGACCGGGGGCCGCCATCCGGCCGCCCTCGGCCTGATGCGCGAGGTATAGCGAGAGGGCGGTGATCAGCTCCGACCCATAGACCGCCTCCGGCAGGCGTTGCTGGCGCAGGCAGTCGTACAGGCGATGCTGCATGGTACGCACTTCGCCCTGCGAGAGCCGATAGGCGGGCCAGGTGGTCCATGCGGTGCGCGCCTCCGCAGGATCGGTCAGGTTGGGCACGGGCTGCAGTCGCACGCGACGGTCGCTCGTGGCATGACAGGTGGCGCACGAAAAATCATAGGGTCCTGCCCGATAGAAAAAAAACCGCCGCCCCAGGGCGAGCAGCCGCTGTTCTTCCGGGTGACTGGCTGGGACCGTCACCGGCTGACCCCGCGATTGGCTGGCA
>CAIPBT010000225.1 GCA_903863375.1 uncultured Ferrovum sp.
GCGCTGATCGGCTTCCTTGTATACCTTGGCACACAGGGTCTGCTCGCCCTGCCGCACGACATACACGGTGGCTTCCTTGCCGCTCATCAGCTGACGCACCACCCCGTCAATCAGGCCTTCGTCCAGCAGCGACTGCAATCGTTTCGGTGTCTTCATGCCTGCATTGTGCGGCGCAACGCCAGCCGGCGCACGTGCTTTTGCGCAGCCCCCAGCCACTGGCAGAGAGGGGCCACTGGCAGAGGATGGCCGGCTTTCGACTGAAATCGGCTTACCGGAAGGACCTCAGCCCGGCAGGTCGTGCTGCGCCACCAGCAGTCCCATCGCCCGGTGACTGTCGGTCGGCCCCACGGCCAGACCCTGCGCCACGCCCTGACGATGGCTGGTCGGCTGGTTGCCGCTGGTCTTCCACTTGCCGGTCAGCTGGGTGACCACGACCTCGATACCGACAATCGCGTTCATCATGCGCGCCAGATACTCGGCCGGTGCGTCCGTCACCGCCCAGGGCTGATCCCGGTTGGCCTCGTGGCGGTTGGTCAGATCGCTCACCAGCTGGTGGGTCCAGGCGGCATCGTCGTGAATCTGCAGGATGCCGCGGGCATGCACCACCGCGTAGTTCCAGGTGGGTACCACCCTGCCGTGTTCCCGCTTGCCGGGATACCAGGCAGGCGTGATGTAGGCCTGCGGCCCTTGAAAGATTACCAGCACGTCCGCCCCGGGCAAGGCCGCTGTCCAGAACGGATTGGCCCGGGCCACATGCCCCCGCAGCACGCCAAGCACCGTCCGGCCGCCCTGCTCGCGCGGATCGGCTGCCGGTGAGAACAGCAGCGGCAGATGGTTGGCCGACAGGCCGTCGGCCGTGAGCGTGACCACCGTCGCCAGGGGATGGTCGGCCATCAGCTGCTGCAGGATCAGGGGACGCTGTTCGGCGAAATGGGCAGGCAGATACATGGGGGGACTTCCGCAAGGAATCTGGTAACGGCTATCGCGCCGGATCTCGCGCCGCATCGCCGGGCGGATCTCGCAACGACTCTCGCAGCGGATCGAGCAGTGCGCCCAGGCCGTTGATGCTCGGTGTTCATGCCTACCGGCCCTCGGGCGACGCGGGCCGGCGGAATGGCTTATTTGCTGACCAACTGACCGACATCGCGCACGGCACCGGTATCGGCACTGGTGGTCAGCGCCGCATAGGCCTGCAGGGCGGCACTCACGTGGCGCACACGGTCGCGCGGCTTCCAGGCCTGCGCCCCGCGGGCCTCCTCGGCGGCGCGCCGCCGGGCCATCTCGTCGTCGCTGATCGCCAGGTGAATGCTGCGCGCCGGAATGTCGATCTCGATGCGGTCACCGTCCTGCACCAGGCCGATCTCGCCCCCCATCGCCGCCTCCGGGCTGGCATGGCCGATCGACAGGCCCGAGGTGCCGCCCGAAAAACGCCCGTCGGTGAGCAGGGCGCAGACCTTGCCCAGGCCCTGGCTCTTCAGGTAGCTGGTGGGATAGAGCATTTCCTGCATGCCCGGCCCCCCCTTCGGGCCTTCGTAGCGGATCACCACCACGTCACCCGCCTTCACCTTCTCGCCCAGGATCGCCTCGACAGCATCTTCCTGGCTCTCGAACACCCGGGCCACCCCGTCAAACTTCAGAATCGACTCATCCACGCCAGCGGTCTTGACGATGCAGCCCTTGCGCGCGATGTTGCCGTACAGCACCGCGAGACCGCCATCCTGCGAGAAGGCATGCGCCCGGTCACGGATCACGCCGTTGGCCCGATCCAGGTCCAGTTCGGGATAGCGCCGGTCTTGCGAGAAGGCCACCTGGGTGGGCACGCCACCCG
This sequence comes from uncultured Ferrovum sp., assembly GCA_903863375.1. GTDB lineage: Bacteria > Pseudomonadota > Gammaproteobacteria > Burkholderiales > Ferrovaceae > CAIVHB01. The sequence goes on from CAIPBT010000225.1 coordinate 1,829, forward strand.
GGGCAGCCTTGTAGAAGGCGTGCACCTCCGGCGCCTGACTCACCGCCACGTCGTACCGGGCAATCGCATCCGCCATGGTCGGCGAGTGAATGGTGGGCAGATCGCGGTTGAGCAGACCGGCGCGATCAAGCTCGCCCAGGATCGCCATGATGCCGCCCGCGCGATGCACGTCTTCCATGTGGACGTCGGACTTCGCCGGGGCCACCTTCGACAGGCAGGGCACGCGCCGCGAGATGCGGTCGATGTCGCGCATGGTGAAGTCGACTTGGGCTTCCTTCGCCGCCGCCAGCAGGTGCAGCACCGTGTTGGTCGAACCGCCCATCGCCACGTCCAGGCTCATCGCGTTCTCGAACGCCGCGAGGCTGGCGATGGCGCGGGGCAGCACGCTGGCGTCCTCGCCTTCGTAATGGCGCTTGGTCAGCTCCACGATCAGACGACCGGCGCCCAGGAACAGCCGCTTGCGATCGGCGTGGGTAGCCACAATCGAGCCATTGCCCGGCAGGGCCAGCCCCAGGGCTTCCGTCAGACAGTTCATCGAGTTAGCCGTGAACATGCCCGAGCACGACCCGCAAGTGGGACACGCCGAGCGCTCGTAGGCTTCCGCTTCCGCATCTGAGCTCTTCGGATCCGCGCCCTTCACCATCGCGTCGATCAGGTCGACGGCAATCTCCACGTCGTCCCATTTGACCTTGCCAGCCTCCATCGGGCCGCCGGACACGAACACCACCGGGATGTTCAGCCGCATGGCCGCCATCAACATGCCCGGGGTGATCTTGTCGCAGTTCGAGATGCACACCATCGCATCGGCGCAATGGGCATTGACCATGTACTCGACCGAGTCGGCGATCAGCTCGCGCGACGGCAGCGAATACAGCATGCCGCCGTGCCCCATCGCGATGCCGTCATCCACCGCGATGGTGTTGAATTCCTTGGCCACGCCGCCGGCGGCCTCGATCTCACGCGCTACCAGCTGGCCGAGATCCTTCAGGTGCACGTGCCCAGGCACGAACTGCGTGAAGCTGTTCACCACGGCGATGATCGGCTTGCCGAAGTCGCCATCCTGCATGCCGGTGGCACGCCACAGGGCGCGGGCGCCAGCCATGTTGCGGCCGTGGGTGGTGGTTCGGGAGCGGTAGACAGGCATGGCAACGACTCAGGTTGGGATGGAGGACCCGGCAGACGCCGAGAAGGGCCACCATTTTACCGCTTGGCTGACCGGCTTGCCGCACGGAAAACAGCCCTCGCCGAGGAGACGCGCCGAGCGGCTGAGCTGATGGCAACCTGCCGCGTCGGCCGACGAGCCCGCCAACGCCAGGCCCGACGGCCCCATATTTAATTTGAAACATCAATTTCATATTCTAATAATCTGTTAGACAACATGATTTGCAATCTTCCGATGCGCGCTTTGATAGCCTTTGGACATGCCATCCCAGCCTGCCAGCGTGTCTGGCAGACGCCACCTCCTACGCGCCGAGGCCACCATGATCCAAGATCTGCCAGCCCTCCCCCGCTTCTTCCTACGCATCGCAGGCATGGTTTTGCTGCTGCTTTGCACCGGAATCGGCTTGCCGGCCCGGGCAGGCAACACCGCAACAGGCTCGAGCAGCAGTACCGGTGCCAACATTCCTGCCGGCACCGGCAAGACCTCAGCGACGGTGACGCTCTCGGCGGCAGGCAAGACCACGGTGGGGCAGGCGATAACCCTTACCGGCACCGTCACCGGCCACGGCCCTACCGGCAGCGTACTGCTGCAAACGGACGGCAAGGCGGGCACTCCGGTGCCAACCAGTGCTGGCAAGGCCAGCCTGGCATTCACGCCGACGCAGGCCGGCAGTCACGTCCTGGCAGCCGTCTACAGCGGCGATGGCAGCAACACCAGCGCGACCAGCATCGCGCAGACCGTCACGGTGGCACCGTCCACCAGCACCGCAACGGTTGGTGTCAGCAGTGCCAGCGTGACCTTGCCCCAGTCGATACCCTTGCAGCTGTCCGCCACGATCAAGGGCTATCAGCCGGGCGGCTCGGTGCGTTTTCTCGACGGAAGCAGCCTGCTCGGCACGGCCAACGTCATCGGCGGCAACGCAACTTTGGCAGCCACCGTGGCAGGGGCGGGCAGCCACAAGATCACCGTCAGCTATGGCGGAGACAGCAACAACCTGGCGAGCACTTCCAGCGCCGTGACCGTGAATGCGCTCACCACCCCCGCCATTACCGTCGCCCCGATCACCGCCGCCCTCACAGCGGGCAAGTCGGTGGTCGTGAGCGCCAGCGTCACAGGCAGTTCCCCGACCGGCCAAGTCACCCTGATGATGGATGGCAAGGCTGGCATCGCAGTGCCGCTGGCTGCCGGCAAAGCCAACCTGCCCCTGCTGCTGACGACCAGTGGCACGCACAGCGTGGTGGTCAACTACTCGGGCGACAGCTTCAATGTGGCAGCAGTCTCGGCCCCTCAGACGCTGACCGTCGCCGCATCCCCTAGCGCGATCACACTGGCGGCCGCCAAAGCCACCGTCAACATCGGGGCCACCACGGTGGCACTCGCCACCACCGTCACCGGCGACGCCCCGACCGGCACCGTCACGATCCTGGAAGGCACGACTGTGATCGCCACGGCAGCCCTTAGCGGTGGTCAGGCGAGCATTAGCGTCGGCCCGTCGACCTTGGGCAGCCACAACTACGTAGCCCGCTATTCCGGGGATGGCAACAACCTGCCCGGCCAGTCGGTGGCGCAGACGATCACCGTGCTCGAGCCCGCCACCACTACGCTTTTGATCGGGGTACCGGCCAGCGGTACTTCAATGCTGCCCTACAACCTGCAGGTCTCGGTGACCGGTAACCAACCGACTGGCACCGTGAGGTTGCAGATGGATGGCCGGAATCTGGCATCGCCCAGCGCCTCGTTGGCCACGCTTACCCAAGGTAGTGCCAATCTTTCGGTCGTGCTGACCGGATCCGGCACCCACACGTTGACGGCCGTGTATTCCGGCGACAGCAACAACGCCCCCTCCACCTCCACCGGCAGAGTGATTTCGCTGAACAAGCATGCCACTACCCTTACGCTGGAGAGCGCTGTCAAGCCAGTGGTGACGAATGCCAACACTCTGTTCGCCGTGGTGGCGCACGGCAACAGCAATGGCAGCAGCCCAACCGGGGCAGTCACGGTCAGCGAAGGAGGCGTGCCACTCTTCACGGGTACGCTGTCCCCGGACAACAGCTCGTCGGATTACGGCCTGTCCGCCAGCAACACGGATGCCTTCGCCAGTTTCATCACCCCGCTCGGCAAGACCGGCACCCACACCCTGACGGCGAGCTACGCTGGAGACAGCTCGTACAGCCCATCGACGGTCACCCTGACCCTACCCGTGGGCACCGCCACCCCGGCTGGAGGACCGCTAAACAACATTGGCCTGAATGCGGGCAGCATGAATTACTACAGCGGCGCTTATGCCACGGCCGATCTGGTGCGCGGTTCGGAGTTCCGCACTCAGGATATGGCGGCGGAAACAGCCGAGACCACCGATGCCAACGGCGATCCGCTCGCCGATTTCCGGCTGATCGTCAGCAGTTTCAACCTGGCGGCCGGCGACTATGCCATCAGTTTCTCTGGCCAAGCCACCCTGAGCGGCATCGGCACCGTATCGAACCAGATCTACAACCCGGCCAGCAACACCACCACCGCCAAGCTAACCGTCGCGCAGGAACTGAGCGGCAACCAGATCCTCAATTTCAGCAATACCCTGCGGTCACCAGCCTCGACCTCCAACGACGGCGTGACCAATCTGCAGATCTGGCGCCCGGGCTATTCGGCGGCATCCGGCCAACTGTTCACCAATGAATTCATCGCCGCCATGCGCTCGGCACGGGTCATCCGCACCATGGATTACCTGGCCACCAACATCAACGACTCCACCACCTGGAGCGATCGACCGCTGATGACCTACCAGGGCACCAATCCGGGCCAGCCCTGCACGCTGCCGCTGCGTGGCATCCAAGCCACCTGCAACCGCGGTGAGCCGTGGGAGTTGATCGTGGCGCTGGCCAATGCCACGGGCGACGACCTGTGGCTGAACATCCCGGTGAATGCGGATAACGACTACGTTGCCAAACTGATTGACCTGCTGCGTTTCGGTTCGGATGGCGTGGAACCCTACACGGCGCCACAGGTAGCCCCGGTCTATCCGCCACTCAACCCCAACAGCAGGATCTATCTGGAGTACGGCAACGAGATGTGGAACACCGCATCGGCCTTCCATACCTACTGGTTCGGCATGAACCTCGCGTGCGAGGAAGCCCAGAGCCAGAGCAGCCCGCTGAACTACGATGGCCTGGTCAACAATGGCAACATCAACGCAACAACGTCGTTGTGCAGCAATCCACAGATCAACATCGATCTCGCCATGCAGCGCTGGTATGCGTACCGTTCGACCCAGATCAGCCTGATGTTCCGCGCCGCCTACGGCGATACCGCCATGATGGGCGCCATCCGGCCGGTGCTGTCCCGCCAGGCTGGCGACGCCAACTGGTATCTGAGCGAGGCCCTGCAGTGGGCCGAGGGCTATTACGGCAGTTTCAGCCCGGTGGCTCGTCAGGTCTCAGACTTGTGGTGGGCCGCTGGCGGCGCCACGTACTACACCTCCGACGTCGACCCGAAAGACGCTTCGCCCGCGACCATGAGTGCCTATTTCGCCGCCTTTCCGGACACCAACTTCAAGACGGCGCTGGCCATCGACGTGCTGTGGGCGCATGCCTATGGGCTGCACATGGCGTCCTATGAAGGGGGGCCGGCACCAGCGCCGGCTGCTGCAGACAAGCTGCCGGCCGACACCGCCAATGCCATCGCGCAGACCTACAACACCGATCCACGCATGGGCCCCGCCATGGTGGCGGCCTATGACGTGTTCCGGAGCTATGGTGGCGACGAATTCAACTTCTTCGGCTACGCCGGCGCCGAACCGTGGACGTTCATTGACGCGCAGTCCAACCTGCCGGTATCCGACACCACCAGCGTGAAAATGCAGGCCTTGCAGACCATCGGCGAACGCACGGCCGCAGCCGTGACGATTGGCACGGCGATGCCGGGCGTGCTCACCTTCAGCCCGGCCAACGGCACAACGAAACCTGCGGTGACCACCAGTGTCACCAAGGGCGTTGGCTATCAGTACACCGCGGCCACCGCAAAATATCCGGTCAGCTTCTACTATGGGCTGAAGGCGGTTGCTGGCGTCGATTCCGCCCATCTGCCTGAATTGCTCGTACCGGTGCGGTTGGCCAGCGCCGGCACGTTCCACATCCATCTGGTGGGCGTCTACTCGGTTGGCAGCGAAATCGAAGTGAAAACCAGCACGGACACACCGGTTTCCCTGTCCGCGGCTGACAGTACCTCTGGCACCATTACCACCAACACGGCGGCAATCACCCTGCCGGCCGGCCTGACCGTGCTGCGCCTGCGACCGCTGAAGGGCACCTTCGACCTGACGCAACTGGTGATCCAGTAGCCATGGGGCTTCAAGCCGCGAGGATGGCGGCGAGCTCGCCGGACCTGGTAATCCCCCCGGCAATCCGTAGGAGCCGGAGGTAGAATTTTCTCGCTACGGAGGAAGTTCTGCATGA
>CAIPBT010000226.1 GCA_903863375.1 uncultured Ferrovum sp.
AGGTAATGGATGCTGGTTCCGCCTTTCAGGAAGGCCTCGTCCACCAGCAGCCACTGATGCAGCTGAATGTTGGTCTTGATGCCTTCCACCACCATTTCGGAGAGCGCGATCCGCATGCGGGCAATGGCCTGCTCGCGGGTGTCACCATGCGCGATGATCTTGGCAATCAACGAATCGTAATGCGGTGGCACCACGCAATTCTGATACATGTGTGAGTCCACCCGGATGCCTGGGCCGCCCGGCGTGTGGAACTGAGTCACCCGACCCGGCGAGGGCACAAACGTGAAGGGATCTTCCGCGTTGATGCGGCACTCGATGGCATGGCCACGCAACTTGATGTCTTTCTGGGCGATCGACAGCTTTTCGCCGGCTGCCACGCGCAGTTGTTCCTGCACCAGGTCGACGCCCGTAATGGCTTCCGTTACCGGATGTTCCACCTGGATGCGGGTGTTCATCTCGATGAAGAAGAACTCGCCATTTTCGTACAGGAATTCGAAGGTACCGGCACCCCGGTAACCGATGCGGCGGCAAGCCTCGGCACAGCGCTCACCGATCTTGTTGCGCAGTGCGGCCGGAATGCCGGGTGCGGGGGCTTCTTCAATCACTTTCTGATGGCGGCGCTGCATTGAGCAGTCGCGTTCGCCAAGATAGACCGCATTGCCATGCTGGTCGGCCATCACCTGAATTTCAATGTGACGCGGCAGCGTGAGGAATTTTTCCATATAGACGGTATCGTCGCCGAATGCCGCCTTTGCCTCACCCCGGGTCATCTGCACGGCAGCAACCAGTTCGCTGGCTTCGTGCACAATGCGCATGCCCCGTCCGCCGCCCCCGGCCGAGGCCTTGATGATCACCGGCAGGCCGATGTGGTGGGCCATCTCGAGCAGCTTTTCCGGATCATCGCCCAGCGCGCCGCCGGAACCCGGCACCACCGGAACCCCGGCTTCCTCCATGGCCGCCTTGGCGCTGATCTTGCTGCCCATCAGGCGGATGGTCTCGGCGCGCGGCCCAATGAACACAAAGCCACTTTTTTCCACCCGTTCGGCAAAGTCGGCGTTTTCCGCCAGAAAGCCGTAACCCGGATGGATGGCCTCGGCTCCGGTGACTTCGGCGGCGCTGACAATGGCTGGAATGTTCAGATAGCTGAGCGCGGAGCTAGCCGGGCCAATGCAGACGGATTCATCCGCCAGCCGGACATACTTGGCTTCGCGATCGGCTTCGGAATGCACGGCCACCGTCTTGATGCCGAGTTCACGACAGGCACGCTGGATGCGCAGGGCGATCTCGCCCCGGTTGGCAATCAGGACTTTTTCAAACATGGTCAGTTCGGCGTCACGACAAACAGCGGCTCGCCATATTCCACGGGCTGCCCCGATTCCACCAGGATGCGTGAGATGGTACCGGTGACGTCCGATTCGATCTCGTTCATCAGCTTCATGGCTTCGATGATGCAGAGCGTCTGCCCTGCCGTCACCGCCGTGCCAATCTCGACAAAGGCTGATGCCCCCGGCGCCGGGGCACGGTAGAACGTTCCCACCATCGGTGACTTCACCACCATCCCTTCTTCGACAGGGGGCGCTGTCGCTGCCGCGATCGGCGCGGCCAGCGGGGCAGCCGCGGCGGGCATCATGACGGGCGCATGGGTCATTCCGCCGCCATTGCCGTGGCCGGAACCCACGCGGTTGATGCGAACCTTCTCCTCGCCTTCCGTGATTTCGAGTTCGGCAATGCCGGACTCCTGCACCAGATCGATCAGTTTTTTGAGTTTTCTAAGATCCATGTCGCTCTCTCGCAGACCGGGGGGCGCCGTGCCGCACCGGGGGGTTTTGGCGATCCCGCGCTGGTTGCGCCATGACGGCGACCAAGGGCAGGCCCAAAAAAAGTGAAGCCAGTGTGCAGGAAATTGCATGAATTTGTCCAGAACAGCAACGAACAGCATTTAAGCGTGTTCGTGCCGGCTTTCTCTTGACAGGAAGCAAGGCCTGTCACTGGCATGGGTGGCCGGATCTGACGCCCCTGCGGGCCGGTTCAGCGGGCTGCGGTCAGCGTGGCCAGTCGCGTATCGAGTTCGCCAGCTTTCCAGGGCCCGAGCCGGGTTTCCACCACCACGCCATGGCGATCAACGATGGCAGTGAACGGCAGTGAACCGCTGGCATCGCCCAGGCGGGCGGCCAGTTTTTCGCCCGCATCGCCCTCTTCCATCAGGACCGGGAAGGACAGCGGCCGAAGTTTCAGGAACGACTGCACCGCCGCCGGACTGTCCAGGGCGATGCCGACAACGACGGCCTTGTCCTGGAAGGCCGGGCGGGTTGCCACCGTTTGCAGCAGGGGCAATTCTTCGCGGCAAGGGTCGCACCAGGTCGCCCAGAAGTTCAGCACCATCGGCTTGCCCTGGAATTCGGCCAGGGCATGTGGCTTGCCGTCGCTGCCGGGCAGACTGATCGCCATCAGGGCCCCGGTCGAGATGTCCACCCCGGCGGCCTGCACCCCGGGTTGACCGGGCGTCGACGCGGCATTTGCCGGAACGGCCGGCACGGCCGGCGTCGCCGTGGCGGAGGGGCCGCCCGAGGCCTGCGCCCGGGCCGCGCTGGCCGTCAGCACCAGCGTGTCGGCCGGTGCCTGGTGCAGCCACCAAGTGCTGCCGAGGCCAAAGGCCGCAGCAGCGGCAAGGCCGAAAACCAGCAAGGTATTGGGGGAGGACTTCAAGATGCGAGTATTCCTTGCATTACACGGGCGTGCTGTCTACATTCGAGAGATGCGCCCAGGAACCATGATTCTACTCCTGCTCCCTTTGCTCGACGCCGTGATGCTGGTGCCGATTGCCCGGGTATTGGGGCCTTGGCTGTTGGTCTGGCTGGCTGCCGCCGCCCTGATCGGCCTGCTGATGCTGCGTCAGGCACGCGACAGCATGCAACGTCAGTGGGCCGGGCGCCAGGGTTGGGCGCGCATGCAGGCCCTGCTCGATAACCAGCGCACGGTGTTGTCCGGGCTGCTGCTGATCTGGCCGGGGCTGTTCAGCGACGTCGCCGCCTGCCTGCTGCTGGCGACCGCCCCGCCGGTGACCACCGAAAACAGCTTCGAATACCCCCTCGTCGTCAGCGGCCGTCGTTGATCGCTGCGAGGCCGGCCTGGACGGTCGGCTCGATGGCCGCCAGGCCATCCTGCACAGTCCTGTAGCGCAGCTGCATCCGCAGCTCCGTTTTCAGGCGTCGGTTCTCCAGTCGGCGCGATTCCCGCATGAAACTGAGCAGGGCGGGCGGCAGGGTCTGCTCGGCCTGGCTGCGCGAGATGCGGGATGGCCGGGACAGGTGGAAGTGATCTGCGACCAGGTCAAACCAGTCACCCATCCGCAACTCGGTATCGTCACAGACATGGAAGGCGCGTCCGCCGCCAGAGCGGAAACACGCAAGACAGACGCTGGTGGCCAGATCTTCCGCATGAATATGGCTGGTATAGCCGTCTTCGGCCGCCAGCAGGGCGGGCGTGCCGGCGCGCAACCGGGCCAGCGGCAGCCGGTCGGCGGCGTAGATGCCGGGCGCCCGCAGGATGACCAGGCTGGTACCGCGGCGGCCGGGACGGCGGGCCTGGCCGTGACCTGTGGCAGCCACCCTGTCGCGGGTGGCGTTCCAGCTGCTGAGCCGGTCGCGCCCTGGCACACCGCGCGACAGGGGGCGGCGCTGGTCCGGCCGATACCCCAGACATTGCCGGCGCAGGCCCTGCTCGGCGGCCAAGCGTCGCAAGGCACGCGCATTGCCGGGCCGACGGGGGTGGCTTTCCGGGATGCGCGCCCCGCAACAGTCGCCGTAAACCCCTGTCGTGCTTATGTAAACCAGCCTGCGTGGTAGCATTCGGCCCTGTTGCAGGGTTGCCAGCAGTCGGCGGGTGCGCGGGTCGCCAGTACGGTCCTGCGCCGGTGGCGCGGCATGCACCACATACGGTGCCAAGCCGGCCAGACGGCGCAAGGTGGCGGGATGGTCGAGGTCGCCCTGGATCGGGACCGCACCTGCGGCACGCCAGCGCAGCACGCTTTCGGCACTGCGGCAGAGGGCGAAAACGCGAAACCGCCGCAACAGCCAGGGCAGGGCGCGCCATGCCACGTCACCTGTACCGATGATCAGCAGGTGTGGTGCCTGAAGCGGTCGTTGAGGCAGGATGTTCATCGCAGCAACCTTATTCATTTACGGAGTATCCAGGCAGATGCCAGCACATGTCACCCTTCAGCCTTCCGGTCACCGCTTTGCGATCGAAGCGCACGAAACCCTGCTGGAAGGCGCCCTGCGCGAAGGCTACGGGCTTCCCTATGGCTGCCGCAGCGGCGCCTGTGGCACCTGCAAGGGCCAGGTCCTGTCCGGTCAGGTCGACCTGGGAGACTATCAGGTGGGGGCCCTCACCAGTACCGAAATTGCGGCCGGCAAGGCCTTGTTCTGCGTGGCCAAACCGGTCGGCGACGTGGTGGTCGAGGCGCGCGTGGTTGCCCGGGTGAAGGATATCGTGGTGCGTAAGATGCCGGTGCGGGTGGAGGAAATCCGGCGCGTCAACCATGACGTGGCGGTGCTGCGCCTGAAACTGCCCGCCAACGAGACCTTCCGTTTTCTGCCGGGTCAATACATCGACTTCCTGATGCCCGATGGCAAACGCCGCAGTTTCTCGCTCGCCAGCACGCCGGGCGACGGGAATCTGCTGGAACTGCATATCCGCCATTATCCGGGCGGCACCTTCTCGCGGTTTGTGTTCGAGGAATTGAAACCACGCGCCATCCTGCGCATCGAGGGACCGCTGGGGACATTCTTCCTGCGCGAAGACAGCGACAAACCGATCATCTTTCTGGCCGGCGCCACCGGCTTCGCCCCGATCAAGGGCATCATCGAACAGGCGCTGGCGCAGGGCTGCCAGCGCCAGATGGTGCTCTATTGGGGGGTCCGTACCCTGGAGGATCTCTACATGGCCGAGTTGGCCGGGCAGTGGCAGGCCAACCACGCCAATTTCACCTTCATTCCGGTTCTGTCTCAGCCAGCAGCAGATCCGCCGTGGCCTGGCCGGACCGGGCTGGTTCATGAGGCCGTGTTGGCTGACTTCAGCGATCTGTCCGGCTTCGAAGTCTATGCCTGTGGTGCCCCGGTGATGGTGGATGCCGGCAAGCGTACGTTCACGCAGACGCGCGGCCTGCCGGAAGAGGCATTTTTCTGCGATCCCTTCACGATTGCCACCGACCCGGGCAAGCCCGCAACGGCCGGCTGACCGGCCAGCCGCCCGCCGCGCCTCAGAACGCGCCGGGCGCATGCCTCAGAAACCGGCTGCCGCGCCTCACAACGCGCCTGCCGCGCCTCAGAAGGCACCGGGCGGACCAGGAAACACCACCGGCGATTCAAACCCATCCGCCGAGATGGCGGATACCCCGAAAAACCAGTCATCGATCACCACGTTCCGCAGGATGGCCGTGTTTTCGGGGGTGGCTGCCGACGGGAACAGGCGACTGAACTGCCAGCGGGGTGCCGTCGTATCCCGCCACCAGACGCGGTAGGCCACGGCTCCGGCGACGCCTGTCCAGTTCAGGGTGGTGTCGGATTGCACGGCACCGGCAATGCCAACCGCGGACGGGGGCGCCGGGGCGCTGGCGAGTGCCGCCAGCGTCACCAGATTGAGCCGCGTGACCTGCGCCAGATACGTGAAATCGACACCCTCCAGCACGTCGCCATAGGCGATGCCACCCTCGCCCCGTACGTCCTGATGCTGGCGGGTGTAGTTTTCGTGGGCCTCGGTCACCCGGACAGCCGGGAAACCCTGGGCCAGGAATTCGACCTGGTCTCCGCCCCGCCCGAAGCGGTCCGTGCGATAAATCATCCGCACGTTCAGGTTGGGCACATGGCGGTCGGCCATGTCCGCCATGAAGCGCGCCAGATTGCGCGAGGGCGAGTCGACTTCGCCCCCGTTGTAGCGCCGGCGTGCCGCTTGCTGGGGCGTTTCGAGCGACCGGGTGCCTTCCGAAAACACCCGGACGGTGCTGTTGTCGACCACACCATTCTGGCCCTGCGAATTGCCGATGATGTCATTGTTGAGATCGGCTTCGACCTTCCAGCCTTGCGCCTTGGCGTATTCCGCCAGCACCTTGCCACCGTAGAGGCCCTGTTCCTCACCGGACAGCACGCCATAGACCAGCGTGGCGTGGAAGCGATAGCGCGACAGCACGCGCGCCGCCTCCAGCACGGCGGCCGTTCCCGAACCATCATCGTTGGCCCCCGGGGCAATGCCATCCGCATCCTGATCGTTGCTGTTGCGCGAGTCGATGTGACCCGTGATCAGGATCACGCGTTGGGCGTCATCCGTGCCGCGCTGGATGGCCACCACGTCCATCACCTCGGTTGGTTTGGGAAGGCGTTCGCCGGTGAACACCTGGGACGGCGTGACAATTTCCAGGCACTGGCCGCACTGACTGGAAATGGCAGCGAACTCGGCCTGTGCCCATCGTCGCGCGGCCCCGATGCCATGGGTGGAAGAACCGGTTTCCGAGATGGTGCTGCGCGTGCCGAAGCCAACCAGACGCGCGATGGTGGCGCGTAATCTGGCCGGATCGACCGCACCAGCAATCGTCTGCAGCAAGGCTTGCCCGGCGCTGCCGGGGTCGGCAGCCATCCGCGGCACTGCCGGGGTCGCGGTGGCAACTGGCACCGCCGACCCGTCCGCCAGTGCGGTTCCGGCGGTTCCGGACAACGCCAGCCACAGGGCTGCCGCACAATGCACCGGCAAGGTTGTGCGGCGCACGCTGCCGCCAGGCCGGCCGGCTACGGTTGCAGAAACATTCAGCATGATGGATGGGTTCCGATGCGTATCACTGCAGATACCAGGTGCCGCTGAAGTACACGAAGGTGCCGCGCGGATCACCATAGCTGAGGTCGTAACCACCGACAAAGTTGTTGGCCGGGCCGGCATAGTTGGCATACGGCGGGGCCGCATTGAACAGGTTCTTCGCACCGAGCGTCAGCTTGCAGGTCTTGAAACCGCTATAGCTGGTCTGCAGGTCGTAGGTTACATAGTCGCCCACATCCCGCAACACGCCAGTGACCGAAGAGGCGGTGTCGTGGTAGTGCTTCTGGTAGTTCTGGGTGAACGCCGTACTCCAGGGGCCGGAATCCAGTACCGCACCGGCCGTGTAGCGCCAGCGCGCAATCAGGCCCGGGGCCGCCGTCGATCCCTGATCAATGGCACCGCTGTAACTGCCGTCCGGATTCTGCACGTCGTAGCGGTTGAAGTAGGTGCCGTTGCCGTAAAACGTGATCTTGCCACCCTCCACGATCGGCAACAGGTATTTGAAATCCACATCCACCCCGCTCAGCGCGGTCTTGAACAGGTTGGCATTCTGCTGGCTGATCGACAGGATCGGGCCCAGGCCACTGGCATTGCCGTCCGGGGCACCCCGGGTGATGAAATTGGCAAAGGCCAGTTCGTTTGCCGCCGAGCCCAGGATGGTGCCGGCCGACAGCCCGCCCACGGTGATGGCGTCCTTCAGGAAAATCCAGAAGCCGTCCAGGCCCACGCTGAGATTGGGCAGGGGTTCGGCCAGCACCCCGAGGGTGAAGGAGCGGGAAGTTTCGGGTTTCAGGTTGGGATTGCCGCCCAGCACCGTGTTGAACTGGGCGCTGCAGTCTGGCGAATTCGGGTTGAACACCGGACAGCGCAGGAAGTCACGCGAGCCGTTGCCCGTGAAGCTGGCTGATTGCGCCGCATTCAGGTCGGTCAGCGAGGGTGCCCGGAATCCGGTGCCCGCCGAGGCGCGGACCAGCAAGCCGCCGGTGGGTTGCCAGCGCAGCGACGCCTTCGGGTTGACCGTGCCGCCCACCCCGTCATATTTGTCGTAACGCACGGCGCCATCCGCTTCCAGGCTGTGGGTGACCGGTGCGTCGACCTCGAGGTAGGCCGAACGGACCTGGCGCGAGGCATCCTCCGGGGTGGCGGTGCCGAGCCCGCCGATGTTGCCGGCCTGCAAGGGGGCCGACGGGTTGTAGACGAAGGTTTCGCGACGCAATTCCGCGCCGGCGGCAAAGCTGGCGGCGCCCCCGGGCAGCGCGAAGAGTTCGTGACCAACCTTGACCGAGAGGCTGGTCAGGCTGGTGCGCGAGTTGAAATTCTCGCCAATGAACTGGGCGCTGTTGGCGGCCGCAATGCCGGCCGGATCGGTGGTCGGGCCGAAGGGGTTGATCAGGCCGGCATTCAGGGCATTGGTGATGACGTTGACCAGCGGAAAGCCGTTGCGGTCGAATTCGCGCACCTGGCTGCTGGAAAACAACAGGCTGGTGTCGTAATCCCAGCCGGCCAGCAGGCCCTTCAGGCCGACCACCCCCCGCGTGGCGGTGCTTTCATCGTCCTGCACGCGCAGGCCGTTGGGAAAGTCGCGCAGCAGGCCGACCACCACGGGTTGGCCAGCCAGACCATTGGCCTGGGCGAAAGCGGACGGGTAGTAGAGGCTGGTGGTCGGGATCGTGAATGGTCCGGTCAGCGGAACCGGCTGGATGGTGGTGCGCGTGGTGACCTGATTCAGGCCCAGTTCGGCATAGGCTTCCAGACTGTCTGACACGATCAGGTGGCCGGTCGCCAGCAGATTGCGCCGCGTTTGTTCCGGCTGGATGCTGTCGAACGGCGAGTTGTCGAAGCGACAGCGATTCGGGAAATTCGGGTCGACGATCGAATACGGGCCGCAGTTCGGATAGGCCGGGTTTTTGGTGCCGACGTTGGCCGGAAAGGCATAGCCGGAGGTGTTGTCGTTGCCGTAGGCCGGGTTGTAGCGGGTGGCGTAGGGACGGCTTGCCCCCATGATGGGATTGGTGTGCTGCGCACTGAGGGAAAGCATGCCGTTGTAATGGTCCTGGGCAAGATCCCCGGTGCCGGCCAGCACGCTGAAGGTGCTGTCGTCTCCCCCGCCTGCCGCCGTCGGCATGCCCAGCGTGGTGGAAATCTGGGCGCCCTGAAAGTCCTTGCGCAGGATGAAATTGACCACGCCAGCAATCGCGTCACTGCCATAGATCGCCGACGCGCCGTCTTTCAGCACCTCAACACGGTCGACCGCACCGATCGGGATGCTGTTGATGTCGACGGATGAACCCGCCGCGCCAACAGATCCGCCGCCGTAGACTGTGGCGCGCAGGCCATTGATCAGGATCAGGGTGCGGCTGCTGCCCAGACCGCGCAACGAAATGGCTGACAGGCCACCGGTGGTGTAGCCGGTGCCCTGGGCGGTGGTGGTGGCACCGGAGCTGCTTGCCACCGCCAGTTGCTGGAACAGCTGCTCGACGGTGGTGGCACCGCTGCGCTCGATGTCAGCCCGCTTCAGCACCTGCACCGGCAGCGCGGTTTCACCGTCGATGCGTTTGATGGAGGAGCCGGTGACCTCGATCTTCTCCAGCTTGGTCGTGGCCCCGGTCTCGGCAGGGGTGCCGTTGCCGGTGGCCGGGTCGGTGCTCTGGGCGAGCACGGGCGAAGGCAGCGTGGTGGCCATCCACAAGGCCAGACCCACGATCGGGCGGAAGAGGGGTGACACGCGACTGTGCAGCATGCAAGCAACATTCATGTTCATGACCCTTGGCGAGGAAAGACACGGGTCATGTTACAGAATCGCTACCGGTCACAAGACGTAAAAGCCCGTGACGGCAGCCGCCTCTCGCGGCGTCAGTCTTTAGTAAAAAACTTCACAATATCAACGGCCTGCCGCGACTGCTCAACGAATGAAACTCTATGGCGCAATCGATATATCGTTATCTGTCAACGCATATACCGACGCTCAGCCACCCTCAAATTCCGGCGGCAGCCCACGCGACCGCGTCGGCGTCGGCGCCTCGGCCGGGCTGTCGCCAACGCGCTCACGCCGGATCAGCTGATTGCGTAGCCCTTCCAGCAGACGTTGGCCGTCGAGCGAGGGTTCGAGCGCCTGACTGGCTTCCAGATAGCTCTGCGCCTTGCCCCACAGCCGCTCGTGCAGGCACAGGCGACCCAGGGTGAGCAGCAGGCTGGCATCGCCGCTATGCCGTTGCAGCCACAGTTCGGCGCGTTCGATCTGTCCCAGCATGTCGCTGGACGGGCACTGGCCAAACA